>NZ_JBKQTQ010000053.1:0-63411 GCF_052143115.1 Mycobacterium sp.
AGTAGAACCGACGCTCGGTTTCCACCACGTAGCTGAACTGGCCCACGATGTCCTTGTATTCGCGGTACAGCGAGAGCTCCATCTCGGTTTCGTACTTTTCGAGATCTTCGGCACTCATCTGCTCAGCCGTCCTTCTCCGTTGCCCACTCAGCCCATTCGGGCCGTACCTGATTGCCCAGCTCCTCCTCGGACCGAGGACGCTCCGCATCGTCGCCGGGCGACCACGGTTCCATCTTTCCCCACCTGTTGGCGGCCTGTTGAACCGGTGGGCCCGGCTCGGCTAGATTGCCGGGCTCCTTCTCGGGCCAGTCCCGGCCCGCATCGTCGCCCGGCCGGCACTCTGCCACCACCCGGCTGCCCGACCCGGTTGCCACTTGCCGGACATTGATGAAGGAATACCGATGTTCGGGACACGGGCCCAGCTCGTTCAGCGCGGCAGAGTGCGCACCGGTGCTGTAGCCCTTGTGGTCGGCGAACCCATAGCCCGGATGATCGGTGTCCATCGCCACCATCAACCGGTCCCGGCTGACCTTGGCCAGCACGCTGGCGGCGGCGATACAGGCCGCCGCCGCGTCGCCTCCGATCACCGGCAGCGACGGCACCGGCAGCCCCGGCACCCGGAAACCGTCGCTGAGCACATAGCCGGGACGCACCGGCAGCCCGGCTACCGCTCGCCGCATGCCTTCGATGTTGGCCACATGCACGCCGCGGCGGTCAACCTCGACCGACGGGATGAACACCACGTGGTAGGCCACCGCGTAACGGCAAATCAACGGGTACAGCTTCTCCCGCGTCTTCTCGGTGAGCTTTTTCGAATCATCCAGCGCGCTAAGGCTTTCCAGTCGCCCGGGACCTAGCACGCAGGCCGCGACCACCAGGGGCCCGGCGCATGCCCCGCGGCCGACCTCGTCCACTCCGGCGACCGGTCCAAGACCGCTGCGGTACAGCGCCGACTCCAGGGTGCGCAAGCCGGAGGATTTACGGATCACCGTCCGTGGCGGCCAAGTGGTGGCCATGGCTAATGATTCTGCTGCGGATTCACCGAGCTCACACCACCCCATCGCGATGGCGGCCACACAATGAACCTTGCCTTGCCGATGACGTTGCCCACCTCCACGGTGCCCGCCATGGGATCACCCGTGCACAGCAGCCCATTCATGGCGTCGGTGGGGGTGCTGGTGCAGTGAGCCCGGGAGTCCGCGGAATGAGTGCGGTTGTCCCCCATCACCCACAACCGCCCCTGCGGGACGGTGACCGGCCCGAACTCGGGGCCCAGGCACGGGTACACCGACGGGTCTGCGTTCATCGTTGCCGGATCCAGATATGGCTCCTTCAACCGCGCGCCGTTGACCGTCAGCCCGGTATTGCTTCGGCACTGCACGGTCTGTCCGCCCACCGCGATGACGCGCTTGACTAGGTCGTTCTCGTCAGGCGGCACAAAACCGATGAAGGACAGCGCATTCTGCAGCCAGCGCACCACGGTGTCGTGCGAGCGGATCGACTTGTAGCCGACGTTCCACGACGGCGGCCCCTTGAACACGATGACGTCACCGGGGTGCGGCGAACCGAAATGGTAGGTGAGCTTGTCCACCATGATCCGGTCGCCGACGCAACCCGAACAGCCGTGCAGCGTCGGTTCCATGGACTCCGACGGAATAAGGTACGGCCGTGCCACGAACGTCAACATGACGTAGTAGAGCAGCAGCGCGATCGCTGCCAGGACGACGGTTTCCCGCAGCGCCGCGCGCTTCTTGGCCTTGGGTTCGTCCTCGGCTTCAGTGGTGGCCGGACCGCTCGTCGCGGCTTCTGGCTTGGCCGGATCAGACTCGGGTTGGCCTTCAGGCGCCGAGTCGGTGGTTTCGGTCACTGCGTCAGCCTAGCCAGCGCGGTCCGCGCGGTCGCGGGCCGCCACGCGCCGACGGGACAGCCACCCCGCCGCACCAGGTCAGCGCTTCTCTTTGATCTTGGCTTTCTTGCCGCGCAGCTCTCGCAGGTAGTAGAGCTTGGCGCGGCGGACATCACCGCGGGTAACGACCTCGATGTGGTCGATATTCGGCGAATGCACCGGGAAGGTCCGTTCGACGCCTACGCCGTAGCTCTCCTTGCGCACGGTGAAGGTCTCGCGGATCCCGCCGCCTTGCCGACGCAGCACCACGCCCTTGAATACCTGGATGCGCTCTTTGGCGCCCTCGATCACCTTGACGTGCACGTTGATCGTGTCGCCGGGGCTGAAGGCCGGGATGTCGTCGCGCAGCGACGACTTGTCGACGAAGTCCAGCGTGTTCATTTCGACGGACACTTCCTTGCAGTCGCGGCTGCGTGCTGATGCTCACGCGGTGGACGCGTGGACAGTCAACCAAGCCGATGGATTCGGGCATCTCGGCGCGTCTCGCAGCAGGCGGGAGCGGACAAGCCGACCGACAGCCACTGGAGACAACTGGTCAATTGTGCCAGATCGGGACCAGGCAGTGAAATCACCGCGAATCGCCGATCCTGCTTACCCCGCCGTGACGGGGGCGAATGATACATAGGACCAAGGTTTACATGCGTGAAGTGGAGAACCATGCCAGCGCGGGCGCCGATGCTGCTGATCGCCGCGGCAGCGGTACTAACGGCGTTGGTGGCGAGTGTCGAAGCGAAGGTGTACGGCGCTCCCGGTGGCGCATCGGGTGCGCCCCACGTCGTCGCGCCCCCGGTGCAAGCGAGCATGCCGCCCAAGTCACCGAACGCAGTGCCCGGCGCCGCATTCGACGGATTGCCAGCCCGCATCGAGCAGGCCACCCAAGACGCTGCCGCGAACGGCGCCACCGTCTCGGTTGCGGTCCTCGACCGAGCCAACAACCAACTGCTTTCCAACGGCAATGACCAGCTCGTCGCGATCGCGTCGGTGGCCAAGCTCTTCATCGCGGATGAGGTGCTGTCGCAGGAATCGGGCGGCGTAGAGGAGAATCGCCGGTTGTCGACGGCAGACCGCGAGGCCCTGGACAGCATGCTGCGCTCCTCCGACGATGGCGCCGCGGAGACGTTCTGGGCCGAGCGTGGCGGTGAGGCGATCATCACCGACGTCGCGGCCCGCTACGGGCTGACGTCCACCGCGCCGCCCAGCGACGGGCGGTGGTGGAACACGATGAGTTCAGCTTCCGATTTGGTTCGCTATTACGGCATGCTGCTCAACGGGTCCGGCGGCCTGTCTGAGGAATGGGCGCAGGTCATCGTCGACGACCTCGCCGGATCCACCGCAATCGGGGCCGATGGCTACCCCCAGCGGTTCGGCATTCCCGACGGGCTGTACGCCGAACCCGTTGCCGTCAAGCAGGGGTGGATGTGCTGTATGGACGGCGGCAGCTGGATGCACCTGTCCACCGGGATCGTCGGCGCCGACCGACGCTACGTCATGGTGATCGAGTCGCTGCAGCCCTCCGATGACGCCACCGCGCGGGCAACGATCACCCAGGCGGTCAAGACGATGTTCCCTTCCGGGCGAATCTGAGCCGTTGCTCGCCGAGATCGACGGTGGTGCAGGATTTCTCGCTGAAATCTGCGCTAAGGTCGATCTCGATGCCATAGGTCGGGACGGCGTTCACGGGTGCGCTGCTCGGAAGCCTGCCGTCGCCAAGTCTCGACGCGCGCGTGGTCGCCGGACAGCAGAACCTCGGGGACGTCCAGTCCGCGCCAGCTCGGCGGCCTGGTGTACGACGGGCCCTCCAGCAGACCGCAGGAATGCGAATCATCCTGGTGCGAAAGCGGATTGCCCAGAACATTGGGCAGCAGTCGCAGCACCGCCTCGATGATCACCAGTGCCGCCGATTCCCCTCCCGGCAGTACGTAGTCTCCGATCGAGACCTCTTCCACTCGCATCCGCTCGGCGGCGTCGTCGATGACCCGCTGGTCGATCCCCTCATAGCGACCGCAGGCGAACACCAGATGCGCCTCGCTGCTCCACCGCTGCGCGGACGCCTGGGTGAACAATGCGCCCGCAGGCGTCGGAACAACGAGAAGTGTTTCCTGCGAACAGATCTCGTCCAGTGCATCGCCCCAAACCGGCGCCCTCATAACCATCCCCGGACCGCCGCCGTATGGCGCGTCGTCCACCGAGTGGTGCACATCGTGGGTCCATTTCCGCAGATCGTGCACTTCGAGCTGGACGAGACCCGACTCTATCGCCTTGCCCGGCAACGATTGTCGCAGCGGATCCAAGTAGGACGGGAAGATCGTGACGACGTCAATCTTCATATTGGTCCTCAGGTCTCCAGTTCGAGCAAGCCGTCGGGCGGATCGATTTCGACGATGCGAGAGTCCAACGACACCGACATGACGATCGCGCTCACGAACGGCACCAGCAACTCGCCGGCGTCGGCTCGGTTGACCGCCAGCAGTTCGCCGGCCGCGGTGTGCAAAACCTCGGCGACGGTGCCGATATCGCGGCCATCCGTCGTCCGCACCAGAAGACCTTCCAGCTGGTGGTCGTAGTAGGTGTCCGGCTCGTCGATGGGCGGCAAGTCGTCGGAGTCGATGACGAACAAGCTGCCCCGCAGCGCGTCGGCCGCGTCACGGTCGGCCACCCCCTCCAACCGCAGCAGAAGTCGGCTCCCGTGCGGACGGACCGCCGCCACGATGCACTTGCGCTCACGATGATCGGAAGCCTTGGCGCGCAATACAGCGCCCGGTGCGAACCGCACTTCGGGGTCATCGGTGCGAACCTCGACGACGATCTCGCCGGTCACGCCGTGGGCCTTGACCACGCGCCCGACTGTCAGCTCCAACGCAGTTCCATGGGCCCGGCCCCGCTACTGGTCGGTGTCCACCACATCGACTCGGATGCCGCGGCCACCGATTCCGGCGACCAGCGTGCGCAATGCGGTCGCGGTGCGGCCGCCGCGACCGATCACCTTGCCGAGATCGTCGGGGTGGACGTGCACCTCGACGGTCCTGCCACGTCTGCTGGTCACCAGATCGACTCGGACTTCGTCGGGGTTGTCGACGATCCCGCGGACCAGATGTTCGACGGCGTCGACGACGACGGTACTCATGGCTGCGGTCAGCTCTCGGTTGCCGGTTCGGCCTGCTCGCTGCCTTCGGCCGGCTCGGCTTCATCGGACGGCTTGACGGCTTCGTCGGCTTTTTCGTCAGCTTTCTCGGCTTTGTCCGACGCGGCGGCCTTCTTGGCCGGCGCTCTCTTCTTCTTCGGTGTCGCGGCCTCAGTGTCGGGAGATCCGTCGGCAGCGGCCAGCGCGGCGTTGAACAGCTCCAGTTTGCTCGGCTTGGGCTCGGCGACCTTCAATTTGCCTTCGGCGCCGGGCAGCCCCTTGAACTTCTGCCAATCACCGGTGATCTTCAGCAGCTTGAGGACGGGCTCGGTGGGCTGAGCGCCTACCGACAGCCAGTACTGGGCACGCTCGGAGTCGATCTCGATGAGGCTCGGATCTTGCTTCGGGTGATATCTGCCGATGATCTCGATTGCACGACCCTCGCGGCGCGTCCGCGAGTCAGCGACGGCGATGCGGTACTGGGGATTGCGGATCTTGCCAAGCCGGCTGAGCTTGATCTTTACAGACATGGTTAAGCGACTTCTCCTGTGGGTGTCACGCTGCAATTCAGCGATTCGGGCGGGATGCCGGAATCCGGTTTTGCCTCGCGTGAGTGCCGCGCCGGGCCACGCCCGAAAGGGCACTGTCGCAGGGCGGACAGCCGCCCATTGTGCCAGAGCATGGCCACGCAGCGAAAATTCGCCTGGGTTGGTCTCGGGCTTCAGAGAATTTTCTGGAAGCACTTGGTTTCCACCCGACGGGTCATCCGCCAGCCTTCTGGGGTGTCATCCGCCAGCCCTCTGGGGTGCGGAGGAACTCGTCCTCGTACCAGAGCCCGCAAAACATCACCTGCCCTTTATCTCCGCCGAGGACCATCGGGTTGAAGCAGATTGTTCGCGACGACGCGGTGTCCCCGTCGACGCGCACCGAGAAGTTGCCCAGCATGTGCGAATACATCGGGAAATTCGGCAACACCTCAGCCAGCCAGGCCTTCACCTCCGGATAGCGGCCCTCGATGCCCCGAGGGCCGTGTAATCGATGTAAGCAGTTCAAGTGCACTTAAATCTAGCTGTGTCAGTCGAGTCACAATCCGCCGCACACACAGGTGACACGGCCCAAGGCCCCCGTCAACCCCTCCCCTCTCCTGGGAGCTATGTGGGTAAGCTGCACGCCGTAAAACTGGCACCGATGTCAAGCGAAAGCGGAGGCAATGAACGGTACTGAAATCGTCGACGCTATCGAGATCCAGCAACTGCTAGCCCGCTATTCCCGCTCCCTCGACACCAGGGACTGGGAGCTGTACCGCTCCGTGTTCACCGAGGACGCGTTCATTGACTACGCGGCGTCAGGCGGGATGACCGGCCAACGCGACCAGGTCGTTGAGTGGCTGACTAAGACCCTCGGCACCTTCGACTGGCGCGGCATGCACTACATCACCAACATCGAGGCCGAGGTGACCGGCGACAGCGCCCAGGTCCGGGCGGCGGTCTTCAACCCAATGCAATTCCCCGGCATGAAGGGGCTGACCTACTTCGGCGGCTACTACCACCACGACATGGTCCGCACCCCGGACGGCTGGCGCAGCCGCAACCTTCGCGAGGAAGTGCTCTGGTCCGCTAACGCGCCACTGAGGGCGCGATGACCGCGACCCTGGAAGACCGCGCCATCAAGCTGACCGCAAGGCCCGTCAAAGCCGGTGTGTACCTCCGCCAGTCGCTAGACCGCACCGGGGAAGGATTGGCTGTCTCACGGCATCTTGAGGACTGCCTGCGGCTGTGCGCCGAAAAGGCTGGGACGTAGCCGAGGTATACGAAGACAACGACACCAGCGCCACCAAAGGGGTCAGGAAGCATTACCAGCGGATGCTATCTCCCCCGACCGGTCGTGCCGCCTCCTCACTGGCCCGGCCCAGGTGGATGTGGGTCCGACTCGTCAAAGCGGTCGCTGGTTGGCGCGTCGGGGCAGGTGCCCGACATGGCCGCCGAGATGGCTTTGAGAATGTCCGGTGTACCCGTGAAGCTCGGGTTGTCGTTGGCCAGCATGTCGCCTGTCGCGGGTTGTCCCCCCGTTACGTTCGCTCCTCATCGGCCTTCTGCTGCACAGATTCCAAGAGCGCACCTACGCTCGCTGAATCGCCTTCAGACATAAGCCCCGCCACTTCGTCGGCACTCCAGGGATGCAGGAAGAACTCGAGTTGGATGTTGTCCGGATCGCGAAAGACCAAAGTCGGCCCGAACCCTATGTCGATGATGCCCGTGTTCGCTACGCCCTTCGCGTCGAGATGCGTGACCCACTTGTCCAGTTCGGCTCGATCCGCCACCTCGAACGCCAGGTGATCCAGACCGACGCGCCGTTCATCGAACGCGCCGCCGAGCGGCGCATCGTGAGTCATGACTGACACAACCAGACCCGTCGGGTGCATCAGCGTAAAGCAGTCAAAGCTCTCGCTGCGAAGGCGGTTTACGAGCGTGAAGCCCATCACGTCCTGCCACCAAGCGGCCGCTCGCTCGCGATCCGAGACCGTCAGGTCAACATGCGAGAATCCCTTGAGCTCAGGCATGGCAATCCCTTCCTGCGGACTTGCCTGCTAAGCCCGGGTTAGCCCCCTACTTGGACTGCTTCGGCTCTAGCGACTGAAACGACTCGGACTCAATCGTGACATCTTCTACCGGGCGGGTTGTGGTTGTTGACTCCGAGCGAGTTGTCCCTCGGCAGCTCACAGTCAGAGACGCACGGGAGTATTTACTGCCCTTTAGGTTCCTGCAAGTCGATGTAAGCATCGCGTGTGAACACCGCGTCGAGGTCGTCGAATCGGCGCAGATCGATGGCGCTGGAGTAGTCCACCAGCAGCTGCTGGATTTCCAGCCGGTCAGAAATTTCGGCCTGGCTCAACATGGGTCGATTGAACACCGCGATTCCCACGACGGGCGGCGCGGGCCGGAAAGCCGATCCGGAGAGCCGGCAAGCCGCCCGGCGACGATGCGGGTCGCGACGCGACCGAGGTGGGGGCACCTCCCGGCCGCGGAGCGGCGAGGGGCGAGCCGGGCCGGTAAGCTCAGCGGCCATGCGGATGCTCCTCGCCGCAGTCGCGGCTGTTCTCGCCCTCGTTGGCTGCAACACATCAGCGTGGGCCGACGCTGGCGTGCAGCCGGTCGGCTCGGTACCGATCCCCGATGGTCCGGCGCAGACCTGGCTGGTCGCTGATCTCGATTCCGGTCAGGTGCTGGCCGAGCGGGACGAGAACGTGCAGCACCCACCCGCCAGCACTATCAAGGTGCTGTTGGCATTGGCGGCCCTGGACGAGCTGAGCCTGGACTCCACGGTGGTCGCCGACGAGGCCGACAGCCACGTCGAATGCAACTGTGTGGGCATGAAGGCCGGCCGCACCTATACGGCCCGCCAACTGCTCGACGCCCTGCTGCTGGTGTCGGGTAACGACGCTGCCAACACGCTGGCGCACATGTTGGGCGGGCCGGGCGCCGCCGTCGCCAAGATGGACGCCAAAGCCGCATCGCTCGGCGCGGTGAACACCCACGCATCGACACCGTCCGGCTTGGACGGGCCGGGGGGCTCGGGCTGGTCCACGGCGCACGACCTGGCCGTCATCTTCCGGGCAGCGATGGCCAACCCGGTGTTCGCCCAGATCACCGCCGAGCCATCGGCGATGTTCCCGGGCGATAACGGCGATCACCCGATCAGCAACCAGGACGAGCTGCTACACCGCTACCCGGGCGCGATCGGGGGCAAGACCGGCTTCACCGACGCGGCACGCAAGACGTTCGTCGGCGCCGCTGCCCGCGGCGGCCGCCGCCTGGTGGTCGCCATGATGTACGGGCTCGTGCACGAGGGCGGGCCGACCTACTGGGATCAAGCCGGCAGCCTGCTCGACTGGGGTTTCGCCCTCAACCCGCAATCGGCGATCGGCGTTCTGTAGGCCGATGCCGACACGTTCCGGGCTTTGCTAGTCTTCCTTTGCCGTTACATCCTATTTTGCAGTTGCCCAATACCAGCTTTCACGGCATCGTGTCGAGATGCGTCGGCGCTGTCCATCGGTTGAGTCGACAGCCATTGCCAACCAAGGCTTGCGTCGCATGCAGCAGACGCAGGTGCCCGCAAGGAGTGAAGATCGATGACGGCCGAAAACCAACCCGCGGCGTCGGGCTTGCCACCTCAATCTGACAAGGACGACTTCAACGCGCACGAGTCGTTGGTCGCTGGGCTGGTGGTGGTATCGGTGAGCGGCAGCGTGGACATGCTCACCGCCCCAGGGTTGGTCGAGTCCCTCGATTCCGCGCTCGCCAAAAAACCGAAAGGCTTGATCGTCGACCTATCCAAAGTCGAGTTTCTCGGCTCAGCCGGGATCAGCGTCCTGATGAAAACCCGCGATAGCCTGGGCGACTCCACCCCGTTCTGCGTCGTGGCCGACGGGCCGGCCACCCACCGGCCGCTCACCTTGCTGGGGATCAACGAGATGATGTCGTTGTGCCGGACGCTGGACGACGCCGTCAGCAAACTCACCGACCGGTAGTACGTTCAGGCCGGTAGGCCAACTCCGCTCAGCAGCGACAACAACAGTTGAATCCGTCGCTGCTCAAGTTCCGGTTGTGGTAGCACCGCTCCTACCAACGCGGCTCCGTCGAAGGTGTTGTTCAACAGCGCCACCAGGACCGGGAAAGTCTCCTGTGGCAAGCTCTCGGCACCGGGCAATGCGCGCGCGGCGTCGCAGATCTTCGTGCTGTACTGCTCCAGGACGTGTTGCAGAGTGGCGTTGAGCTTTTCGTCGGTGCGCGCGGCGATCATCAGTTCGTAGAGCACCGCGTTGGTGGAGCTGCTGGTGATGTCCCGCAGGATGGTCAGCGCCGCCTCCAACGCCGGCCGGTCGGAGGGTATTGCGGCGACCCGCTTGGTGAACGAGTCGAGTTGACGCCGCAGCACCTCGTAAGCCGTGGCCGCCATGAAGTCGCCCATCGTGTCGAAGTGCCGGAACAGCGCCCCGACCGATACCCCGGCGCGCTTGGTGATCACGGCCGCGGACGCGCGGGCGTATCCGACTTCGATGATCGTCGCGATGCTGGCCTCGAGCAGTCGCGCGACCGTTTCTTCCCGGCGCTGCTGCTGGGTCCTCGCCATCGTCACACCTGCGCACTCGAGCCGGCGGGCTGCAGTTGACCCGCAGCGGCCCGCAGATAACGGCCCGACTTCACGGTCTTTCCATAGCCATCCCGGAATTGGCCGTCGCGGAACACGATCGCACCGTTGACGCCGGTGGCCACGACGGCCGCGTCGTTGCGGTTGACCATGCGGCTCAGGTCGCCGTAGAACGGAACCTTCTCCTCGTAGTAGCCGTCGACCGAGTCGTCCAGGCCGGCCGGATCGATGACCACAAAGTCGGCGCGGTCACCCTTGCGCAGCGTGCCGGCGTCCAGGCCGAACCATTCGGCGACTTCGCCGGTCAGGCGATGCACCGCGTGCTCGACGGTGAGGAACGGTTTGCCGTCCCGTTGGGCGTCCAGCGTGCGCTTGAGCAGTCGCAGCGAGAAGTTGTAGAAGGCCATGTTGCGCAGGTGCGCCCCGGCGTCGGAGAAGCCCATGTGGATGGACGGCTCGGCGGCCAACTTGTTGAGCTGCTTGGGCCGATGGTTGGCGACGACGGTGGTCCAGCGCACGTTGCGCTCACCGTTTTCGACGAGGACGTCGAGGAAGGCGTCCAGCGGGTGCAGCCCCCGTTCGTCGGCGATCTTCCCGAAGCTCCTTCCGACCAACGTCTGGTCGGGGCATTCGACGATCACGGCTTCGTGGAAGTCGCGGTGCCACAGCGACGGTCCGAGTTTGATGCGGTCGAACTGGCGGCGGAACTTGCGGCGGTATTCCTTGTCGGCCAGTAACGTGTTGCGCTCCAATTGATCGCGCAGGTGCAGCGCCGCGGTGCCCGCGCCGAACTCTTCGAAGACCGGCAAGTCGATTCCGTCGGAGTACAGCTCGAACGGAACCGGCAGATGCTGAAAGCGCACCTGAGAGCCCAGCAAGAAGTTGAGCAGCCGGGTGCCCAGGCCAAAGACGTGTACGGCCAACGGCATCGACTTCGCGTCGGCAGACACCAGTAGGCTCATGCGAACCCGCTTGCGCAGCCCGAGCATTGGGCTGCTGGCCAGGAAGAACAACAGCCCTGACTCCGCTTTGGCCACATTGGGTGCGCTTTGCAGGATACGTCCGCGCTTGCGCAGCACTTTGATCAGCTTGCGCCGCTCACGCCACGTCGCGAACGTGGACGGGAGCGCTCGGGAGCGGAAGCGGTCGCCGTCGAGCTTGTCGATCGCCGCGTCCATCCCGGACATGCCGAGCAGTCCGGCGTCGAGCGCATCGTTGAGCAATGCCGCCATCCTGTCGAGTTCGGCGACGGTGGGTCGAACGTTGTCGTCGGTGGCGCGATCAAGGCCGAGCACCGCGGTCCGTAGATCCGAATGGCCCAACAGCGAGCTGACGTTCGGGCCCAGTGGGAGGCTGTCGATTGCCCCTACGTATTCCGCAGGCGTCGACCACGTCTTGTTGGCTTCCAGCGCGCTCAAGACGAAATTGCGCGGCACCGCCTCGACTCGGCTGAAAAGATCAGCGGCGTCATCGGAGTTCGCGTAGACCGTCGACAGCGAGCACATGCCCAGCAGCACCGTGGTGACACCGTGGCGCACCGACTCTCGCAATCCGGGATCCAGCAACACCTCGGCGTCGTAGTGGGTGTGCACGTCGACGAAGCCGGGGACGACCCACTTGCCCTTCGCGTCGATCACCTCGGCGCAGCCGGTCTCGTCCAGCGGCCCGGCGGATATCGAAGACACGATGCCGTCGCGGATGCCCAGCGTGCGGGTCTGCGGCGCGCTGCCGGTGCCGTCGAACCACAATCCGTCGCGAATGATCACGTCGTAGGTCACTGTCTTCCTCCACATCATTGGGGTGTAGCGAAACTAGCATAGATAGTGAGCGCTCGCAATCTTTCTTAGCTCGGCTCGCTACAGCCGTCCCCTGGTTCGGCGACGCTGCGCGTCGGGACTCACCGCACCGAGAAGCCCGGCAAGCTCGGTGACGGAGATCTCGTCGAGGCGCTGCACCGCGTCGATGATCTCGGCGCGAAGCGCGGCGTCGGCGAACGGTTCGCCAAGCCAGTGGAACTTCTCCACCACACGGTCCCACGACATGGGTCGAGTGGGTGATCCTTCGAAGTCGGATTCTTCGCGGTGAAATTCGCGGCCGTCGTTCAGTGCGACGTGCACGCGAGCCCCCGTGCGTTCGGGATAGGCCTCGGTCAGGTCGGGTGCGGCTTTGACGTGCACCCGCGCCAGCAGGTCCTGGACATCGCCGCGGCGGACACGTTCGGTCTCGAGCTGTTCGGGGCCCACCTGACCGTCCAGCAGTGCGACGCCCACGAGGTATTTGAGGTTGTAGTCCGCCTGCTCCTTGGTCCACGGGTGATCCTTGTTCCCGTAATGACCACCGCCGGCGAAGTCGAACGCGCCTTGGAAGACCTCGAGCGTCACCGACGCGACGTCGGCACCGGTGATGCCGTGCTCGTCGCGAAGTGCCAGCGTCGCGTCGATGATCGCCTGGCCGTGAATCAGTGAGCAGTACTGCTTGAGGTAGGTCTGCTCGACGGCGGTCAGCGACCGGTCGAAAGTGTGCAAGTCGATCGGCTGGCCGAACAACTGCTCGAGGCCGCTGGGGCCCTCGAAAAGTGCTCGGGGCCCAGTGATCCCGCGGCTCGCGAGCATCGTGTTGTAGACCGCGCGCATCCCGGTGATGGCCGGTGAGATGCCTTTCCAGGTCGAGACGGGTTCGGCATGCACAGCAGCCAGTGACACGTTGTCCACGGCAGAGGCGGCGATGGCGTCGGCGATGTGCGCGGCGTCGAGCCCGAGTAGCTTTGCCGAGCCGGCGGCCGCCGAGATCGCCAGTTGCAGCGCGTGGTTGAGGCCGTGGGCCATGACCGGAACTTCTGCGCTGAAACGACATTGAATCTCGTAGGCGATCGCGAGGGCCACCAGGAAATCTGCTCCGCGCGCGTCGACGTGTTCAGCAACCGCGAAAATCGCGCCGAAGTTGTCCGCCGGGTGGCACAGACCGCCGGGAGTCAGATATGTGTCGAGCAGATCGGGGTAGCGCACCAGCACCGCGTTGAAGAAGGCTGCCTGATCCACTGATGCGCGTCCACCACCGACGAAGGTCGCTGTCGGGCGGCTGCTGAACTGTTCGGCGTGTGCACGGATCTCGGGGAGGAGTTCTCCGTCGAGGGCGCCGAGCGCGCAGGCAATGCTGTCCAGAACGTTACGCTTCAGCGTGGCCAGCACGTGCCCGCTCACATCGCCCTGCTCGGCGCTGACCACGAAGTCGGCCAACTCGTCGACAGCATATGTCTGGTCTTTGTCCGTCATGGCCGGTCCACTTCTGGCTTGGGGTGTCGCAATTTGATTGAAGCCGCGTCGAGGCGCGGCGTCCAGGCCCAAGCGCAATCCCGTGGCCGACCGAAAAGCCACGCCGGGCGACCCGATCAGCGAGTCGGCGTCGTCGTGGCAACCGGAGCGGAGGTGCTGGTGGGCGGCGGGCTGGGCACGTCGATGCCGGGCGGCACATCGCTGACTCGGACGGCGACTGCCGGAATTACGATGCGCCCGCCGATTTGGCCGCACTCATTGGTCTGGACGGTCACCGTCATCATGCCCCGCAGCGAGCTGTGACCCTGCGGCTGCAATGACATCACCCCCGTCGTGGTCTCCTTGGCCGCTGTTCCGTTCAGTCCGGCGCACGGGAACTGCAGCGTTTCCGGTCGTGATTGCCAGGCATCGTCGCGGAGGTCCAAGACGACGGAACGGCCACCAGCTTTATTGCTCGCCGTCTGGTGGTTGTCGTCGTCGAGCAGGACGCCACTGGCAAGGCATCCAGTAGGCGTGCACGATGATCGAAATGCCCACCACGTGGTCACATTGGGTGGTTGTGGGTCGGGCGTGTCGTTGTATGTCTGTTGTGAACGATCCAGCTCCAGGCGGTAGCCGCCGTCGAGGACGACAAGAGGTTGACGTGAGGCGCTCGTCGTTGGGGCGGCGGCCACGGTGGTGGTAACGATTCCGGGGCTGCTCGCCTGGTTGGAGGTCGTGCCGTTCTTCCGGCCGATCGTAATGCCGACGCCGAGTAGACCGATGGACAGTATCAGCCCAGCCGCGAACGCTGAGCCGAGCAAGATCCACGTGCTGCGTCTTGTCCGTACCGGCGCTGATGATCCCGCAGCGGCGGTCGCCGGCCGCGTTGTCCATGAAGACAATCTGTCGCGCCGACGCGCGGATCGCCGCGCCAAAGTCGCTGTAGCCGAGTGCAGTATCCGACTGCGCGGTCTCGACTTCGCTCGCCTGCGATCGGCTTCGCCTAAAGCGTCTTTCGCCGTGGGCGTTGCGTCGCCGGGGTAGTCGAGGGTCAGCACAGCCTCGGGGCTGCGATCACCGAGCGACGCAGCGGCTCGTTCGGTCAGCGCTTCGGCGAACTCGCGGCAGCTGCCGAACCGGTCTGCGGGGTTCTCGGCGAAGGCGGTAGAAAAGACGCCGTCGAATCGCGCCAGATCAACGCGCCGATCGCTGAGTTTTGCACGGGCGGTGGCGGCGACCGGGTTGGCATCCTCGTACGGTGGCGCACCCGTGAGCAGATAAAATGCGGTGGCGGCCAGCCCGTATTGATCGGCGCGCCCGTCGATGTCTGAGCCCGTCAGCTGTTCCGGTGCGGCATACGGGCGCGGTCCAAGCGGCAAATTGGTTGCCGTCGATGTGCTGGCGTCATCGAGTTGGCCCGGTATGCCGAAGTCGGTCAACAGGATCCGTTGTTCGCCGTCGCCCGGATTTGTCAGCAAGATCCGGGCAGGTTGGACATCGCGATGCAGTATTCCACGCTGGTGTGCATAATCCAGCGCCCCGGCCACGGCGGTGATGATCGCCAGTACCTCGCCCGGCGGCATGCTGGCCGGAAACCGCTCGCGCATGAGCTCGGCGACGTTGGTGGCATCGACGTAGTCCATTGCGGTCCACGGCTGTCCTTCAAATTCGCCGCGGTCGTGCACCTGCACGATGTGCGGGTGGTACAGCGTTGTCGCGATCTCGGCTTCCTGCCTGAATCTCGCGCGGAACTCGGCGTCGTCCATCGTCGCCGCGGGTAGGATTTTCAACGCATCGCGGCGTGGCAGCTTGGGGTGCTGCGCCAGATAGACCTCGCCCATCCCGCTGGTGCCCAGCATCCGAACGATGGTGTATCCGGCAAAGCTCGCACCAGGGCGCAGCGGCATCCACAGATCCTATCCGCCGGCCCGTTGATCAGAACGTCTGTCCGCGCAGGATGACCATGTCAGGCCGGTTCAGCACGGCCGGACCGTGACGTGGATCGTCGTTGTAGCACAACAGGTCTGCCGACGCGCCGTCGTCCAGGCCTGGCCGGCCCAGCCAGCGACGGGCATCCCAGCATGCCGCGCCCAGCGCCTCGGTCGCGCTCATCCCGATGCCCCTGAGCGCCTCGACCTCGTCGGCGATCCGCCCGTGGGCAACCATGCTGCCGGCGTCGGTACCGGTATATACCGGTACGCCGGCGTCCCGGGCTGCGGCCACCCGCGGATAGCACTTGGCGTACAAGTCGCGAATATGCGCGGCGTAATTCGGGTAGCGGGTCGCAGAATCGGCGATGCCGGGGAAGTTTTCGATATTGATCAGCGTGGGCACCAGGGCGGTTCCGTGCTCGACCATCAGTTCGATGGCGTCGTCGGTCAGCCCGGTGCCGTGTTCGATGCAGTCGATCCCCGCGTTGATCAGTCCGGGCAGCGCGTCTTCGCCGAAGACATGAGCCGTGACGCGTGCCCCGTGGTCATGCGCAACCTCGATCGCCGTCTTGAGCACTGCGTCGGACCACAGCGGGGCCAAATCGCCTAACTCGCGATCGATCCAGTCGCCGACCAGCTTCACCCAGCCGTCACCGCGGCGCGCCTGCTCGGCCACCAGGTCCGGCAGCTGCGACTCGTCTTCGATGTCGATTGCCAGGCCCCGCGAATACCGCTTGGGTCGGGCCAGATGCCGCCCGGCTCGGATGATGCGCGGCAGGTCGGCGCGGTCGTCGAGGCTGCGGGTGTCGGTTGGCGAGCCGCAGTCGCGCAGCAGCAACGCGCCGGCCTCGCGTTCGGTCTCGGCCTGTACGATCGCTTCGCCGATCTCGTTCCCGCCGCCATGCGACCCCAGCCCGACGTGGCAGTGCGCGTCGACCAGCCCGGGCAGGACCCAGCCACCGTCGAAAACCGTGTCAGCGCCGGTGACCGGTTCGCGGCTGATCCGGCCGTCGACGATCCACAGCTCGACGGGTTCTTCATCGGGCAGCCCCACCCCTCGAAGGTGCAGACGCACGGGTGCGGCTACTTCTTGCCCGGGAAGTTCAGCTTGGACAGATCGAAGTCGGCCAGGCCGGGCGGCAGCTCGTCCAGACCCTCGGGCATGTTCGCCAGATCGGGGAATCCCGCCGGCATGCCCGGCATCCCCGCGCCCAACGGTCCGCGGACCCTGGGCGGCGTCGGGCCGCGCTTCTTACCCTTCTTGCCTTTGCCGCCCTTGGCTTTCGCGGATTTTCGGGTCGCTGACTTTCGTCCTAATCCGGGTATGCCCATGCTGCCGACCATCGACGACATCATCTTGCGGGCCTCGAAGAATCGGTCGACCAGGCTATTGACCTCAGATACCGTCACACCGGATCCGTTGGCGATGCGCAGGCGTCGCGAGGCGTTGATGATCTTCGGATCGGCGCGCTCTTGCGGCGTCATTCCGCGAATGATGGCCTGCAGCCGATCGAGTTGTTTGTCGTCGACGGCGGCCAACGCCTCCTTCATTTGGCCCGCGCCGGGCAGCATCCCCAGCAGGTTGCCGATCGGTCCCATTTTGCGGATAGCCAGCATCTGCTCGAGGAAATCCTCCAGCGTCAGCTCGCCGGACCCGATCTTGGCGGCGGCGGCTTCGGCCTGCTGCGCATCGAAGACCTGCTCGGCCTGCTCGATGAGGCTCAACACATCGCCCATGCCCAGGATGCGGCTGGCCATCCGGTCCGGATGGAAGACGTCGAAGTCCTCGAGCTTCTCGCCGGCCGACGCGAAAAGAATTGGCACACCGGTGACTTCGCGGACCGACAACGCGGCGCCGCCGCGGGCGTCACCGTCCAGCTTGGTCAGCACCACCCCGGTGAAGCCCACACCCTCGCGGAACGCCTCAGCGGTGGTGACCGCGTCCTGGCCGATCATCGCGTCCAGGACGAACAACACCTCGTCGGGGTCGACGGCATCCCGGATGGCCGCGGCCTGGGACATTAGCTCCTCGTCGATGCCCAGCCGACCGGCGGTGTCGACGATCACCACGTCGAAATGTTTGGCCTGAGCCTCCGCGAGTCCGGCCGAGGCGACGGCGACCGGATCACCGGGACCGGCTTGCTGCGCGGCGTCGGCGTCGGCCGATATGCCCGGGTGTGGCGCGAACACCGTGACACCGGCCCGCTCCCCCACGATGCGCAACTGGTTCACCGCGCCCGGCCGCTGCAGGTCGCAGGCCACCAGCAGCGGAGTATGGCCTTGGCCGCGCAGCCACAACGCCAGCTTGCCGGCCAGCGTGGTCTTACCGGAGCCTTGCAGGCCGGCCAGCATCACCACGGTCGGCGGCGTCTTCGCGAACGCCAGTAGACGAGTCTGCCCGCCCAGGATTCCGACGAGCTCCTCGTTGACGATCTTGACGACCTGCTGCGCCGGATTGAGAGCACCGGACACCTCGGCGCCTTTGGCCCGGTCTTTGATCCGGGCGACGAACTCGCGCACCACCGGCAGCGAGACGTCGGCTTCTAGCAGCGCCAGCCGAATTTCGCGGGTGGTGGTATCGATGTCGGCGTCGGTCAGCCGGCCCTTGCCGCGCAGCCCCTGCAGGGCGCCGGTCAGCCGGTCGGACAGCGATTCAAACACGCCGCCCAGCCTAGCCGGGCGACGATGCAGTGGGGGCGCCCCCAGCCGCGTTAGCGGCGAGGGGGACGCGCAGCGCGATGAGGTGGGGGCACCCCCAGCCGCGCAGCGGCGAGGGGGCGAGCCCGGCAATCAAACCAGCCGGGCGACGATGCGCGCCGCGCAAGCGGCGGGCTGAGGAACCCGGCAATCAGCGTTAGCCGCGCGACGATGCAGTGGGGGCGCCCCCAGCCGCGTTAGCGGCGAGGGGGACGCGCAGCGCGATGAGGTCGGGGCACCCCCAGCCGCGCAGGGGCGAGGGGGCGAGCCCGGCAATCAGCGTTAGCCGCGCGACGATGACCGCGGCTTGACGGATGAATAGCGTCAAACAAAGGTCAGCTCATGCTCGAGCTGATCGACAAGGGGTCCGGTAGCGGAGCCCATCCGGTACCGCTGCTTTTCGTGCACGGCGGTTGGCATTCCGCGGCGTGTTGGGACAACTTCCTCGACTTCTTTGCCGATGCCGGCTATCGCGCGGTCGCCGTGAGCTTGCGCGGACACGGCGCGAGCCCCACCACCAAGCGATTTCACACATGTTCCATCGCTGACTATGTCGGCGATGTCCGCGCCATCGCCGACGATTTGGACGGCCGGCCGGTGCTCGTTGCACATTCCCTGGGTGGCTTCGTCGTGCAGCGCTACCTGGAAGACCGCGACGCCCCGGCCGCTGTCCTGGTGGCATCGGTACCGCCCCAAGGCGTGCTGGGACTGGCAACGCGCATCTGGAGCCGCCACCCATGGGTCTCGTTACGATCGCTGCCCGTCGGCAATTTGACCGGGTTCATCGGTACCCCAGCTCTTGTTCGCGAGCACCTCTTCAGCACACACACGCCAGACGACATCGTGGAATCGTGCGCGGCCAGCGTGCAATCCGAGGCTGTGCGTGCCTCCCTGATCGACCCGCTGCTCCGCCGCGTCAGATCCAAACGGGTAACCACGCCCATACTGGTCCTCGGCGCCGAGGAAGACGGCATGGTCAGCAAAGCTGAGGTGCGCGCGACGGCGCGGGCTTACCGGACCGAAGCCGAGTTCTTTCCCCGCATGGGCCACAACATGATGCTCGAACCCGGATGGACCAACGTCGCCCAACGAATTCACGGGTGGCTGCAAAATCGTGACCTTGGCTAGACCGCCGCGACGTCCCCCGGCGCACCCAGCACGGCCAACAAGTGTTGCTCCACCACATTTCGCGCGTCTGCATGGTCAGGCAAGCTGACACAGAACACGTCGTCCACCATCGACCCCAGCGTGGTCACCTTGGCCCAGTCGATGTCCGCTCCGGCGTGCTCCAGCGCCCCGGTAAGCAACGCAAGCAAACCGGTACGGTCGGACGCGCGGACTTCGACGAGCGATCGGTCGGGTGCGCCTTCTAACCACAAGATCCGCGGCGGGGCGGTCGACCCGTGAACCGGAACCGCTGTCGGTGCCTCACCGACGGGCTTGGGATTCTCAGTGCTGTTCCGCTGCTCCAGCGTGCCCAATACATCCACCTCGCCGCCCAGTGCGCCGACGAGTTGCTGACGCAACAATCCGGCGGCGGGCGGTGAACCGAAGTGCGGCGAGACAACGAATTCGCTGATCGCCGAACCCTCGTGAATGTTCACCGACGCCGAATGCACGCGCAGCGAGTTCAGCGCCAACACGCCGGCCGCTTTGGACAGCAGCCCGCGCTGGTCCGGGGCGATCACCACCACGTGGTAGAGGCGCTGGCTGCTGCCGGGCCGCAGCTCCACATGCACCTTGTGGTCGGCCGCCAGCGAAAGATACTCGGGGTCAAGCGGATCGGCGTGCGGCAACGGCTCACCGATCATCGCCATCCGGCTGCGGCGCACCAGGTCCCCGACCAACGATGCCTTCCAGTCACTCCACACCCCTGGCCCGGTGGCCAGCGAATCGGCCTCGGTCAGCGCATGCAGCACGTCGAGCAATACCGGATCTCCGTCCAACGTCTCGCAGACGGTGGCGATGGTCTGTGGGTCGTTGAGGTCCTGGCGGGTCGCGACTATCGACAACAACAAGTGGTGGCGCACCAGCTTGGCAAGCAATTCGATGTCGGACGGCCAGATACCGAGCCTGGTACCGATCTGGGTGATCAACTCAGCGCCTAGCACGCTGTGGTCGACACCCCGTCCTTTCCCCAGGTCGTGCACCAATGCAGCGAGCAGCAGTAAGTCGGGACGAGCCACCCGGGTAGTGAAAATCCTTGCTCGCGAGACGACCTCGGCCGAATGGCGATCGACGGTCCAGATATGGATGACGTCACGGGGCGGAAGGTCGCGGATCGCGGCCCATTCCGGAAAAAGACGGACCCACAACCCGGTCCGGTCGAGGGTTTCGATGACCGCAATCGTGTCCGGGCCGGCAGCCAGCAGGACCAACAAGTTGTCCAACGCCTCGCGCGGCCACGGTGTCGGGAGTTCCGCCGCCGAGTCAGCCAGCCGGCTCAGCGTGGACACCGCAATCGGCAGACCGTTAGTCGCCGATGCCGCCGCCACTCGCAGCAGCAGCATGGGGTCGCTTTGCGGTCGGGCGTCGCGGGCCAGCACGATCTCCCCGTCATACTCGACCACTCCCTCGTCCAGCGGTCGACGCGGCCACCGCCGGATTGCCGAAATCCCACGCCGCGGAAGCGCGTTACCGGCAGTGCGAAGCCCGGCGTCGACGCGATAGCTGACGGTGCGGCCCGCGTCGGACAGCGTCCTGGACAGGTCGAATCTGTCGCCGATGTGCAGGGCCGCGCTGATCTCGTCGGCGAACTGGGCCAACACTAGGTCATGCCCGCGGCCGGACACCCGGTGAAGTTCGGTGCGGACGTTGAGCAGGGTCAAGTGGGCGTCGGTCAGCGAACCCAGCGGATTCTCCGGTCGGCCGACGGTGAGGCGGTCGGCGAGCTGGGCGATGGCCAGCGCGTCGAGCAACTGAAGATCGCGCAGGCCACCGCGGCCCAACTTCAGGTCGGGTTCAGCGCGGTGTGCGATCTCACCTATGCGCCGCCACCGGGCATGCGTCTCTTCGACGAGTTCGCCGAACAGCGAACGGATTCCGATCCGCCACTGCCCCCGCACGCCCTCGATCAGCCGGGCCGACAGCTGCTCATCGCCGGCGATGTGCCGCGCATCCAGCATGGCCAGGCCGGCCGATACGTCGGCACCGGCAACCCGGAGCGTCTCGGCAACCGTGCGCACGCTATGATCAAGACGAATGTTCGCGTCCCACAACGGATACCACAGCTGATCCGCGACCTGCCGCACGGTGTCGGTGGGCATGCCATCATGCAACAGCAGGAGGTCCAGGTCAGAGTAGGGCACCAGCTCGCGCCGGCCCAGCGAGCCGGTCGCCACGATCGAAAAGCCGCTGCCGGCCGTGATACCAATCTGTGTGGCCTTTGCGATCAACCAAGATTCGTGCAGATCACCCCACGCTTGGCGCAAAGCAGCCGAATCGAGTTCACCCGCCCCGCGGGCGAGCAGGCTTTCCCGGGCTGCGGGTAGATCGGTTACCGGGTCGGCACTACCGACTGACGCGGCCTCCGACGAAGACGGATCGGGTGTCTCTGGTCCGCGCTGTTTCATTCCCGTCCAGGTCGGATCGGCTACTCCGGAGGAGTCTTCATACGGCGTGTATTAAATCGCGTCGGCCCCGCGTTCGCCGGTGCGCACCCGCACCACCGTTTCCACGGCGCTGACCCACACTTTGCCGTCGCCGATCTTACCGGTACGTGCGGCCCGCACGATGCTGTCCAGGACCTTGTCTGCGTCATAGTCTTCGACCAAGACCTCGATCCGCACCTTCGGCACGAAGTCGACCGAGTATTCAGCACCCCGGTAAACCTCAGTGTGCCCCTTCTGTCGGCCGTACCCCTGAACTTCGCTGACCGTCATGCCCAGGGTTCCCACCTGTTCAAGGCTGGCCTTGATGTCCTCGAGCGTGAACGGCTTCACGATCGCGGTGATCAGCTTCATTTCCTTTTCCCTCTTCAGCCGAATGGACAAGAACCGAACTGGTGCCGACAACCGCGAACTCATAGCCGCTCTCAGCGTGCTCCGCCTCGTCGATGCCCGTGGCTTCGTCTTCGGTGTTCAGACGCAGCCCGATGGTGTACTTCAGAAGCAGAGCTATGACAAGTGTGCCGATGCCCGAGTACGCCAGCACGCTCGACGCGCCGATGGTCTGCCGGATCAGCTGAGCGAAGCCGCCGCCGTAGAACAATCCTGCCGACGTGTGACCCCCACCCCCGGCGATAGCGATAGTTTGCGGCGCCGCGAGTAGGCCCACCAGCAGTGTGCCCGTGATTCCTCCGACCAGGTGGACCCCGACCACGTCCAGCGAGTCGTCGAAGCCGAGCTTGAACTTCAGACCGACCGCCAAAGCACATAGGACACCGGCCACTCCACCGACTATTAGTGCGCCGAGCACATTGACCGACGAACACGAGGGGGTGATCGCGACCAGTCCGGCCACGATGCCCGACGCCGCCCCGAGCGTTGTCGCATGCCCGTCTCGGATGCGCTCGGTGAGCAGCCAGGCCAGCATTGCTGCGGCGGTGGCCACCGTGGTGGTGATGAACGTCGACCCGGCGACTCCGTTTGCACTGGTAGCCGAACCGGCGTTGAACCCGTACCAACCGAACCACAGCAGACCCGCACCCAGCATCACGAATGGCACATTGTGCGGTCGCGACGTGGTAGCCGGCCAGCCTTTGCGCTTGCCCAGCACGATCGCCAACACCAACCCCGCCATACCGGCGTTGATATGGACCGCCGTGCCCCCGGCGAAGTCGATCGCGTGCAGTTTGTTGTTGATCCAGCCGCCGTGGGCTCCGGTGACGCCGTCGCTGCAGAACACCCAGTGCGCGACCGGGAAGTAGACGACGGTCGCCCACAGTGCGGCGAATATCGTCCAGCTGCCGAACTTCAACCGGTCGGAGACGGCTCCGGAGATCAATGCCACCGTGATGATGGCGAACATCAGCTGGAATGCCACGAAGACGGTCTGCGGCAGCGTGCCCGCCAGCGGGATGTTCGTCACCGGCGTGCTGCCGCTGGCGGCTGCACCGTTGACCCCGATAAGACCCTTCAGGCCCCAGTATTGGGTCGGATTGCCGGCGATGTTGCCAACGTCGTCACCGAAGGCAAGGGAGTATCCGTAGAGCACCCACAGCACGGTGACGACGCCCATGGCGATGACGCTCATCATGATCATGTTGAGCACGCTCTTGACGCGGACCATCCCGCCGTAGAAGAACGCCAGGCCCGGCGTCATCAACAGCACCAACGCGGAGCTCGCCAGCATCCAGGCGGTATCGCCGGTGTCTGGCACTCCCATCGTGGGGAATTGGTCCACTGCGCCTAACCTCCTTCGGCAAGGCCGCGTCCAGCGCGGGAGCGACCGATGACCCGTGGTCAAGACAATGCAAAGTCGTTGTTTCGAAATGACACGCTGGCAGGTTTCGCCCGTGTTACAGAATTTTCTCGCGCCGCTCAGCCGAGAAGTGCGTCAACGAAGGCGGCGGGTTCGAACGGCGCAAGGTCGTCCGGACCCTCCCCGAGCCCGGCCAACCGCTCGATGCGGTTTGGGCTTCCTGCAGATCAGTCCCGTCGTGGACAGTCCACCACCACCATCCCCGCTGGGGTCCACGTCAGTATCGTTTCACTGTTGGTCAACGATGTCCGCCATATCACCCTTGCCATCTCCGACACGAAGTTTTGGGTTGCCGGCGCAGGCCGCGGGTTCGAGTCCCGCCCGCAACACAAGTGCACGGCGCTAATTCATTGCGATGTCGCGGTGCTCGATGAGGTCGCGCACGCCGGCGGCGCCGAGTCGCTCCCGGAACGCGCGCACGGTGTAGCCGACGACGGTCGCATCGGTACGGGCACGCACCGTCGCCGAGCGGGGCATACCGAACAGTGGTCCGATCTCGCCGAAGTAGTCGCCGGACGTGGCGACCTTGAGCAGCTCTTCACCGCCGGCCGCCAGCTCGCGTACGATTTCGAGTTCGCCTTCGGAGACTATGTAGATCAGGTCCCCTATGCTGCCCTGCTCGAACAGCACGGAACCGCTTGTAAGACTGACCGTTTCGGGCTCCCGGTGGATAGAGATGAACTGCTGCACCATCTCGACGACGCGGTCGGCGAGCGGGAGGATGCGGGTGTCGTGCGTGGCGACCACGACAACCCGCTCACCCGTCGCCAACTCGCGGATCAGCCGCAGCACCTCTTCTACCTGGATGAAGTCCAGGTGCGCCGTGGGTTCGTCGGCCAGGATCAACGGCGGGTCCAATGCGATCGCGCGGGCGACCGCCACCCGTTGCTGCTGACCGCCGCTCAGGTCGCCGGGTCGGTGCCTCATCCGGTCCTGTAGTCCGACGCGCGTCAATAACTCCTCGGCGCGCTCTTGCGCCGCGCGACGCGACCATCCGGCCGCCCACAGCGGCACCATCACATTCTCAACCGCGCTGAGGCTCGCTACCAGGTTGAACGCCTGGAATACGATGCCGACGGTGTCGCGTCGGTACGCGGCAAGCGCGCGGCGATCCAGCGTGGTGACCTCGACGTCGCCGAACTCGATGCGGCCGCCAGTCGGGCTGAGGATGCCGCCCAGACACGACAGCAACGTGGTCTTCCCGCACCCGCTCGGGCCCAGCAGGATCACCAGCGATCCCGCGGTGACCTCCAGGTCCAGGCCGTCGATCGGGCGGACCGCGTACCGGTCGCTGGAGTATTCGACGACGAGATTTTTGATGCGCAGATCACCCACGGTCACGGGCCTCCGAACGCAAGCGCCGGGTCCACGGTCACCGCGCGCCGTATTCCCGCGACGCTGGCCAGCAGACCGATCACCACCGCGATCACCGGAAGCAACACGAAGGCCGACGTGGGCACCACCACGGGGATGGGGAACGTCGGAGCGAGCCCCAGCGAGAGCACCCCGCCGAGCGCCGCCGCGACCACCGCCACGATCACCGCCTGCAGTACCAGACCGGCGAGCACCGAGCGAGTGGCGACACCGACCGCTTTGAACACCGCGAAGTCGCGGGTCCGCTCCAGCGCGGACAGATAGATCAGCGATCCCACGATCAGCGCCGCAACCGCCCACAGCAGAATCGCCAGGTAGGATAGCGCCCCGAAGGCCTTTTGCAGCGGGCGCAACAGGTCGTTTATCGCAGTGTCGCGACCCACGATGCGGTAGCCGTCGGGTATCTCCGCCGCTGTACCGCGCAAGCCGACGGCGGAAATTAGCGGCTGCCCCGAAAACAGCACTTGCTGCGCCCCTTCGACGGTGAGGAATGCGTTGGCCTGGCCCGCGAGCGCGGTGGATTTGTCGACGAGTCCGACGATCCGCACTACGCGCGACCCGATCTCGACATCGTCGCCGACAGCGCGCCCGAGGGTCTTCGATATCGCGACCTCGCCGGGGCTCGACGGTGCCCGCCCAGCCGCCATTGTCGGCATCCCCGGTCCGTATTCGGGCATCCCGAACACGTTCACGTTCTGCGATGAACCGCGGTCCTGCAGTGCCTCTTGGGCGAAGACCAGCGGGATCGCCGATTCGACGCCCGGGACCCTGCCGACGGCCTGTGCTTCTGCCACGGGGAACATCGCCGCACCCAGGAATGGGCCTACTGCGCCCGCCTTGATGAGGTAGGTGTCGATGCCCAGCGAATCAACCGTGTGCCGAGCCTCGAAGCGAAAGCCATTGGCCAGTCCGGTGAGGACGAGGGTCATCGCGAACACCACGCCGGTGCCGATGACCGCAATAACGAAGCGCCGCCGTCGCCACTGCAGATCGCGCAACGCGGTGATCAGCACGCCGCTCGGCGCCATGCTGCGCTACGTTAGCGACCGCACCGGCCTCGCGATGCTGGTTCGGTGAAATCGGTGCACGACCTGCACGGCATCGACGCTCGCGCATTCCAACGCCGGCAAGTTCGCTGCAGACACCCTGACGACACCGGTAGGCGCAGCGGTCTATCTTTTCGGCCGCTGTGTGAGGAATCTTCAGGACATGAAAGCCTGCCCTATCCGGTGGCACATTGAGCAGCGCAACCCGACTAGCGCCACCTTACGTCAAGTTCGGCAAGCACGTTCGCTATCGGTTGAGCGATGTAATCGCCTGCGGGAGAGACCAATTCGCGAGCATAAGCGCAACTCCGCGTGAAAAGATGTTGCATCCCTCTTCGGCGGTATGCATGCGAGCTCACGTCGCTTGAGTCCGACCCTTCGGTCAACCGAGCAGGGCGTCGACGAAGGCGGCGGGTTCGAACGGCGCAAGGTCGTCGGGTCCCTCCCCGAGCCCGACCAGCTTCACCGGCACCCCCAGTTCCTGCTGGACCCGGAAAACGATGCCGCCCTTGGCGGTTCCGTCCAGCTTGGTCAGCACCGCTCCGGTGATGTCGACGACGTCGGCGAACACCCGCGCCTGTGCCAGCCCGTTCTGCCCGATGGTGGCGTCGAGCACCAGCAGCACTTCGTCGACCGCCGCGCGCCTCATCACCACCCGTTTGACCTTGCCGAGCTCGTCCATCAAGCCGGTTTTGGTGTGCAGCCGACCGGCGGTGTCGATCACCACGACGTCAGCGCCCGCGGCGATGCCTTTGTCGACGGCGTCGAACGCCACCGAGGCGGGGTCGGCGCCCTCGGCCCCGCGTACCACTTCAGCGCCCACCTGTGCGGCCCAGGCCTGCAACTGATCGGCGGCGGCGGCCCGGAAAGTGTCGGCGGCGCCCAGCACCACCCGTCGGCCGTCGGCGACCAACACCCGCGCCAGTTTGCCGACGGTGGTGGTCTTGCCGGTGCCGTTCACGCCGACGACCAGCAGCACCGAGGGGTGGTCGTCATGCGGCAACGCGCGGACGGATCGGTCCAGGCCGGGTTGGAGCTCAGTGATCAGCACTTCACGCAGCACCGCCCGGGCATCGGCCTCGGTGCGTATGTCTTTGCTGGCGAGCCGGTCGCGTAGCTGCGTCACCACCGACGTGGTTACCGTCGGGCCTAAGTCGGCGACCAGCAGGGTGTCCTCTACTTCCTCCCAAGAGCCTTCGTCGAGATCGCCACCGCCGAGGATCCCTAACAGGCTGCGGCCCAACGCATTCTGTGACCGGGCAAGCCGGCCGCGCAGTCGCTCCAACCGTCCTTCGGGCGGTGCGATGGCCTCGACGTCCGGCGCTACCGGCTCGGGTGCAGGTGCCTCGACCGGTGGCGGTGTGACGGTATCCGGTTCGGGCAGTTGGACATCGGAGATCGGACGCTTCGGAGCATCGCGCGGAATGGTCGCGTCGTCGCCGACGGCGGGCAGGCCGGTGGTATCGATCCGCTCCGGAGCTTCGGTGCGGCTGAAGGTGATTCCTGCCGACGCGGTGTAGCCGCCCGAACGATCGAGGGTGGCGGTTTGCTCGCGGGCCGACAGCCTGATCTGCCGCCGGCGATACCGGGCCAGACCCAGTACCAATGCGGCGATGACGATCAGCGCCGCGGTGACCGCGATCGCGATCCACAGACCTTCCGACAAGGTGTTCCTCGCTATGTAGTCGTGACCAGCTGGTCGACCTGCTGGCCGCGCATCCGCTGGGAGATCACCGCGGTGATGCCGTCGTCGCGCATCGTCACGCCGTAGAGCGCGTCGGCAACCTCCATCGTCGGCTTTTGGTGGGTGATGATGATCAGCTGCGACTGTGCTCGCAACTGTTCGAACAGGCCGAGCAGGCGGTGCAGGTTCATGTCGTCGAGCGCCGCCTCTACCTCGTCCATGATGTAGAACGGCGACGGACGGGCCCGGAAGATCGCCACCAGCATCGCGACCGCGGTCAGCGCCTTCTCCCCACCGGACAGCAGCGATAGCCGCTTGATCTTCTTGCCGGGCGGACGGGCCTCGACCTCGATGCCGGTGGTCAGCATGTCGTCGGGGTCGGTGAGCCGCAACCGACCCTCTCCGCCGGGGAATAGGGCGGCAAACACCCCGTGGAACTCGCGTTCCACATCGGCGTACGCGTCGGCGAACACCTGCAGGATACGGGCGTCGACGTCGGCCACCACGTCGAGCAGGTCCTTGCGCGCGGCCTTGACGTCCTCGAGCTGGGTGGACAGGAAGTTATAGCGCTCCTCCAGCGCCGCGAACTCCTCGAGCGCCAACGGGTTGACCCGGCCCAGCTCGGCCAACTCTCGTTCGGCGCGTTTGGCGCGACGTTCCTGGGTGGGCCGGTCGAACGGCATCGGCGCCGGCGCGGTCACCTGCTCGCCACGCTCGCGGGCCTGCTCGTATTCGGCGAGCTCGAGTTCGGTCGGCGGCAGCGTAACCTGCGGGCCATATTCGGCGACCAGATCGTCTGGCGCCATCCCGAACTGCTCGAGCACCATTTGCTCAAGCTGCTCGATCCGCAGCGCCGCCTGTGCTTGGGCCACCTCGTCGCGGTGCAACGACTCGGTAAGCGCAGCGATCCGGGTGCCCAGTGCGTTCACCTCTTCGCGGACCGCCGCCATGGCAACCGACCGTTGCTGGCGTTCGGCGGCGAGCACGTCGCGGTTGCGCGACGCGGCCGCGACCACCTGATCCAGCCGCCCGGCGAGCCGCCGCCCGGCGTCGGCCACCGCAGCGGCCACCGCGGCCGCGTGCTCACGCGCGGCGCGGGCCTGCTGGGCACGTAGCCTCGCCTCCCGTTCCGCGGCGGCGGCGCGACGCAGCGAATCCGCGCGTCCGCGAACGGCATTGGCGCGCTCCTCGGCGGTGCGCACCGCCAACCGGGCCTCCACCTCGACCCCGCGAGCCGCGTCGGCCGCCGCGGCAATTTGCTGCCGGTTGACCGGCTCGGCCGCGACGTGTTGTGTCTGTTCGACGTTGCGCAGCCGGGTCTCGAGTTCACCGAGCTCGGCCAGGGTTTCAGCGCGTCCGGCCTCTAACTCCACACGTTGGCGCAGCACCCTGCGCCACTCCTCTTCGGTGACGCGGGCGTCCTGGCCCAGCCGACTGAGCTGCTCGTAGATCGCCGAGATCGCGGCGTCCGACTCGTTGAGCGCGGCCAACGCCTGTTCGGCGGAGTCCTGGCGAGCGGCCTGCTCGCTCAGCGCCCCGGATAACGCCGCGGCGAGCTGGCTGGCCTGCGTCTCGGATGCCGCCAGTTCGCTACGCGCCTTGGCGATTTCGGAGGTGATCTCCAGCGTGGACGGTTTGCGGTCGGACCCGCCGCTGACCCAGCCGGCACCCACCAGATCACCGTCGCGGGTAACCGCGCGCAACCGCGGGCGGGCGGCCACCAGATCCATTGCCTCGGTGAGGTTGCCGACCACCGCGACGCCAGAGAGCAACGCGATCATCGCGCCACGCAGCCTCGCCGGCGCCTCGACCAGGTCGAGCGCCCACCGCACGCCGTCGGGCAGGGGGTACGTCGCCGGCGCTGGGTCTTCTATGGTCGGCCAGTCGCTGAGCACAATGGCCGCACGACCGCCGTCGGCCTGCTTCAGCGCGGTCACCGCGGAAGCCGCCGCGCTGAAGCTGTCGGCGGCCAGCGCATCAGCGGCTGCGCCAAGGACCGCAGCAAGTGCGGCTTCATAACCCGAATGCACCTTGACCAACTTTGCCACGGACCCGAAAAGCCCGGCGCCGCCGCGATTTCGGGTGAGCCAGTCAGCGCCGTCCTTGCGATCGAGCGTGGTCGACAACGCGTCGATCCGGGCCCGCAGCGAAGCCACTTGGCGTTCGGCGCCACGCTCGGCCGATTGCAGTTCGGCGACCCGCTCGTCGGCCAGCCGCAAGGCCGCCACCATCCGGTCGTGGTGCTCGTCGAGGCCGATTTCGCCTTGGTCGAGCTCACCGACCCGGCCCTGCATGGTTTCGAACTCGACCTGCGCGTGATGGGCGCGGGCGGCGGCCTCCTCGATGCGCTCCGACAACTTGGCCACGCTGTCATCAATCGACTCGACGCGCGCGCGCATGGTCTCGACCTGGCCGGCCAGCCGGGCCAGGCCCTCGCGGCGGTCGGCCTCTGCGTGCACCGCCGCCAGGTGAGCCTGTTCGGCTTCGGCGGCATCACGCTCACGGCCGGCCAGCTCAGTTCGCGCGGCGTCAAGTCGGGTGCGGGTTGCGGCCAGCTCGGCCAGCAGCTGCTGCTCGGCGGCGGCCACTTGCTGAGCCTCCGCCTCCAACGCATCGGGGTCGGGTCCGCCGGTCGTGGTCGGCTCGACGTCCAGATGCTGAGCACGCTCGCTGGCGATGCGCACGGTCGCGCTTACCCGTTCGGCCAAGGCGGACAACCGGAACCAGGTCTGCTGACCTGACTCGGCACGTTCAGACAGGGACGCCAGCGCGGCTTCTTGCGCGGCCAGCTCGTCGGACGCCACCGCCGCCCGGGCCGCGGCTTCGTCGTGTTCGCGGCGCAACGCGGCCTCGGCCTGGTTGGTGTCGTTGAGCTCGGCCTGCCGGACGACCACGTCGGCGGCGGCCAGCCGCAACCGGGCATCGCGCAGATCGGCCTGGATGGTCTGGGCCCGGCGAGCCACCTCGGCCTGCCGGCCCAACGGTTTGAGCTGGCGGCGCAGTTCGGTGGTCAGATCGGTGAGCCGGGCCAGGTTCGCCGACATCGCCTCGAGCTTGCGGACGGCTTTTTCCTTGCGCTTGCGGTGTTTGAGCACACCGGCGGCTTCTTCGATGAATGCCCGCCGATCCTCCGGCCGTGATTCCAGGATCTCGTTCAGCTTGCCCTGCCCGACGATGACATGCATCTCACGGCCGATGCCGGAGTCGCTCAGCAGCTCCTGGACGTCCATCAAACGGCAACTGCTGCCGTTGATTTCGTATTCGCTGGCGCCGTCGCGAAACATCCGGCGGGTGATCGACACTTCGGAGTATTCAATCGGCAAGGCATTGTCGGAGTTGTCGATGGTGACAACGACCTCGGCGCGGCCCAGCGGAGCCCGCGACGACGTCCCAGCGAAGATGACGTCTTCCATCTTGCCGCCCCGCAGCGTCTTGGCTCCCTGCTCCCCCATCACCCAGGCCAACGCATCCACAACGTTGGATTTGCCCGACCCGTTGGGCCCGACGACTACGGTGATGCCGGGCTCAAACCGCAGCGTCGTCGGCGAGGCGAAGGATTTGAAGCCCTTCAGCGTCAGGCTCTTGAGGTACACGGCGTGCCAGACTACCGCTCGGTGAACCCGCTGATCGGTTCGCCGCGCGGCGACCAATCGACGACAACGTTGTCGACGTGGCCAGGCGTTTTCCCGTCCTGCAACAGGCGTAACAACCGTTCACACGCGTCACGTGAGCCCTGCGCGACCACCTGCACCCGCCCGTCGGGACGGTTGGCGGCGTAGCCGGTCAGTCCGAGTTCCAGCGCCCGCGAGCGAGTCCACCACCGGAAGCCAACACCTTGCACCCGCCCGTGCACCCAGGCGGTAAGGCGTACGCCGTCAGCTTCCGAGTCAGGCTCCGACATCGGCTACCTCGAAGGTGATCGTCGTGCCGGATTTCAGAGTTCGGCCGACAGTACAGACTTGGTCGATGGCCCGGTTGGCCACAACCAGCAGGCGCTCCTTTTCTTGCTCGGACAACCCTGCCATGTCGATTTCGAGGGTCTCCTGCAGCAGCGGATAGCGCTCCTGCTCGCGGTCGGCGTCGCCGGACACCCGAATCGTCACCTGGTAATCGTCGCCGAGGCGATGGGCCACCGGGTGGTCACTGGACATCCCGCTACACGCGGCGAGCGCGATCTTCATCAACTCGCCGGGAGTAAATACCCCGTCGACGTCCTCGGAGCCGATGAGTACTTGGGCTCCGCGCGAGCTGTGCCCGGTATAGCGGCGCACCCCGGTGCGTTCCACCCACAGTTCCGTCATGGGTTCTTTCTACCGGCTCGCCACGCGCCGAGATCGACCGGCAGAGCGCGAAAAGTCGACTTATGTCGCTCTAAGGTTGATCTCGCAGCGCGGGCATTAGCGAACGGGCACCATCGTCCCGGGTCAAGCACCAAGATGAAACGAGTGATCACGACCGAAGACATCCGATGGTCGGTGACGGCTTTGCCTGAGGTGACGGAGACGTCGCACTTCCGGTTTAAGGTTCGCGTTTCTGGGAATGGGCCAGCACGAGGACACCGCGATCTTCTGCATGTCGGAAGACGCCGCCGAGCCCGCTGCCAATGCCAACCCGGACACCTACCTGCAGGTCCGGTTGGGCAGCCTGGACAGCGCCCGCGCTCAAGAACTCATAGAACAGGCGTGGCGGGACCAGGCGCCAAACGCCTTGCGTCGAGATCGACGCCAGCGCAGGAAATTTAAGCGAGCGTGACGCTAGCGTCGACTCGACGCGCCAGCGCGGCCATCGACTCACTCGACCCCGATAAGCGCGCCACTGTGCCGGTATCGCCGACAAATCCGTGCAACCGGCGTCGATGACCGAAGCCGTCCGGTTAGGACCTTCCAGTTTGGCGACGACCTCAGCGAGATCGATTCCACTCACTGCGTGCTTGCGTTTCAGTCGATTTGGCATGCGTCGAGATCGACACTAGAGCACGAAAACTCGACTGACGACGCTCCAACGTCGATCTCGGCGCGCCGGATAGTCGTCAATGCCGCAGCGTTCGCGGACGCGGCTGGCACCGCGGACAGTGGTACGACGAGCGATTCATGAACTTTTCGCGGCGGATCACCGCCCCGCAGCGCCGGCAGTGTTCACCCTCGCGGCCGTACACGTTGAGCGACCGGTCGAAGTAGCCGGATTGACCGTTGACGTTGACGTAGAGCGAATCGAACGAGGTGCCGCCCTGCGCCAGTGCGTCGCGCATCACCTCGGCGGCCGCCTCTAGGACTGACGCCAGCTGCCGACGGGTCAGCGTGTCGGCGACGCGCGCGCCGTTCACCTTGGCGCGCCACAACGCTTCGTCGGCATAGATGTTGCCGATGCCCGACACCACGGTCTGGTCGAGCAGCTGGCGTTTGATCTCGGAGTGCTTGCGCCTCAACACGCTGACCACCGCGTCGATGTCGAATCGCGGGTCGAGAGGATCGCGCGCCAAGTGGGCGACGGGCGCCGGAACCACGCTGCCGTCCACCGTCACCATCTCGGCAAGCAACCACCCGCCGAACGTGCGCTGATCGACGAAGCTCAGCGTTGTACCGTCATCGAGGACCGCCGCGATCCGCAGGTGGCCCGCGTTCGGCACCGTCCCGAGCAGCATCTGACCGCTCATGCCGAGGTGGACCAAGAGCGCGCAGTCGCCCTCGTCCAACAGGAGCCACAAATACTTTCCGCGCCGATCTGTGCCGGTGATCCGGGCGTCCAGCAGCCGCGCGGTCAGGTCGGCGGGGCCGGCCTCGTGGCGGCGCACTGCACGGGGGTGATGCACTCGGACGGCGGTGATGGTTCTGCCCACCACATGGGCCTGCAAGCCGCGCCGCACCACCTCAACCTCGGGTAGTTCGGGCATCTAGATCACGCGCTGTCGAGCACGCTCAGGGTTTTCCAGGCGGCTGCCGCAGCATGCTGCTCGGCTTCCTTCTTCGATCGGCCCACACCCGATCCGTATTCGGTGTCGGTCACGATCACGACGGCGGTGAACTCTTTGTGGTGGTCGGGTCCGGTCGAGCTGACCTGATACGACGGTGCGCCCAGGCCGCGGGCTGCGGTCAGCTCCTGCAGGCTGGTCTTCCAGTCCAATCCGGCGCCCAGGGACGGCGCGGCGTCCAGCAGGGGACCGAATAGCCGCAGGATCACCTCCCGCGCGCCGTCCATACCGTGGTGCAGGTAGATCGCTCCCAGCAGCGATTCCATGCTGTCTGCCAGGATGCTGGATTTGTCGGCCCCACCGGTGTTGGCCTCGCCGCGTCCCAATAGCAGGTGCGCGCCGAGTCCTTGCTCGGTGAGATTCCGCGCGACTTCGGCCAACGCCTGGGTGTTGACGACGCTGGCGCGCAGTTTGGCCAGATCCCCCTCCGAGCGGTCGGGGTGTCGGTGGAACAGTTCGTCAGTGACGGTCAGCCCGAGGACAGCGTCGCCGAGAAACTCCAAGCGCTCGTTGGTGGGTAGACCGCCGTGCTCGTAGGCGTAGCTGCGGTGGGTCAGCGCCAGGGTCAGCAGCTCATCGGGCAGATCGACGCCGAGCGCGTCGAGCAGGTCATTCACTCCGCGCCCCCGTCGTCGTCGGTCCGCAACATTGTGGCCAGCCTGGCCCAGCGCGGGTCGATCTCGTCGTGGTGATGACCGGGCTCGGCGGTTGCCAGCGGGATGCCGCAATGCGGACACAGGCCCGGGCAATCCGCCCGGCACACCGGCGAGAACGGCAGTTCCAGTCCCACTGCGTCGATGATCGGCTGCTCGAGATCGACGATGTCGTTGACGACCCGACCGACCTCGTCGTCGTCGGTCGTCGCGTCGGTGATGCTGTCCGGATAGGCGAACAGCTCGATCAGCGCGACTTCGACGCGCCCGCTGAACGGTGTGAGGCAGCGGGCACATTCGCCGGTGGTGGGCGCGGTCAGCGTCCCGGTCACCAGCACACCTTCGGACACCGATTCGACGCGGAGATCGAGCTCCAACGGCGCGCCGACCTGGATTCCGATCATTTCCAGGCCGATGCGCGACGGGCTGGACACGACGTTGTGCAGGGGAAACATCGATCCCGGGCGTCGTCCCAGCCGCGCGATGTTGACGGCTAGCGGCGAGCCCGGATTCGGCTGCGCCGTTTGGCTGTGCTGCCGGGCCATAGCGGCAATCCTACGGGCGGCCACCAGCCGCCTGGTGTCGCCGGTACCAGGGCTAGCGCTGCGCGTAGTCGTGCACGCCAGCCGCCGTCCGCAGTTGATGGCGGCCGCGGTTGACCGAGCGCAGGGTGCTGTTGAGGTACTCCTCGAACTCGGCCAGCTTACTGTCGACGTAGATATCGCATTCACCGCGCAGCCGGTCGGCTTCGGCGTGCGCCGCATCGATGAGTCGGGTGGACTCGGCGTTGGCCGATTGCACGACCTCGGTCTGGGAGACCAGGCGCTGCTGTTCTTTGATGCCCTCTTGCACGGCTTTCTCGTAGGAGATGTTGCCGTTTTCGACAAGCCGGTCGCATTCCGTCTTGGCGCGGCCTGTGGTGGCCTCGTACTCGCATTTGGCCGCCGCCGCGATACGGACCGCTTCCTCACGTGCTTCGGAAACCATTCGTTCGCTGTGCTGGCGCGCCTCGCCCACCATCCGGTCGGCCTGCGCCTTCGCCTCGGCCAAGACCCGGTCGGCCTCCGTGCGGGCGTGGTTGAGCATCGAGTCGGACTCGGTATTGGCCGAGGACACCACGGAGTCCGCGTGCGCCTTGGCCTCGTGCAGCAGCGAGTCGCGGGCGTCGAGCACGTCCTGGGCGTCATCCAGCTCGCCCGGGATCGCGTCCTTGATGTCATCGATCAGTTCGAGCACGTCGCCGCGGGGCACCACGCAGCCCGCGGTCATCGGCACACCACGAGCTTCTTCGACAATGGCGCCCAGCTCGTCGAGCGCCTCAAATACTCGGTACACGGCAACACCCTCCCGGCATCGTTGTTGTTACCAGTGTGCCTGGTGTTACACCTGTGACTGGGTTGCCGGGCCCGGTGTGTCGGGCATTAAGCGACCGGAGCTGCGCCCACTCACCTGCACACTTGGTGTCATTATGTCGGCTCGGGCAGATTTACAGCAATCATGAATCGGCGCGGCCTGAAGGGGCCGACGGCCGCACAAGGGGACAAGATACCCCCTGGGGGTACTTTGATAGAGCCAAGGTAGGCGCAAAGGCCGAAGTGGAGGCTGTGGTGGTAGAGGAAGCGGCGGGAGCGGTTGGGCATGCGTTAACGCTGGCGGGGTCGATGACGTGGGAGATCCTGTGGGCGTTGATCCTGGGCTTCGCCCTTTCGGCGGTGGTACAGGCTGTCGTGCGTCGATCGACCGTGGTGGCTCTGCTGGGTGACGACCGGCCCCGCACCCTGGCGATCGCGGCCGGACTGGGCGCCGCGTCGTCGTCGTGCTCGTATGCCGCGGTGGCCCTGGCCCGGTCGCTGTTCCGCAAGGGCGCCAATTTCACCGCCGCCATGGCCTTCGAGATCGGCTCTACAAATCTGGTGGTGGAGTTGGGCATCATCCTGGCTCTGCTGATGGGCTGGCAGTTCACCGCGGCGGAATTCGTCGGCGGCCCATTGATGATCGTGGTTCTGGCTGTGCTGTTCCGGCTGTTCGTGCGCTCGCGGCTCATTGACGCTGCCCGTCGACAGGCCGATCGGGGGTTAGCCGGGTCGATGGAAGGCCATGCGGCCATGGACATGTCGATTCAAGGTGAGGGCTCGTTTTGGCGGCGGTTGGTATCGCGGGAAGGTTTTACCTCGGTCTCCCATGTGTTTGTCATGGAATGGAGCGCGATCCTTCGCGATCTGATTCTGGGGCTGCTGATCGCGGGTGCCATAGCGGCCTGGGTGCCCGAATCATTCTGGCAACACTTCTTTTTCGTTGACCACCCGGTTTTGTCGACGCTGTGGGGACCGATCGTGGGACCCGTCGTCGCGATCGTCTCGTTCGTCTGTTCGATCGGCAACGTGCCGCTGGCCGCGGTGTTGTGGAACGGCGGTATCAGCTTCGGCGGCGTCGTCGCGTTCATCTTCGCCGACCTGTTGATCCTGCCGATCTTGAATATCTACCGCAAGTACTACGGCACTGCGATGATGCTGATGCTGCTGGGCACCTTCTACGCTGCGATGGTCGTGGCCGGCTACCTCGTCGAATTGGTTTTCGGCGCAGCGAGTCTCATTCCTTCGCAACGCAATGCAACGGTGATGCACGCCGGCATTTCGTTGAACTACACCACCTGGCTCAATATCGCCTTCCTCGCACTGGCCACGGTGCTCGTTATACGGTTCGTGACGACGGGCGGCATCCCGATGCTGCGCATGATGGGCGGCTCCCCAGACACGGAACACGACCATCACGATCACTGCCATTAGTAGCGTGGCCAGCAGCCGCGGGCGGCTACTTCTGGTCGACCCGCAATTCGGCGGGAGAGTCACACGATGAGGCATCGTCAGTTGACGGATTCCCGGCGCGGTAGAGCAGCCGCTTGAGTTGGCGTTGTTCGGCAGGGCTGAGATGCGCCAGCATCTGTTCATCGGCGGCGTCGACGGCCGCTTCCGCGCGCTTGAGCACCGCCCTGCCCTTGCGGGTGAGCTGGGCCGGCAGTGCGCGGCCTAACGGCGCTGTCGCGGGGCGGGTAACAACGCCCATATCTTGCAGCCCTTGCAAAACCTGGTTCATCGCTTGCGCAGTGACGTAGGTGTGCCGCGCCAGCTCGGCGCTGGTACGGCCCGGATACGCATCGAGAATGCGCATGCAGACGAATTCCGGCAATCCGAGCCCCAGCGGTCGCAACGCCGTCGCCGCCTGGGGTCGCAGTCGCCCCATCAACCGGCGCACCAGAAAGCCCAGCGGTTGATCCTCGGGTTCGCTCATCTCGTCCATGCTGGCATGGATACGTGGTCCAAGGCACCGATTAGGCAGCGCGTCGCCCGGTGAGTCAGTACCGGACAGGCGCCCGCGTCCGCATCCAACCTTCATATCAAGTTTCTTGACACGTATTGGCCGGCCGCGTATCAAGGAACTAGATATAAACCTTGGCGACTGAGTCGGTTGGCTAGTCGCCGTTAATTGAAGGAGAACAAGGGTGTTCGGTGGTGGATTTTCTGGTGGCCCCGGTTGGGGTGGACCGGGTTTCGGTGGGCACGGCTTCGGCGGACCTGGCTTCGGCGGTCCCGGCTTCGGTGGCCCAGGCTTCGGCGGGCACGGCTGGGGCGGACCTGGCTTCGGTGGGCACGGCTTCGGTGGGCACGGCTTCGGTGGGCACGGCTTCGGCGGGCACGGCTTCGGTGGGCACGGCTTCGGTGGGCCCCGCAAGCGGGCAGTGATCGGCACCGCAGCATTGCTGCTCGACGGGCCGGCGAACGCCGAGCAGATTGTGCAGCGCGTTTCCGAGGCGACCGAGGGCGCTTTCACTCCTCCGCAGGGGGTCGTCGAGCTCGCTATCGGACTACTGGCCGGCCGCGGCTTCGTGACGGTCAACGACGGGGTGGCCACCCTGACCGAGCTGGGCACGAATGTGTTGGCGTGGAAGGGCATCAGCAGTGAGACCACCCACGCGTTCCTGGGTCGCGCCGCAAAGTTCGGCGATGTCATCAAGATCCGTTGGGGACTCTTCGAACTCGCCGGGCTAGCGCGGACCATCGTGTGGTCGGGCACGGATGAGCAGAAGGCGAAACTCGCCGAGGCTCGAACCAAGGTCTTGACTGCGATCAACGAAGCGAAGCAGTCACTGCACAGCGCGCTCGCCGAGAGCTGACGAAACCAATCCGCTAGCGCGGCCGGAGCTACGCCCGGCCGCGCTGGCGCAGTTTTTCGGCCAGCCGGCGGTTGACCGGCTCGGGCAGCAGCTCGGAGACATTACCGCCAAGCAGCGCGACCTCTTTCGCCAACGATGACGACACGAACGAATACCGCGGTGTGGTTGCCACGAAGAAGGTGTCGACACCGGCGACGTGTTTATTCATCTGCGCCATCTGCAGTTCGTATTCGAAGTCGGTGCCGGTGCGCAGCCCCTTGACGATGGCCGTCATCCCGCGCGCGGTGACGAAGTCGACGACCAGACCTTCCCCGCCCTCCACCCGCAGGTTGGGCAGATGCGCCGTCGACTCCTTGATCATCGCGATCCGCTCGTCGAGGTCGAACATGCCTTTTTTTGCGGGGTTGACCAGAATCGCCACCACCACTTCGTCAAACTGGGCCGAGGCGCGTTCGAAAACGTCGATGTGGCCCAACGTGACCGGATCAAATGACCCCGGGCATACCGCGCCGCTCATTTGCGCCGCTCTCCCCCGCAAGCGGGCGGTGCCCCCACCTCATCGCTTCGCTCTGCATCGTCGCCGGCGCAGCCATCACGCCGCTCCTCCTCATCGCTTCGCTCTGCATCGTCGCCGGCGCAGCCATCACGCCGCTCCTCCTCATCGCTTCGCTCTGCATCGTCGCCGGCGGTCATGTGCGATGACGCTACACCTGACTCAGAGCCATTCGGCCAGCTCCAAACGGGTGTCGCCGTAAACCCGCTGCTGCCAGGGATGCCACCCAGTCGGCCAACTCAGCGGCGTGCTGCCGGCCGCGCGTTCAAAAACGGCGAGCGTTCCTTCGTGAGCCCAGTCGTGTGTGGTCAGAGCGGCCAAAACGGCCTGAACGTCGGCCGTCTCGACGTCGTAAGGCGGGTCGGCCAAGACGAGATCGACCGGCGCTGCGGCCCCGGCCGCCAGCACGGCCGTCACCAACCCGCGACACAGCGTCGCGCCGGGCAGGTCGAGGGTGGCGATGTTGCGCGCGAGCACGGCCGCCGCGCGGTGGTCGGACTCGACGAACAGCGCCGACGTCGCACCGCGCGACAGCGCCTCCAGGCCCAGCGCACCCGAGCCGGCGTATAGGTCCAGGACAGACATACCGTTGAAGTTTCGCCGGGCGGCCACGATGTTGAACAGCGATTCGCGGACCCGATCGGTGGTCGGCCGGGTACCCCGCGGCGGTACCGCGATCCGCCGTCCCCCGGCGACGCCGCCGATGATCCGAGTCACAAGCGCCGCTCCTCTCCCCCGCAAGCGGGAGGTGCCCCCACATCGCTCTCTTGCTCTGCATCGTCGCCGGCACGGTCAGGTGAGCACCACCAGCAGATCCCCGCCCTCTACCTGGGCGGTGGCGGACACCGCTACTCGCTCCACGGTGGCGTCGGCGGGCGCAGTGATCGGCGCTTCCATCTTCATTGCCTCGATGGTGGCGATGGTCTGGCCGGCGCTCACCCGGTCGCCGACGGAGACGCCGACGGTGACGACCCCGGCGAAGGGTGCCGCGATGTGGTTGGGGTTGGCCCGGTCAGCCTTCTCCGCGGTCGGAATCGTGCTCGCGATGCTGCGGTCACGCACCTCCACCGGCCGCAGCTGACCGTTGATGATGCACATCACCGTGCGCATGCCGCGTTCGTCGGGCTCGGAGATGGCCTCCAAGCCGATCAGCAGTTCCACGCCGGGCTCCAGTTGCACCCGGTGTTCTTCGCCTTGGCGCAGGCCGTAGAAGAATTGGTTGGCGGACAGCCGCGACGTGTCGCCGTAGCTTTCCCGGTGCGCCTCGAATTCCTTTGTTGGGCCGGGGAATAGCAGCCGGTTGAGGGTGGCTTGGCGTTTCGCGCCAAGCAGTGCGAGGGTGGCCTCATCTTCCGGCGTGAGTTGCTCGACAGGCTTGGCCGGGCCCCGGCCGGCCAGGGCCTTGGTGCGCAGCGGTTCGGGCCACCCACCTGCCGGGTCACCCAGCTCGCCACGCAAGAATCCCAATACTGACTCCGGGATATCGAATCGCCCTGGATCTGCGGCGAATTCGTCTGCACTCAGGCCCGCGCCAACCAACGCCAGCGCCAGATCACCGACCACCTTCGACGATGGCGTGACTTTGATCAGCCTGCCCAGCACCCGGTCGGCACCGGCGTAGGCCTCTTCGACCTCCTCGAACCGATCCCCCAACCCCAGCGCAATGGCCTGCTGGCGCAGATTCGACAATTGCCCACCCGGAATCTCATGGTGATACACCCGTCCCGTCGGGCCGGGCAGCCCAGATTCGAAGGGCGCATAGACCTTTCGCAGCGCCTCCCAGTAAGGCTCCAGTGCGCACACCGCCGACAGCGACAGACCGGTGTCGTACTCCGTGTGCGCGGCGGCGGCGACGATCGAACTCAGCGCCGGCTGGCTGGTCGTTCCCGCCATCGGCGCGGCGGCACCGTCCACTGCGTCGGCGCCCGCCTGCCAGGCAGCCACGTAGCTGGCCAGCTGGCCGCCCGGTGTGTCGTGGGTGTGCACGTGCACGGGCAGGTCGAAGCGACTGCGCAACGCACTGACCAATTGCCGTGCCGCCTGCGGCCGCAGCAATCCGGCCATGTCTTTGATGGCGAGCACATGTGCGCCGGCGTGCACGATCTGCTCAGCCAATTTCAGGTAGTAGTCGAGCGTGTAAAGCTGCTCACCCGGGTCAGACAGGTCGCCGGTGTAGCACATCGCGACTTCGGCTATCGCAGAGCCTGTTTCGCGCACCGCGTCGATAGCTGGACGCATCGACTCAAGGTTGTTCAACGCGTCGAAAATCCGGAAGATGTCGATACCGGTGGCCGTCGCCTCCTCCACGAACGCCGACGTAACCAGCTCCGGATACGGTGTGTAGCCAACGGTATTGCGGCCTCGCAGCAGCATCTGCAGGCAGATGTTGGGCATCGCTTCACGCAGCGCGGCCAGCCGTTCCCAGGGGTCCTCTTTGAGGAAGCGCAGCGCGACATCGTAAGTCGCACCCCCCCAACACTCCACGGACAGCAGCTGCGGCATGGTCCGGGCGATGTAGGGCGCGACCATCACAAGACCGCTGGTGCGTACACGTGTCGCCAGCAGCGACTGGTGGGCATCGCGGAACGTCGTGTCGGTGACGCCTACCGCCGGCGACTCCCTGAGCCAGCGCGCGAAACCCTCAGGCCCCAACTCGACCAGCCGTTGCTTAGAGCCCGGCGGTGGCGCGACCTCCAGATCGACGTCGGGCAGCTTGTCGTGCGGATACACCGTCGACGGTCGTGAGACATGTGGTTTGTTGACGGTGACGTCGGCGAGGTAGTTGAGGATCTTGGTGCCGCGATCGGCCGACGATCGTGCCGTGAGCAGCTGCGGGCGCTCGTCGATGAACGAGGTGGTGATGCGGCCGGCCTGGAAGTCCGGGTCGTCCAGAACCGCCTGCAGGAACGGGATATTCGTCGACACGCCACGGATCCGGAACTCGGCGATCGCGCGCCGTGCCCGGTTCACCGCAGTGTGGAAGTCACGGCCCCGACAGGTCAGCTTGACCAGCATGGAATCGAAGTGTGCGCTGATCTCAGCGCCCAGATTGGTTCCGCCGTCCAGCCGGATGCCCGCCCCGCCCGGGCTGCGGTAGGCGCTGATCCGGCCGGTGTCGGGCCGGAACCCGTTGGCCGGATCTTCGGTGGTGATGCGGCACTGCAGCGCAGCGCCATGCGGCCGGACCGTCTCCTGGCGCAGACCCAAATCGTCGAGGGTCTCACCGGAGGCGATCCGCAGCTGGCTGGAAACCAAATCGACGTCGGTGATCTCCTCGGTAACGGTGTGCTCAACCTGGATACGTGGATTCATCTCGATGAAGACGTGATGCCCGCGCTCGTCCAACAAGAACTCCACGGTGCCCGCACAGCTGTAGTTGATGTGCCGGGCGAAAGCCACTGCGTCGGAACAGATTTTGGCGCGCAACTCCTCAGCCAGGTTGGGAGCGGGGGCCAGTTCGACGACTTTCTGGTGGCGTCGCTGCACACTGCAGTCCCGCTCGTAGAGGTGGATCACGTTCCCGTGAGTGTCGGCCAGGATCTGAACCTCGATATGGCGTGGGTTGATCACCGCCTGCTCGAGGTAGACCGTCGGATCCCCGAACGCCGACTCGGCTTCTCGGCTGGCAGCTTCGATGGCCTCAGGCAGCGCGGCCGGATCGCTGACACGCCGCATCCCGCGGCCCCCGCCGCCGGCCACCGCCTTGACGAACAACGGGAATTGCATGTCCGCGGCGGCGGACACCAGTTCGTCGACAGATGCCGACGGCGCCGACGACCTGAGGACCGGCAGACCGGCCTCGCGCGCGGCCGCGATCGCGCGGGACTTATTGCCGGTCAGCTCAAGCACTTCGGCGCTAGGGCCGACGAATGTGATACCCGCGTCCGCGCAGGAGGCCGCCAGCTCGGGGTTCTCCGACAAGAACCCGTAACCGGGATAAACCGCGTCGGCGCCGGAACGTCGAGCCGTGTCGACGATTTCGTCGACCGAAAGATAAGCCCGCACCGGGTGGCCGATCTCCCCGATTTGGTAGGACTCGTCCGCCTTGAGGCGGTGCACCGAATTCCGGTCTTCGTAGGGATAGACCGCAACGGTGCCGACACCGAGCTCGTAGGCGGCGCGGAACGCACGAATGGCGATCTCGCCGCGATTGGCCACCAACACTTTTGAGATCACGCGCGTCCCTACCTCGGCTGTTTATAGAAGCGTCGACCAATAGTCCCAGAACCGGGCCAGAATCAGCAGAAAGACCGCGGTGAACCACAGCGCGGCAATCGACCAACGCCAACGGCAGAGCTCACGGATCACTGCGCTGTTATGGCTTTCACCGGTTGGCCGGAACGCGACCGCGCTGACCACCACCAACAGCGAGATGGTGGCCACCCACACCACCATGCAATACGGGCACAGGGCCCCGATGCGGTAAAGGCTTTGGAAGATCAGCCAGTGCACGAACGCGGCCCCGACCAGTGTCCCGACTGTCAATCCAACCCAATACCACCGCGGCAGCGGCACTTTCGCCACAGCCAAGACACCGGTGACTGCTACCACAGTGAACCCGGCAATGCCGATGAGCGAATTGGGGAAACCCAGCACCGAGGCTTGTGGCGTCGTCATCACCGAACCGCAGGACACGATCGGGTTGATGTTGCACGACGGCACGAACGACGGGTTGAGCAGGATCTTGATCTTCTCCACGGTCAGCGTGAACGAGGCGATCAACCCGATCACACCGGCTATCAGCACCCACCATGCGCTCGCCGGCGGCACCGTCGCTGCGCGCCGAGACAGCGAAGCTGAATCCTTAACTGGCTCGCCAGTCTGCGCTGACGCCGCGACGGTCACGACGCCGCTGGGGTCGCCGCCGCGTCGAGGCCCGGGACATCGCCGACGATCTCTTTGATCTTGTCCACCAGCGCCTGAGGCGTCGACCATTGGTAGTCCTGGCCGTTGATGTGGATCGTCGGGGTGGCGTGAATCCCGGTGGCTTGGGCCAGTCCATCGACCATCGGCAAGTACTTGCCGCTGTTGACGCAGTCGGGCACCTTGCCGACCACGCCGGCCACGCGGGCATACTCGATCAACTGAGCATCGCTGGGAAATGTCGTGCCGGTTTCGGAGGGCTGCAGGTTGCTGCGGTACAGCGTTGTGTGGAATCGGCGGAAGGCGTCGATCGATTCGTCGGCGACGCAGTAGGCCGCATTGCCGGCCCGCGAGGAGTAATCATCGTTCTGCGGTCTGCTAAGCAGACCCACCATGTAGTAGTCCGCGGCGATCGCGCCGGTGTCGATCAGGTTCGCCACCGTCGCTCCGAATTGTCGCTCGAAGTTCCCACACGCCGGGCAGAGGAAGTCCTCGTAGAACGTCACGACCGCTTTGGGGTCGTGAGTGCCGTCTTTGGTGATCAGCTTGCTCGACGTCACCCGCACCGCGCGTTCGGCACCGGAAATCTTCTTGTTATGCGAGGTCACGATGTAGCCGACCAGGACGACGGCGAAAATCAACACGATCGCGGTAAGCCCGATCCTTACTGCCAGATCGCGTCGGCGCCCGGCGGCATTCAGGTCGTAGCTGGCGGGGCGTTTCGATTTGGCGGCCACGGACTCGCTCACCCTCCGTCGTGTGAATGTCGGCTTTACTGCTCCGACCGCGGCGCGGCCGGTTATCGCGTCTATAGCGTACCGGCGTCAGTAGCTCCAGCTCAGACGCGGCTGAGGTGGGCGCGCAACGCCGAGACCAACTCAGTGGTTGCGATGGCACTGCCACCGCCGAGCGGGAACAGGCTGGCGAAGCCATGAGTCAACGACCCAAAAGAGCGCAAGTCGACGGGCGTGCCGGCTGCGCGCAGCGCCGCCGCGTACCGATTACCCTCGTCGCGCAGCGGGTCGAAGCCCGTGGTCGCGATCAGCGCGGGCGGCAAACCTGACAGCGACTCGGCGAGCAGCGGCGATATCCGCGGATCTGTCGGCTCGAGGTCCGAGTCGCCCAGATATTGGGTCTCGAACCAGTCCATATCGTGCTTGGTCAGCAAAAACCCCTCGGCGAACAGGCTCAACGACCGGGTCTGCGCGGTGAAATCAGTCCGCGGATAGATCAGCCACTGCAGCACCGGCAGGGGACCCGGAGGGTCCTGGGTGGCCCTGTCGTCGCGCGCCAGCTGGGACACCACGGCCGCCAGGTTGCCGCCGGCGCTGTCCCCGCCGACGGCCACTTTGCCGCGTATCGCCCCGAGCTCGCCGGCGTGCTCGTCAGCCCACCGAAACGCCGCATAGGCGTCGTCGATCGCGGCGGGCGCCGGGTGCTCAGGGGCCAGCCGGTAATCGATGGACAGCACATGGACGTCGGCGTCACGGCAGGTCAGCCGGCACAGCGCATCGTGGGTGTCCAAGTCGCCGATCGTCCAGCCGCCGCCGTGGTAGAAGACCAGCACCGGCGACGGCTCGGCGGTCGCCGGGCGGTAGTGCCGAGCTGGGATCTGAACAGCGGGTCCAGGTATCGACAGGTCGCTGACGCCGACGTGCACCTGCGGGCCGGCGAACCCAAGGCAGGTCTCCCGCATCAGAGCACGAGAAGCCACGACGTCGTTACCTACCGCCAAACCCTCGATGCCCATGGCGTGCTGCGCCGACAGCATCAGCTGCAACGTCGGATCCAGCGTATTGCCGTCGATCGAGACCGAGCGGCCCCCGGCAAGCAGTCGCACGGCGCGGGTCGGCACCCACGGAATCACCTTGACACCGACCTTGGTGGCGACGCTCTGCAGCCGACCGGCCCACCCACTCTGCACTTTGAGCTGCAGGTCCGGCGTGCCTGGCAGACTTCGTGTCATGGCTAGTTCCTTAGGCCCCTTGATCCCACTGAACGACGGTAATGGCATTCCCGCCGTCGGATTCGGCGTATTCAAGATCCCGCCCGCAGACACCGAGCAGGCGGTGGGCACCGCGCTGCGCACCGGTTACCGCCATATCGACACCGCGGCGATGTACGGCAACGAACGCGAAACCGGCCGCGCAGTCGCTGCGTCCGGCGTGCCCAGAGACGAACTCTACTTGGTCACCAAGCTGTGGAACGCCGACCAGGGCTACGAGAGCACGCTGGCGGCATTCGACGCCAGCATGCATCGGCTGGGGATCGAATATCTGGACCTTTACCTCGTGCATTGGCCGATGGCGCAGCGGAACAAGTTCGTCGACACCTTCAAGACGTTCGCTCACCTGCGCGATCAGGGCCGGATCCGGTCGATCGGGGTCAGCAATTTCGAACCCGAGCACCTCGACGTCCTTATCGATGCCACCGGGATTGTGCCCGCCGTCAACCAGGTCGAGCTGCACCCGCGGCTGCCGCAAACCGAGTTGCGAAAGGTCCATGCCCGCCTGGGCATCGCGACCGAGGCGTGGGGACCGCTCGGGCGGGGATCGTTGCTGACCCATCCGACCATCACCGGGGTCGCCGAAAGCTGCGGCCGAACGCCCGCCCAGGTTCTGATTCGGTGGCATATTCAGCTCGGTAATATCGTGATCCCCAAGTCAGTGAACCCTAAGCGGATTGCGGGCAACTTCGACGTGTTCGATTTCGAACTCAGCAGCAACGACATGGCGTCTATCTCTTCGCTCGACGACGGCAACCGGCTCGGTCCTGATCCACGAACCTTCGACTTCACAGGCAGGTGAATGACGTTGACCGGCGAGTCGGGCGCCTCGGTCCCCTCCATAGCACTCAATGACGAGAACACGATGCCGTCCCTTGGCCTCGGCGTCGGCGAATTGTCGGACGACGAGACCGAGCGCGCGGTCTCGGCGGCGCTGGAGATGGGGTATCGGCTGATCGATACCGCTTCGGTATACGGCAATGAAGCCGCGGTCGGCCGCGCTATCGCGGCGTCCGGCATCCCGCGCGCGGAGCTGTTCGTCACCACCAAGCTCGCCAACGCCGACCAGGGCCTCACCTCCACCCAGAACGCCTGCAAGGCCAGTCTGGAGCGGCTCGGCCTGGACTACCTCGACCTTTACCTGATCCATTGGCCGGCACCGCAGTTGGGCAAGTACGTGGACAGCTTCGGCGGCCTGATTCAGTTACGCGGCGACGAATACGTTCGGTCAATCGGGGTGTGTAACTTCACCGACGAGCACCTGGAGACGGTCATCGACCTGACCTTCGTTACCCCCGCGGTCAACCAAATCGAGCTGCACCCGCTGCTCAACCAGGCCGAGCTGCGCGCGGCCAACGCCGCGCACGACGTGGTCACCGAGGCCTACAGCCCGCTGGCGGTCGGCAGGTTGCTAGATAACCCGACGGTCGCGTCCGTCGCCGCCGAATACAGCCGCACCCCGGCGCAGGTGCTGATCCGGTGGAGCCTGGAGCTGGGCAATGTGGTGATTCCGCGATCGGCCAAACCCGAGCGCATCGCCGAGAACCTCGACGTCTTCGATTTCGAGTTGGCCGCCGAACACATGGACGCGCTCAACGGGCTCAATGACGGCACCCGGGTGCGCGATGATCCGCTGACCTACACCGGGATCTAGCTCGGCTGTCCGACCGGGCAGGTGGCCGTCGCCTGACGCAATACGTCCGCCGAAGCCTGGTCGACGGGAAGCGCGTAACCGCGCGACACCGCGACGTACTGCATGGCGTACTGACACCAGAACGCTTTGTTGGGCGGCATCCATAAGGCCGGCTGGGAATCGGCCTTGTCCTCGTTTGCCTTTCCGGACACCGCCAGCAGGTTGGCCGGATCGTTGGCGAACCGCACCCGTTCGGCAATCGGCCAGCCGTAGGCCCCCATGTCCCAGGCCAGCGCCAGCGGCACGATGTGGTCGATCTCCACCGCCGCGCCGACCCCGGCGCCACGGTGAAAGTTGATGGTGGCGTTGGTGTACGGGTCGCGCAGGATGCCGGTTTCGACGGCGTCGGGGCACCGTTTGATCCGCACATACGTCTTGTCGACGAGGTCGCGGTTGAGAATATCGTCGCGGGTGTCGCATCCGTTGTGCCCGCCGGGCGCGTCGGTCTCGTCGGTCCAGGCGTCGCCGAACGCCGGACGACGGTAGTCATAGCGACGGATCCTGGCCGGCACCAACACGATTCCGCGTAGCACGTCGACACCGGGCTGCACGGTGGGAACGTCGGCTCGCGCCGCGAACTCCCGGGCGCGGTCTCCCGCCGACGTGGCCACCACCTGATAGGCGACCAGTACCGCGAGCACCGCGATCGCCGACAACCACAGCAGCGTTCTGCGATTCATATGCGCCGCTCCTCCGCATCGCCACGCTCAGCATCGCCACGCTCTGTATCGCGGCTGGCGGTCATATGCGCCGCTCCTCAGCATCGCCACGCTCTGTATCGCGGCTGGCGGTCATGACTTATCCAAGTATGCGATGCGCTCGGTTCCGATGAATGGTGCTGCGAGTAGGCCCAATCCGGGATGCGCGGACTCGTCGTCGTAGACCTGCTCGCAGAAGTCCCGGGCCGCCTCGATCACATGCTGGTGATCGATCAGCGACAGCAGTTGTAGCGTGATCGCACGGCCGGACTGGCTGCGGCCCAGCACATCTCCTTCTCGGCGCTCCCTGAGATCCAAGTCGGCCAGAGCGAACCCGTCGAGCGTCCCGGCGACGGCATTCAGTCGCCGGCCTGCCCGGGAATCCGGCGCCACCCAGCTCGCCAGTAGACATAGGCTCGCATGCGCGCCCCGACCAATGCGGCCGCGCAATTGATGCAACTGGCTGATCCCGAACCAGTCGGCGTCCATAACCAGCATCACGGTCGCGTTCGGGACGTCAACGCCGACTTCAATGACTGTGGTGCACACCAGCACATCGATCTCACCGGCGCGAAACGCCGTCATCACGGCATCCTTCTGCTCCGCGGACAGCCGGCCATGCATGAGTCCCAGTCGTAGACCGGCGAGCTGGTCACGGCGCAGCCCGGCGAATAGCTCTTCAGCTGTCGCCGATGGCCTTCCACCGTTTTCGGTCTCGCCGCCGTTGTCGGAATCGTCGATCCGCGGCGCCACCACGTAGGCCTGACGCCCGTCGGCAACCTCCTCGATGATGCGCCGCCAGGCCCGGTCCAGCCATGCCGGCTTGTCCTTGACGAAGATGGCGCTGGTGGTGATCGGCTGCCGACCGCGGGGAAGCTCACGCAGCGTCGAAGTCTCCAGGTCGCCGTAGACGGTGAGCGCCACTGTCCGCGGTATCGGCGTCGCCGTCATCACCAGCAGATGCGGTGTAATCCCGGCAGGGGCCTTGGCCCGCAACTGGTCTCGTTGCTCGACGCCAAACCGATGCTGCTCGTCGACGACGACGATGCCGAGCTGGTGAAATTCGACCGCGTCTCGCAGCAGCGCGTGGGTGCCCACCACGATGCCGACCTGGCCGCTGGTGATCTCGCCGCGAACCTGTTTTTTCTGGGCCGCCGACATCGAGCCGGTGAGCAGCGCCACTCGCGTGGCGTTGTCAGCACCGCCGAGCTGGCCGGCCATCGCCAGTGGCCCAAGCACATCGTTGATCGACTGGAGATGTTGTGCGGCAAGTACTTCCGTCGGCGCCAACAGTGCACACTGGTAGCCGGCATCGACCATCTGCAGCATTGCCAGCACCGCTACGATCGTCTTGCCCGACCCCACCTCGCCTTGCAGCAGCCGGTTCATCGGGCGGGTCGAGCCCAGTTCGGCGGAAAGCACCTCCAGCACCTCGTGCTGGCCGGCTGTCAACTCGAATGGCAAGCACTGCAAGAGTTCTTGCTTGAGCCCATCCGAACGCATTGACGCCGCCGGCCCAGACTGGGCCAGTTCGCCGTGGCGACGGCTCACCAGCGCCCACTGCAGCCCGACGGCCTCGTCGAACGTCAACCGTTCTCGGGCACGCCGGCGGTCGGCATCATTTTCGGCCAGGTGGATGGCGCGCAGCGCCTCATCTTCGGAGACCAGATTGTGCTTGGCGCACAGCGCTTTCGGCAGTGGGTCGGCCACCGGGTCGAGGACCTCGAGCACCTGACGCACGCAGTTGAAGATGTCCCAGCTCTGCAGTTTGGTGCTGGCCGGATAGATCGGATAGAAGCGGCGTTCGAACGCCTCTTGCAACACCTCGCCGCTGACAGCCTGCGAGGCGTCGGCGATGTTGCGCAGCGACCGGCTGCCGCGGTTCCTGCCGTCCGGGGAGTCGAGGATAAGGAACGCCGGATGCGTCAGTTGCATTGCGCCGCGGAAGAACCCAACCTCGCCGGAGAGCATCACCTTGGTGCCCTTGGTTAGCCCCTTCTTGAGGTAGCGAGGGTTGAAAAACGTGGCGGTGACCTTGCTGCGCCCGGAGCCGAGGGTGACGCGCAATATCTTGTCTCTCGGGCGATTTCTGATCGGCTTCTCAACCACATCGGCGATCTCGTCGACGAGCGTGACGTGCTCACCTTCGGCCGGCCGCTCGTCGGCGGCGCCGCGCACGCTGGTGCCCTCGACGTAGCTGCGTGGGTAGTGGCGAAGCAGGTCGTCGACGGTGCGGATGCCGAACACCTCGTCGAGCGGGTTCGCGGCTTTGGCGCCGACGATGTAATCCAGGCGGTCGCTCAGCGTCACCATGGCTACTCGACCCCGATCAGCAGCGCGTCGCCGCGGTGCCCGGTGTGGTAGGTCACCAGCTCGGTTCCCGGGTGGCGGTCGTGCACGTGGGCTTGCAGCCTGTCGCTCACTGCCGTCGCATCGACGTGCCGGTCGATGTCGGCGCCCACCAGCACCGTCACCAGTTCACCCCCGGCGGCCAACAGCAAATCGATCAGGCCGATTGCCGCCGACGCGACGTCGGGGGCCACGATCAGCACCTCGTCGCCCGCGATGCCCAGCCCGTTGCCGGGTTCACAGGCACCGGCCCAGGTCAACGCTGTTTCGGTCGCGATGCGCACCGATCCATGCTTGGCGGCGCCGGCGGCGCGCGCCATCGTGTAGCCGTCGTCGACGGCTTGCCGGCCCGGTTCGTGTACCGCGAGCGCAGCCAGCCCCTGCACCATCGATCCGGTCGGCAGCGGCACCACGTCGATGCCCCACCCGATCGCAGCCGTGCAGCCGGCCACCAGTTCCTCGGCGGCCAGGTAGCCGTTGGGCAACACCATCACCTGCGCGGCTTCGGTATCTACCACGGCACGCAGCAGCTGCTGGGCGCTGATGGCCGTCATCGGGTCGGCGACGTGTGGGCCGGGACGCACCACGCAGGCCCCCTCGCCGGCGAACAACTCCGCGGCGCCGTCGCCGTCGACGACCGCCAACACCGCGCGTTCCCGGGTCCAGCTGCCGGGCGGCAGCCCGCTGGCGGCGCCGGTCAGCGCGGAGATCTGGATCCGCCGCGGATTGCCGAACGCCAGACCCGCTTCGACGGCGGCCCCGGCGTCGTCGGTGTGGACATGGACCGAGTAACCGCCAACCACGCCGGACGTCGCGATGGCCACCGACTCACCGAGCTCATCGAGCCGCTCGCGCAGCAGATCAGCGCCCTCGGTGTCGCACCCACCCAGCAGGTACATCACCTCGAATTGCGGCGCAGGGGGTTGCGCGGCGGGCTCTGCGGTTTGGCGACGCGGTGACGGCTCATACAACGTGCGGCTGGGCGCTTGGCCGATGATCGTCGAGCGCAACGCGTCGAGGAGGACCAGCAGACCCCGCCCACCAGCGTCGACCACCCCGGCATCGCCCAGCACGTCAAGCTGCTCGGGGGTCTTCTCCAATGCGACCACCGCGGCGTCGCCGGCGGCGGTGATCGCCCGGGCCAGCCCCTCCCCGGCGCTCTGCTCGACGGCATCGGCGGCCGCCCGCAGCACCGAGACGATCGTCCCGGAGACCTCCTGGCCGCCCATCGAGGTGACAACCAGATCAACGCCGCGGTGCAGCGCCGCGCCGAGCAGCGCCCCGTCGATGACCTGCAGTTCGGCACCGGATTTGGCGGCGGCGTCGGCGGTGACGTCGGCGATACCCCGCAGGATCTGCGACAGAATCACCCCGGAGTTGCCGCGTGCACCGTTCAGCGCGCCCGCCGACAGGGCGGCCGCCACCCGGACGACGTCGCCAGGACCGGCCTTGGAACTAGCAACGGCGTTGGCCTCGGCTAGCGCCGAACGCATGGTGAACAACATATTGACACCAGTGTCAGAATCGGCGACCGGGAACACGTTGAGCCGATTGATCTCGTCGATGTGGGTGATCAGGTCACCAACGGCCGTGTGCGCCCAGTCACGCAGTGCCGGCGCGTCCAATGCGCGATCCGGTCCAGCCAGCCCCGACCCCACCTAAAACCCACCTCCTCACGCCGCCATCGGTGGGCGCCAGCCTATCTATTGCGGCCGACAGCACAGGTCACATGGCGCCCGGCGCGTGTTGATCGTTTTGGCGGTTCGGCCCGGCGGCGGCTATCCTGGCCAGGTCGCCGGGCCACCCGTGAGGTCGCGAGCTGCGACGATGCAGGCCTGAAGGGCCTGAGGAGGAGCAGGGCAATTAGCCCATGGCCCCAGAGCTTTGAGGAGTTTAGGTATGGCTGCCGTCTGCGATATCTGCGGAAAGGGCCCGGGCTTCGGCAAGTCGGTGTCGCACTCCCATCGCCGGACCAGCCGTCGGTGGGATCCCAACATCCAGAGCGTGCGCGTTGCCACCCGCCCCGGGGGTAACAAGCACCGCGTCAACGTCTGCACGTCGTGCATCAAGGCCGGTAAGGTCACCCGCGGCTAAGGGATAGCGCGGCTGCAGCATTACGGCAGGCGCCAGTCAATCGGTTCGGCACCCATCCCGACCAGCAGCTCATTGGCGCGGCTGAACGGGCGGGAACCGAAAAATCCCCGCGACGCCGAAAGCGGCGAGGGATGCGGCGACTCGATCGAGACACACTCACTGCCCGCCAGCATCGGCTTCAGCGTCGAGGCGTCGCGGCCCCACAAAATAGCCACCATGGGCTGCCGGCGGTCCACCAGAGCGCGAATCGCGCACTCGGTGACGGCCTCCCAGCCCTTGCCCCGGTGAGACGCCGGGTTGCCCGGCCGGACCGTGAGCACGCGGTTGAGCAGCAGCACTCCACGCTCTGCCCACGGCGTGAGGTCGCCGCAGGAGGGCGCCGGATAGCCCAAGTCACTGGCATATTCGGCGAAGATGTTCTCCAGACTTCTCGGCAGCGGCCGTACAGCTGCGGCCACTGAGAAGCTCAGGCCAACAGCATGCCCTGGCGTCGGGTACGGGTCCTGACCCACAATCAGCACCCGGACCTGGTCGAACGGAAAAGAAAACGCGCGCAACACATTCGGTCCAGCCGGCAGGTAACCTCGGCCGTCTGCGATCTCCGTGCGCAGAAATTGACCCATCTTGGCCACCTGCTCCACGACGGACTCCAGTGCACTGGCCCAACCGTCCTCGACGAGTTCACGCAACGGCCGCGCGGTCACGCCAGCCCCTTCGCCAACAGCACCACGCTGTCCGCACCCTTACGGCGATCCTTTGAAATTTCTTGATAGTCAGGAGATTCCGACCACAGACGGAATGCCGCCTCGTCGGGAAAGGACATCAACACGACCTTGTCCCGGTCCCACTGGCCCTCAACCACTTGCGGGGATTCGTCGGCAACCAACAACGTTCCAGGGTGACGACGGAAGACATCCATGAATCGCGTCTGGTACCGGTCGTAGGCGGCGCGGTCGGTGAACCGCAACTGGGCGATGGCGTAGACGGTCACCGGGTCACCCTAACGACTGAAGGACTGCCAGCCGGCGTATCCGTGCCACTCTGCGCCGTCGACGAGCACTCGCGCCGGCCCCTCGAGCACACGCCCGATCACCCGCCATCCGGCGGGAACCGGTCCGGCGAACGCCGCGACCAGGGCATGGTCCTCTCCCCCGGCAAGCACCCACGTCCACCCGTCGACCCCTGCGGCTTCGGCAGCACTTAGCAGTGCTTCGCGATCGGCGCTCAGCGCTTCGGTACTCAGGTCGACGCACACGCCGGACGCCTCGGCCAGGTGTCGCAGGTCGCCGACCAGGCCGTCGGAGACGTCGATCATCGCCTGAGCACCAGCCTCGGCAGCCGCGCGACCCTGCCCGTAGGGCGGTTGCGGCACCAAGTGGTGACGCCGCAACTCGTCGAACCCATCAATATCGTTGTGCCACAGGTCATATCCGGCAGCAGAGTGTCCCAGCCGACCGGCGACGGCGATTCGCGAGCCGGGTCGCGCCCCGGACCGCAACACCGGCGCCCGACCGGCAAGGTCGCCCAGCACGGTCATTGACACCGCCCATTTCGGGCTGCTGACCAGATCCCCGCCGACAATGCCGGCGCCAATCCGCCCGGCCTCGTCCCACATCCCGTCTGCCAGCGCCTTGACCTGTGCGGTCGGCGTCTCGGGCGGTGCGCCGAAGGCGACAACGAACGCGGTGGCCCGTCCGCCCATCGCTTCGATGTCAGCGGCGTTCTGTGCGACGGCTTTACGGCCGACATCGTGCGGTGTCGACCAGTCCAGCCGGAAGTGTCGGCCCTCGATGAGCATGTCCGTCGACACCGCGACGCGACCGTCGGCGGCCATCACCACAGCAGCGTCGTCACCCGGTCCGACAGCGACCGCGTCCGGCTGGCGCCGATCCCGGGTCAGCCCTTCGATCACGCCGAATTCGCCAACGTCGCCCAGCGTGGGATCAGAGTCGCCGCTGCCCACATCACCTCCGGTAAGTTCGTCTCCGCTGACTTCGCGAGTGTAAGTGCGAATCGACAGGCTGAGCAGAAGGTGAAGCGATGGCCGACTCGGAGGGGCCGCCGCGGGCGGTGCTGATCGCCGCAGTGGTGCTAGCGGTCGGTGCCATCAGCGTCATTCTGGCGATCGCGGCCACCCGCCATCCGCCGCTGCAACCAGTGGCCATCGCGGCTGTGCCCGCCCCCCGCGCGCAGGATCCCGCATGTCGGGCAGTACTGGAAGCGCTGCCGCAGCGGCTCGGCGACTATCAGCGCGTCCCCATCGCGCAGCCGACGCCCCCGGGCACCGCCGCCTGGCGGGCCGCAAGCGATGGCGAGCCGGTGGTGTTGCGGTGTGGCCTCAACCGCCCGGCCGACTTCGTCGTCGGTTCGCCAATCCAGCTCGTCGACCGGGTGCAGTGGTTTGAGGTTCGCCAAGATGACCGATCAACCTGGTACACGGTCGACCGAACCGTCTATGCGGCGCTCACGCTGCCGTCGGGATCTGGCCCGACGCCGATCCAGCAGCTTTCCGACTTGATTGACCACACCTTGCCGGCGGTGCCGATCAGCCCGACGCCGCCCGGTTAGCGCAGACCCGTCCCGCGCGCCAGCGCCGTTTCAACCATGGCCGCCAACAAGGTTGGATAATCCACGCCGCTGGCCGCCCACATCCGCGGGTACATCGAAATCGTGGTGAACCCGGGCATTGTGTTGACCTCATTGATCATTGGCCCGTCATCGGTGAGGAAGAAATCGACCCGGGCCAGTCCTTGACAGTCGATCGCCTTGAACGCCCGGATCGCCAACTCCCGCACCGCATCACTCACGTCGTCGTCGACCTTGGCGGGCACGTCCAGTTCGGCGGCGTCGTCGAGGTATTTGGTCGCGAAGTCATAAAAGGAGTCTTCGCGTCCGCGCACCCCGGCCACCCGGATCTCCCCGACGGTGCTGGCTTGCAGTGTCCCGTCAGCGAATTCGAGCACGCCACATTCCAACTCGCGGCCGACAACCGCAGCCTCGACGATCACCTTCGGGTCGTGCTGACGGGCATGGGCGATGGCCGCGGGTAGCTCATCCCAGCTGGTCACCCGGCTCACTCCGATCGACGAGCCGCCCCGCGCCGGTTTGACGAAGACCGGCAACCCAAGTCGCTCGCGCGGGCCAACGTCGAGCGTCGGCTGCGACGGCCGCAGCACCTCATAGGCGCCGACCGGAAGGCCCTCGGCAACCAGCAGCTTCTTGGTGAACTCCTTGTCCATCCCCGCCGCGCTGGCCAATACCCCGGCGCCGACGTAGGGCACGCCGGCGAGTTCGAGCAGGCCCTGGATGGTGCCGTCTTCCCCGTAGGGTCCGTGCAAAACCGGGAAGACCACGTCGACGGACGCCAGCACCTCCGCCCCACCGGGCGACAGCGATACCAGTTGGCCGGCCCGCTGCGGATCGGCGGCCAGGGCCAGCTCGGTGCCCGACTCGGAGCTCACCCCCGGCAGCTGCCGATTGGTAATCGCCAGCGCGTCGGGGTCGCCGTCGGTCAGCACCCACGAGCCGTCCGGCGTGATGCCAACCGCGACCACGTCGAACCGCTCCGGATCGAGATTGCGCAAAATGCTGCCCGCCGAGACACAGGAAATGGCGTGCTCGTTGCTGCGACCGCCGAACACGACGGCGACGCGGATGCGGCCGCGATCGGTCGTCTTGGAGGGGAAGCGGGCACTCACAACCTAGAGAGGCTACCGCCTGGGTGCTCCGGTGCTGGTTACCACGAGGTTAGCTCCACCGTTACCCGCAGCCTGGCTCATTCCGGCTTCGTGCTGCGTCCCAAGAGCAGAACCACCGCCTGGTCGACCGACAACCCCTTGTGACAGACCCGGTGCACCGCGTCGGTCAGCGGCATCTCGACGTCATAACTCGAGGCCAGCGCCAGCACCGACTCGCACGACGTCACTCCCTCGACGACATGGCCGCCGCGGGCCTGCTGCGCAGACTCCATCGTCTGGCCAAGCCCCAGAGATTCGCCGAACGAGCGGTTACGCGAGCGGGGTGAGGTGCAGGTAGCCACCAGATCGCCCACCCCGGCCAGGCCTGCCAGTGTTGTGCCTTTAGCCCCGACCGCTATCCCGAACCGCATGATCTCCGCCAGGCCGCGGGTGATGATCGCGGCCGCGGTGTTTTCACCGAGGCCCACCCCGGCCGCCATCCCGCAGGCCAGCGCGATCACGTTCTTGCATGCGCCGCCGATCTCGGTGCCGATCAGGTCGGCATTGGTGTACGGGCGAAAGTATCCGGTGTTCAGCATGCGCTGCAGGGCAACCGCGCGCCCGGAATCGCTGGACGCGATGACGGTGGCAGCGGGTTGCTCGTCGGCGATCTCGCTGGCCAAGTTCGGCCCGGAAATGACCGCGACCTGCGACGGGTCGACACCGGTCACGGCAACGACGACCTGGCTCATCCGCATCAGCGTGCCTAACTCGATGCCCTTGGCCGCGCTGACCAGGGTCGCACCCTCGGCGAACAGACCTTTCCACCGTTCGAGATTGGTCCGCATCGTCTGCGCCGGCACCGCCAGCAGCACCGTCGACGCCCCGGTGAGTGCTTGAGCCGCGTCACCGGTGGCCCGAATACCCGGCGGCAACTCGACGCCAGGCAAGTAGTCGGGGTTGCACCGGCTGGCGTTGATTTCGGCGGCGACCTCGGACCGCCGCGCCCACAGCGTGACCTCGCCGCCAGCGTCGGCGAGCAATTTGGCGAGCGCCGTACCCCATGCGCCGGCCCCCATCACCGTTGTCTTGCTGGCCATGCTCTGCCTTCATACCCCGTCTCGTCGATGCGTTAACTGCAGCGCTCCACCGTAGCCCAGCGACGATGCAGATCGCCTAGCGATCTTTAACGTCTCCCCGCTTGCGGCACGTGAGTATCACCGCTTGAGGGGCATCTGGCAATCAAGTCGAGCGCAGCCACCTGAGGGGGCCATGGACCGCGAGAGCGCCGCACACATGCACAAAGAGAGAAACTGGCAGGATGGCTTTTTGACGTCCTCCCCCGGCTGAAGCCGAAGGATTTCAACCCACCCACTTACCTATGCGGCGGGAGAGCTGAGTTGAGGTTCACGGTTCGCAGACCGGCTAGCGCCGAGGTCTCCCCGTGCTGTCACCGCCCGTCCGGCGGCGATGTTGCGTGCAGCGTTCACGTCGGCGTTGCACGGACCCGTGTTACAGACCTCGCACTCGAAAACCGCTTGGCTCTTGCGGTTTTGGGGTGCGACGTGCCCGCATGCGGAGCATCGTTGCGACGTGTACGCGGCCGGGATTTGCTCGACCCGACCGTAAGCCTTGTGCTGCAAACGCGCGGCGAGCACACCCCAACAGCTTGTGCTGATGGCCCGGTTCAGTCCACGTTTTTGGGCCACGCGCACACCCGGTTGCGCCACAGTTCCCCGCGCGGTGTGTGTCATCATGCGCACGTCGAGGGCCTCGATCCGGATCGTATCGAAGCGCCGCGCGATGTCAGTGGTGGCATTTTCGACCCAGTCTTTGCGTCGGTCGGTCTCCCGCGCTTTCAGCTTCGCGATCGCCAGCTTCGTGCGAGCTCGCCGGTTCGAGCCGCGCTTGGCGCGGGCGAGCCGCTGCTGCAGTACCTTCAACCGGTTAGCCTCACCGCAGCTCAGACCAGGAACGCGCAGCAGTTCACCGGTCGACAAGGCCGCCGACACTACAACGCCACGGTCGATACCGACCACGCTGCCCTCACCCGGACCAGCGATCGGACTAGGGATATGTGCGAACCCGATATGCCAGCGGCCAGCCCGATCGCGGGTAACCCGGTAGGACTTCAGGCCCTCGGGGACCGGCCGCGACAGACGGAAACGCACCCAACCCACCTTAGGCACCCAGACCTGACCGAACCGGCGGTTCAGACGCTCGACGTGATGCAGTTTCAGCCCGACCTGCCGGAATCCCTCATGCACGCCGGCTTTGCGCCACGTCGGCCGGCGGTGCGTTCCAGTGAAAAAGTTGCGCATGGCCTGGGCGAAGTCCCGCAATGCTTGCTGCTGCACGGTCTGCGAGCCAGACGCCAGCCAGTCATGCTCCGCGCGGGCGGCGGTCAACTGAGCACACTGCTCGCTATAGCCGGGCGCATGACGTCCGGGCTGCCAATGCTGTTGCTGCTCGACGGCCAGATTCCACATATATCGGGCGTGACGACAATGCTCCGCCAGCATGGCCGCCTGCGCGGCAGTAGGAAGCAGCCGATATCGCGACACCCTCGCAACGTAACCGCTACCACCGACAAGCCACCGAAAGGAGACGCGGCTGTTTTTCCCCTGGCCCAAGCCTGGGGTTCCCATGCCGCAAGTAACGTATGAGCGGCAGCCGAGCCGACGCCGGCGGCGATGTCGGCTTGATCGTCGCCGTCAAGCGACTGGCCGCCGCCAAGACCAGGCTCGCGCCGGTGTTTTCCGCGCAGACGCGGGAGACCGTGGTACTGGCCATGCTGATCGACACCCTCACCGCCGCGGCGAGGGTCGGGTCCGTGCGCCACATCACCGTCATCACGCCCGACGACACCGCGGCAGCCGCGGCGAGCCAACTCGGCGCCGAGGTGCTGGCCGATCCCACGCCAGAAGGTCACCCCGACCCGCTGAACAACGCGATCGCGGCCGCCGAGCGGGTGGTGGCCGAATCAGTGTCCAATATCGTGGTGCTGCAAGGGGATCTACCGGCATTGCAGACGCAGGAACTCGCCGAGGCGATCGCCGCGGCACGACACCACGAACGGAGTTTCGTCGCCGACCGGCTCGGCACGGGTACCGCGGCGCTGTGCGCATTCGGAGCTGCGCTCGACCCACAGTTCGGGCCGGATTCTTGCGCGCGGTATCGGCGTTCGGGCGCGATCGAGCTCACCGGGGCATGGCCTGGATTGCGCTGTGATATCGACACACCCGATGACTTGGCGGTCGCGCGCCGTCTCGGGATGGGTCCGACGACCGGTCGGGCTATCGCCGGCGTGCGTCGGTAACGACGGGTAAACGGCTCCTCAACGGCGGATGGACGTCATCTAGTCGGTAGCAGCATCACCCAGTGATGGGGAATGATCACTAGGGTGACCGAAATCGAAGCCGCGGACGTTACGACGACCTCAGCCGAAGCGCGGCCCGACGGGCCCGCATGGCGACAGGACGGCCCACCGCCGGCCGCACCGCCCGCTGCCACGGCGGCTCTAGTAGAGGACGAACTCCCCGAGCACCGCTACCTGAACCGCGAACTGAGCTGGCTGGACTTCAACGCTCGCGTACTGGCGCTGGCCGCCGACACCTCACTGCCGTTGCTAGAGCGGGCGAAGTTTCTGGCGATCTTCGCCTCCAACCTCGACGAGTTCTACATGGTTCGCGTCGCCGGCCTGAAGCGACGCGACGAGATGGGTCTCTCGGTGCGCTCCGCGGATGGCCTGACCCCGCGCGAGCAACTGCGTCGCATCGGCGAGCAGACCCAGCAGATCGCCAGCCGGCACGCGGAGGTGTTCCTCGACTCGGTGCGGCCCGGGTTGGCCGAGGAAGGTATCCACGTCGTCACGTGGACCGATGTGGACCAGGCTGAGCGCGACCGACTCGCGACGTACTTCAACGAGCAGGTATTCCCCGTCCTGACTCCGCTGGCCGTCGACCCCGCTCACCCGTTTCCGTTCGTCAGCGGCTTGAGCCTGAACCTGGCGGTCACGGTTAGGCAGCCGGAGGACGGTGGCCAGCACTTCGCCCGAGTCAAGGTGCCCGACAACGTCGATCGTTTCGTTGAGCTCGACGCGAGGCCAGGCGACGACGACAAGGAAGTCCGCTTCTTGCCGATGGAGGAGCTGATCGCGGCCTTCCTCCCGACGCTGTTTCCGGGCATGGAAATCGTCGAGCACCACGCGTTCCGCATAACTCGCAACGCCGATTTCGAGGTCGACGAAGATCGCGACGAGGATCTCCTGCAGGCGCTCGAGCGGGAGCTGGCGCGTCGACGGTTCGGGTCCCCGGTGCGCCTCGAGGTGGCCGACGACATGACCGAGCACATGTTAGAGCTGCTGCTGCGTGAACTCGACGTGCATCCCGGCGACGTCGTCCAAGTGCCGGGGCTGCTCGATCTCTCCTCGTTGTGGCAGATTTACGGCGTCGACCGGCCGGCACTGAAGGATCCTGCATTCGTTCCGGACACCCCCCCGGCATTCGCCGATCGGGAAACGCCGAAGAGCATTTTCGCGACCCTGCGCGAGGGGGACGTGTTGGTGCATCATCCTTATGACTCGTTCTCCACTAGCACGCAACGCTTTATCGAGCTGGCTGCCGCCGATCCCAACGTGCTGGCGATTAAACAAACGCTGTACCGCACATCCGGTGATTCACCGATCGTTCGGTCGCTGATCGAAGCCGCCGCAGCCGGCAAGCAAGTAGTGGCATTGGTCGAAATCAAGGCGCGGTTCGACGAACAGGCCAACATCAAGTGGGCGCGCGCACTCGAGCAGGCGGGAGTCCATGTGGCCTACGGCCTCGTCGGCCTGAAAACGCATTGCAAGACTTGTCTAGTGGTGCGCCGGGAAGGCTCGACGATCCGGCGGTACTGCCATATCGGGACCGGCAACTACAACAGCAAGACGGCACGGCTCTATGAGGACATCGGCCTGCTGACCGCCGCCCCCGACATCGGTGCCGATTTGACCGATCTGTTCAACACGCTGACCGGCTATTCGCGCAAGCTGTCGTACCGCAACCTGTTGGTCGCACCGCACGGAATTCGAAAAGGCATCATCGAACGCGTCGACCGGGAGATCTCGGCTCACCGCGAAACCGGCAACGGGCGCATACGGCTCAAGATGAACGCGCTTGTCGACGAGCAGGTCATCGATGCGCTCTACCGCGCATCGCAAGCCGGGGTGCGCGTGGAGGTCGTGGTGCGCGGAATTTGCGCACTGCGCCCCGGCGTCGAGGGCTTCTCCGAAAACATTTCCGTGCGCTCGATTCTGGGCCGGTTCCTGGAGCACTCGCGGATCATTCATTTCCACGCCATCGACGAATTCTGGATCGGCAGCGCGGACATGATGCACCGCAACCTGGATCGGCGGGTCGAGGTGCTGGCTCAGGTGAAAGACCCCCGACTGACCGCACAGCTGAACGACATCTTCGAGTCGGCGCTGGATCCAGCTACCCGCTGCTGGGAACTGGGGCCGGAAGCACAGTGGACCGCGTCTCCAAAAGCGGGCCACACGGTTCGCGACCACCAGGTATCGCTGATGGAGCGACACAGGAACGCGTGAGGCCACCTGTACCATGGCGACGATGTCAATCAGGCGCGAAGGTACGAATTGACTTGCAAGGGTTACGGTGCCGACTCCTATCTGGTCGGATGATCTGAGTGTGAGCGGGAAAATCATTTGGGCCGCCGGTGCGGTGCTCTGGCGACCCAGCGCCAGTCAGTCGGTCGAGGTGGCGGTCATCCATCGTCCTCGCTACGACGATTGGTCGTTACCCAAAGGCAAAATGGATCCTGGTGAAACCGAACCAACAACCGCGGTCCGAGAAATCTTCGAGGAAACCGGTCACCGTGCACAACTTGGTCGCCGCCTTCACAACGTGAGCTATCCGGTCGACCAGGGTGTCAAGAGGGTTCGCTACTGGGCGGCGCGCAGTTTGGGCGGAGAATTCACCCCCGGACGGGAGGTCGACGATCTGATCTGGCTGCCGACCTCCGACGCGATCGAGAAGGTGTCCTACTCACACGATCGAAAGGTCTTGCGCCGGTTCGCCAAATTCCCGGCCGACACCCAGACCGTACTAGTGGTCCGGCACGGCACCGCGGGCAGCAAGTCCCGATTCTCCGGTGACGACAAAATGCGACCGTTGGACAAGAAGGGCCGTGCGCAGGCCGAGGCACTCGTAGGGCAGCTATCGGCCTTCCGCCCCACCGATGTCTATGCCGCCGATCGCGTGCGCTGCCACCAGACAGTGGAACCGCTGGCCGAGGAGCTCGGCGTCGTCATCGGCGATGAGCCGACGCTGACCGAAGAGGCGTACGCCGACAACCCTAAACGCGGTCGACGGCGGGTTCTGCAGATCGCCGGCTCGCACGGCACACCGGTGATCTGCACGCAGGGCAAGGTGATTCCGGACCTGATCACGTGGTGGTGTGAACGCGACGGGATACTTCCGGACAAGTCCCGCAACCGCAAGGGCAGTACGTGGGTGCTGTCGCTGGCTGACGGCCGTCTGCTGGCAGCCGACCACATCGGCAGTGCGCTGGCCGCCAACGTCGTGACCTAGCACGCAGATTCGCCACGGGCGCCTCGAGAGAGCCGGCCCCGCGGCGAATCTGTGTGTTGAACTGGTTAGCGCCTACCGGCGGCCGCGACGGGCCGCGGCCTTCTTGGCCGGCGCCTTGGTGGCAGCCTTCTTGACGACAGCCTTCCTAACGGCCTTCTTCGCCACGGCCTTCTTCACGGCTTTCTTCGCCACGGCCTTCTTCACGGCCTTGCGGGCCACGGCCTTCTTCACGGCTTTCTTCGCCACGGCCTTCTTCACGGCCTTGCGGGCCACAGCCCTCGTGGTGGCCTTCTTCACCACGGCCTTCTTCACGGCCTTGCGGGCCACAGCCCTCTTGGCGGCCTTCTTCACCACGGCCTTCTTCACGGCCCCGCCCGCGACGACACCTCGCTTCACTGCTGGTCCTTCCGCTGGGAGGCGCTGTGCGCCAGAGACAACCGCTTTGAATTGTGCGCCCGGCCGGAACGCCGGCACGGACGTTGGCTTGACCTTCACCGTTTCGCCGGTGCGAG
>NZ_JBKQTQ010000054.1:0-9077 GCF_052143115.1 Mycobacterium sp.
GGCGATGTGCGGCCGGCCAAATCAGCCAATGTCCAGGCGACCACAAAGGTTCGCAGATAGCAGATTAGGCGAAAGCGTCCTCGCCTGTTTGGCAAGCCGCCACTGATTCAATCCCAGTACCGCGCACCAGTGTTTATGCAGCTCAGAGGCAGTTTTGAGGCTTCGCCGTGACAACCGTGCCAGATACGTGCCAAACGGGGTGCGCCGCCGGAGCGGCGCGGTGCCCGTTGCCGGGTGTTGGGGTTTACGATCGACCCACCGTCTACACATTCGAGTTAGCCATGAATCGCATCCGACGCCTCTTCGCAGCATTCACTACGGCGGCCGCCATCGCCGGCTTGGCCGGTTCCCCGGCCGCACTCGCCGACCCCGAACCACCGCCTCCGCCGGAGCCGGTACCCGCACCGGCCCCGGCGAATATTCCTATTCCTATTCCTGAGATGCCGGGGGTGATAGGACCCGGATCGGCTCCGACGCAGGTTTCTGAGATACCGCCGGTTGACGACAGCGGAGCGCGTTGATCGGCCGACGCACAGTGGATGCCGTGTGACGATGCGATGCCTTCACCGGCGACATTTACGGGCACACGTCCGACGACGCGGCACTCGGCCTATGACAAGCTTGCTCACCGATAGATTAGTGCGATGACAAACGCCATCCTCATTATCGCCGTGGTCGCCTCCGTCGCGATAACCCTCTGGCTCGTCCAGCGGGGCGGTCGCAATCGCTGAGGGTTGCTGTACTGGTCCCAAATTGGTCCCACGCAGTCCCACGATGCAACCTCGTGAAATGAATACCCACAGGTAAAGCCATGTTTTCTCAGTCGGGCTGACAGGATTTGAACCTGCGACCACTTGACCCCCAGTGTCATATTTGGCGTACGTGGGTGTTCTCAGATGTCCTGTTTGCGCAGCCCACGGCCCATTTGCGGACGTCTGCGGACAGCTCCGAACACCCGAAAACTGCGTGCCGTTGCTATCCGCGTTGCTATCCGTTGCCATTGACACTTACCGGGCGTCATCGCTACGAAAGACATTCCGGCAGAAGGTAAATCAGTTCAGCATGACCACTTGACACTGGGACAAGCGGTTACCGGCTCATCCCCATGCTGCGGGCCACTGCTTTCGGCTTGCCGAAATCGTCAGCCGACCATCATGAGCTGCCGGTGCCGGTGCCCGGCGGCAGCCTGCACGATCCGCTGTGCCGTCCTGTAGTTGATCCCCGACGCTTTGGCGGCAGCGTTTATCGATGCGCCGTCACGGTGTGCTTCCAGCACCGCGATTACCGTCTCGGCGGGCTGTGTGGTCACACCGGATGCGATCAGTTCCGAGGCAAGGTCTGCGTCGACCTGTGCAATTTCTGCATCAACGTGTGTCGCCTCAGTTTGCGCTGAGGGCTGCACCGCCTGTGCCGGGTCGGGTTGTGCCGATGCAGGGGCCTGTGCCCGCTTCTCCTTCGTCTCGGAGTTCGGCCCGTCGTCGCTGGCGTCGCCGCACACCGCGGCTCTGCAGATCGCGTGGCTACTGCGCACTCACACCATCATGGGTGTGACGCACCGCTACCCAGAAGCGCTGGTGAAGGTCACCGGGTTCGCCTCTGCGACAACCGGGTTCGGCGGCAGCTGATGCCGTTCGTGACGCCCATCGATCCGTACCACCAGCCCGTAGTGGGCTGGTGGGAGGATCTCGGCCTGTCGAATCTCGACGAGGAGTTCGACGACGACGAATAACCGAATAGAGAGCTTGGCGCCCTGGTCGAGACAGGAAAGTGCCCACCGCCTGGCTGCGCGGTGTTTCCTGCCAGGTTGAAGCCGAGAAGTGAGCCCGGCCTCGGTGCACTTTCGTGCCCTTTCAAGCCGGGGCCGGGCTCACCACCCCAGACTTGGCGCGCCGGCCCGCGCCGAGACGGCCCGCCCCAGGGCGCCGACCTCCTCGGCGACCCGGTGCGGGCCACTGCGAGACGAGGGTCAGGCGACCGCTTAGTGACCGGGCCCCATCATGCCGCCGGGCCCCATCATGCCGCCGGGTCCCATCATGCCGCCCATCATTCCCTGCATCATGGCGGGCATCCCGTCCTGAACGAAGCCGGTGACCTCCCGCGCGTGTGCACGAATGACGTCGGCGAGGGCGGGATCGTCAGCGGTCTCCTCGGCGATCACACCCGCAGGGGTGAACGTGAGCTGGCGGCGGTAGCCGCTGGCATGACGGAAGAGAGTCGGCAGGCTTTGGCTCATGCACATGACCTCGGTTCCCTGGTCGAGGTGGGAGTACATGCTTGAGACATGCGCCTGTAGTTGGGCGGTCAGCTCTGGGGACTTCGATTCGGTGGTGGTGCGCACGCCGCCGGGAATGTCCTCAACGACACGGTTGATTTCGCTGTGGCGCATGAACATCTCCATGTAGCGGCTCATGTCCATGTGACCGGCGCCCATAAACCCGCCTCCGTCGGTGAGGCGGATAGCCGTCGAGGGCGGTTCAAAGATGCTGCGATGGACATACCGCAGACCTAGGATGCTGCCCGCGCCGAGCGCGACGAGCGCAGTGAGCGCCGCCCGCCGCGTCAACCTAGCCATCATGATTAGCGGTGTTCATGCAGCAGCGTAATGCGTCGCCGGTATTCGTCTTCATCTATCTCGCCACGAGCGAAGCGTCCGGCGAGCACGTCCTCGGGGCGCGGCGGCCCGTAACGGGGCGGACCGCCCCTGGCGCCGCCTGAGCTGACCAAGTAGCGGGTGGCAAGGACAATGGCGGTGATCACGGCCACCCAGAACAACACCATCACAACGCACATCAAAACCCATCCGCCCCAACCCCATCCGTCGCCCCACCAGCCGTCGTACATCATCGGCGCATCCCTCCGAGACAGAGACAGATTCCCACGCAATACCGAACTCAAGTTGCCGCCTCTCGCAGCAGCCTTTAGGCAAGTCGACCAGGTACGCGCTGCATTTCCTAGGGCCGATGGTCCCTACCCCCGCGGGGTATGTGTGTGGCATCGTTCGGAACATGACGCAAACTCCTGAACCCGGGGCCGTACCGATCACCGCGACCCGGCAATCCGGGAACGACGATGGATACGGCGCGCGTAGCCGTCTAGGCCAGGTGGCGGCGTGGGTGGTCATCGTCGCCGGCATCGTGTTCGTCGTCGGGGCGATCTTCTTCTCAGGGCTCATCTTGGGCTGGTCTTCAGGTGCCCATGGCTGGCACCGTGACGGTACCTGCCCAATGATGGGATCATCCGGCGGAATGATGGGACCCGGCGGCATGATGGGACCCGGTCACTAAGCAGCCGCCTGACCCTCATATCGCACTAGCAGCCAGGCAGCCCTTCGCTCCAAAACCCGCTGCGGTTCAAAGACCAGCCCGCCGCTCACCGACGTGCTAAAGGCAGCAGTGGGATTCGCTTGTTCCACGCGCGTGTCCCGCATCAACACGGCCCCACGCAGTGACACAATCGGGGCGACAATGCCTACAGCCGTCGACCTGCTGCACACACTGGCCGCCACCCCGCATCTTCCCGGCGCCGCCTGTGTAGACCAGCGCGACGTGTTGGTTTGGCGAGTCTGACCGGGCACATATACGTCACCACCCCGAGGACGACGCGCGCACTGATGATGCCGCGCCGAAAACGCACCCGCGCCCAAGAGCGCCGCCACCGGTCCCGACCGGGGTCGCAATCAATGGCGGTGGCTAGCGGGCTTTCGTGACTTTGGCCTCTACGCCGGGACGCCCGGCGAGGAGACCATGACGAGCAGGGGATTTCACGTCGTTCAGGAGGTCATCGTGATCGAGGTGCTGAAGGACTTTCCCGACAACGTCACAGCGTATGCGTGCCATGAGCGCCTGACGAAGGCCGACTATGAAACGGTGCTGCGTGACGTTGAAGACAAACTCACTCGGCACGAAAAGCTACGGATGTACTGCGAGGTCTCGCCCGATTATGTCGGCGTCGAACCCGATGCAATCTGGGAGGATTGGAAGGTCAGCTTCAGTACCTGGTTCCACTGGCAACGCGGCGCGATTGTCACTGACGTGCAATGGATGATTTGGGCGACGAAATTCTTCGGCCTCTTGGTTCCTGGGGAGTGGCGTGTATTTCCGATGGATGAAGCCAGCAAAGCCCGCGAATGGATCGTAGAGGCGCAGTAAGTATTTATCGGTGATCTCACGTCGAGATTCATGGTTGCATCACTTCGACATTCCCCACCCGCGCACGGCGCACAACGCACGGTCATGCGCTATTGACAGCTGCTCGCTTGGCGGGTGAACTTGGCCAGCCCCCGAGGAGAACAGATGCCCTACCGCGCCGCGGGACGCTACCGGCCGCCGCCGGTCCTGCATCGGCTGCTCAGCAGCGCCGTCGCCGCGCTCGCCGCTCACGGCTTCAGCCCCGCGAACACCGTGGCGTTAGAGGTACTCGGTCGGCGATCGGGCCGGTTGCGCCGCACAACCGTGGTGGTGGTGGAGCACCAAGGCGAACGCTTCATAGTCTCACTGGGCGGCGAATCCGAGTGGGTCCGAAACGTGCGTGCCGCGGCAGGCAAGGCGATCTTGCGCCGAGGCAAACGCACACCCGTATGTCTGGTCGAAGTGCTGCCGGCTAAGCGGCCACCGGTGCTGCTGGCCTACGCCAGCCATCGGGCTTTTTCCCGGTCTCCGGCCTACATCGCCCGCAACTACTTCGGAGTTAAGCCTCACCCGGGCCTGAGCGACTTCACCGACATCGCCGAACGCTATCCAGTGTTCGTGGTCGCGCCGAAGAAGTCGGCCGAGGTCTGAACGTTGCATCAATTCGACATTCCTTACGGGCTGCGCTTCCATCCGCTGCGCCATGCCGACCTGCTCACCAACGGCGGTGTAACCGAAAGGCCCCGAACCGATCTCACCGGCGATCACCTCACCGGAGTTAAGTCCCACCCGCAACTGCAGATCGATCTCGTCGCGGTCTTTGACCTCAGCGGCAAGCCGCGTGTTCTCATCTTGAATGCCCAGCGCCGCCAGACAGGCACGAATAGCGTGGTCCTCCAACGCCACTGGCGCACCGAACACCGCCATGATCCCGTCGCCGGTGAACTTGTCCACCGTGCCGCCGTAACGCTGTACTACTGCCGAAGCACGGTCGATCAGGTCGGTCATGATCTCACGAAGCCGCTCGGCACCGACGGCCGCTGCGATGTCCATTGAGTGCACCACATCGGCGAACAGGACGGTTACCTGCTTGTACTCGGCATGGGTGTCCTGCTCGGTGACCGGTGCACCGCACTCCAAACAGAACTTCGCATTTTGCGGCAGCTCGATACCGCACGATGAGCACGCCAATCCCGTCGCCGTCATGGCATCGCCTCGGCCCACTCGATATGTCCTTCGAAGCCAAGCGTTCTCGCCATGTCGCGGTAGCGATCCCGCAAGTGCGCGTAAGCGGCCGCATCACCGTGAGCCCGCGCCAGGAGAGCCCGCAGCCGCTGCAGCCAGATGTCGCGCATCACGAGAACCTCATCGGCTGGCGCGGCCGCTAACCGCTCGATCGCGGCCTCGGCTTCGGCCACCTCACTCTCTGCCCCGCGGTCAAGGAGTGTCTCCACCAGAACACCCGTCGCAATAGTGCCCACCGCCACCCTTCCTTGGCGGAACAGATGGTCGATGACGGCGCGCATGAGCGGTATTGCGCCGTCGTGATCTCCACGCCGAGCCCTCTCCCGCGCCAAGTACACGTTGACCATCGGTAACTCGGACAGCAAGTATCCCCGGCGCAGAAACACGTCGCTGAGCTCGGTGAGCAGCGTCTGTCCGCGATCCCGCTCCGCATCCGTCGGGCGGTACACCAGCGCAACACCCAGCGTCATCCGGGCGAGGGTCAACGCGAAGTCATCACCGGATCGTTCGGCAATCTGCACGGCATCCTCGATCTCGCGCACCGCGCTGTCTTCGGGGCCGAGCACGCCAGCCGGTATTGCCCCGTTGTAGACGTAGCAGACGACCGTCGCGTAGGACGCAGGGTCGGCGCTGCGGGCCATCGCGAGGCCGTGGCGCAGGTCGTCTCGCCATCCGGGACGACCCAGGCAATACCGGGCAAAGGCCCGCGTCGCAAAGGCGAGCGCTAACGGCGACCCGAAAAGGATGTTGCCCTTAGACGGGTCACCGTCGGCCAGGTCGATAACCTGCTGTGACCAGCGCAGCACGTCACAAACCTCGCCATTTGAAATCTTGGCGTAAATGGCCGCGAGAGACAGCCCCACGATCAAGGTCGGATCGCCGATGGACTCGGTGAGGGCCATGGCTTCCGATGCCAGCTGCGACGCCTCGCGTATCCGGTCCTGAAACGCGTGATCGGTCACTAGCCCCGCCGTTGCGATTGCCAGTGACGCCTTGTCCCCGGCGGTGGTGCACAACTCACACAGTTCCTCGAAGCGTTCGCCGGCCACATGTTCATGTACCCGCCAGGCGATCCCGCACAACATGGTCCGCGGGGCGATGCGCATGGCTGCTCGGTCGGGATCATCGGCGGGTAGGGCGTCGGCGATCTTTGCCCCACGCTCCCAACTCAGTCGCGCCGCGCCGATGTCGCGGTTGGTCGCCCACGTCGCGGCGCGCATGTGCCAGCCGTAGGCGGCGTGCCCATCGCCGGCGGCCTGCAGATGTTCGGCGATCAGCGCCGCGTTTGCATCGGCCGATTGTGGCTCTCGGGCTTCGATCGCGGCGGCCAGCCGCCGATGCAACTGGGCGCGATCCGATTTGAGTTGTGATTCGTAGGCCACCGTGCGAATCAGCGGATGCCGAAACGCATATTCGGCGCGCGGGGTGAACACGATCTGATCGATCAGCTCGGCTTGAACGAGGTCATCAAGGACTGGCTCAATTTGCAAAGCAGCCAACAGATCAGGACTGAAACCAGATCCGATCACCGCCGCGGCGCACACCGTGCGCTTGGCAAGCGGGTCGAGGCGGTCGATGCGCGCGGCAATTGCCGCCTGCAAGGTGGCCGGCACGCTCACGTCGGCCAGCTCGCTGTCACACACGTAGGCTCCGCGCTGGCCGTCCAGCACACCCCGCTCGGCCAGGTCGCGCACGATTTCCCCGGCGAAAAACGGGTTGCCCGCGGCGCGCTTGGCGATGATGTCGGCCACGCCCGTGACCGACGGGTGCCCTCCGAGCAGCTCGGCGGCCAACGCGGCGATATCCGAATCCTCCAACGGCTCTAAGGCAATCGTCTGCGAGCGATGGGCGTAGGCCAGCATGCCCTCGTATTCGGGTCGGTAGGTAATCAGCACCAGCGAGCAAGTCTGGGGAACGACCGACAGCCACTCGGCGATCATCGACTCGCTGGCCTCGTCGATCCAATGGGCGTCCTCGATGACGTAAACCGCCGGGGTGCTGCGCGCGAGCGACGCGGTGTTCAGCAGTGCCGTCAGCCGCCGCCGCCGGGCGTCGGGATCAGTCTGCGGCAGAACAACGTCGGGATCGGCGATGCCCAACAGATCATCTAACAAGGCCAGATCCTCGCTGTCGGCACCCGTAAGTCGGCCATGCACCCGAGCCCGCGCCGCCACGTCATCCAGCTCGCCGGTCCCCAGGGCGGCGCGCAACAGCGCCGCCACCGCGCGGAACGCGATGTCGGTGGTGTGGGACTCGCAGAAGGTGGAAAACACCTCGACACCACGACTTGTCGCCAGCCGCATGGTTTCACCGGCGAGTCGGGTCTTGCCGATGCCAGCCGGGCCGACCACGCCCACCACCGACCCGCGTCCACCAATCGAGCGGTCCAGCATCGCCGCCAGCGAGGCCAATTCCCACTCGCGGCCCACCAACGTCGATTCCAACAGACCTGTCCGCTGGCGCTCAGCGGCCATGCTCAACAGCCGCCGCGCTAGCACCGCATCGTCGGCGCCCTTGATGCGCACCATCTCCGGCTCACCCAGCACCGCCGCCCCCTCGACCAGCCGCGCGGTGAATTCACTAAGCATTACCGCGCCCGGTTGCGCGACCGACTCCATCCGCTGCGCCATGCCCACCTGATCCCCGATCGCCGTGTAGCCCAAAGCACCCGAACCGATCTCACCGGCGATCACCTGGCCGGAATTGAGGCCCACCCGGAGCTGCAGGTCGATACCGTCGCGGTCTTTGACCTCAGCGGCCAGCCCAGCGGTCTCCTCGTGGATGCCCAGCGCCGCAAGACAAGCGCGGATTGCGTGGTCCTCCAAAGCCGCCGGCGCACCGAACACCGCCATGATCCCGTCGCCGGTGAACTTGTCCACCGTGCCGCCGTAGCGCCGCACCACCGCCGAGGAGCGGGTGATCAGCTCGGTCATGATCTCGCGTAGCCGCTCCGCGCCGACAGACGCGGCGATGTCCATCGAATGCACCACGTCGGAGAACAGGACGGTTACCTGCTTGTACTCCGCCAACCGAGTGGCTGATGCAAGAGGCGTACCGCACTCGCTACAGAACTTGGCCGTCGGGCTTGACTGCGCGCCGCAGGAAACACAGAACAGCCCCGCCGCGGTCAGTCCACCGCCACCATCCCCGCTGGGGTCCACGTCAGTATCGTTTCACTGCTGGTCAATGATCTCCGTCATATCGCTGTGCCATCTTTGACACGAAGTTTCGAGACCCTCGTATGTCGTCTATTTCGAGACGGCAGCGGTAGTCTCCGACCGTCGTCATTGCATTGCCTCAGCCCACGCCATGTGCCCCTCGTAGCCAAGCGTTCTCGCCGACCTCGCCCGGCTTGGTCACATCGGCGTCCGAATAGATCGCGGTGACGCCGAACTCTTCCTCGATGCTGCGCCGCTCTTGCTCGACAGCATCCTGGTCACCGAAACCGTTGAGGGTCACGTTCGCGCCCTCGGCTGCAAACGCGCGTGCGATACCACGACCGATACCGGAAGTGGAGCCAGTTACCACGACGGACTTTCCGTGAATCACCAGGCCGCCGCTCCCTTCTCGCCACCCCAGCCGTCACCGTCAGGGCCGCGCCTCGAAGATGAGGTTGAACGGTGTCTGTGTCGCCCTCCGGAACCGCGTGAACCCACCGTCATCGACCATCACTTTCCTCAGACGCCGTTCCCCGGCTTGGGCGCC
>NZ_JBKQTQ010000055.1:0-44297 GCF_052143115.1 Mycobacterium sp.
CTTACCCGCCCGCCGATAGCGAACCGCGATCGCCCTCGTCACGGCACTGCGCTGCGCCAACGTCAACCCCATCATCCGGCGGTAGCCCAGCCCCACCCCACAGGCCCCCAACGACACGCCGTACGCGGGCATTCACACATGAGGCAACGAAGGAGCTACGCGGGCATATTTGATGAGTCAACGCGGAGTCAACGCGTACCGCGGCTGCACGGTACCCATGAGACAGGTGTGACTGTTCGTGCGGGCACTTAGCCTTCGAACTCGTCCTCGTCCCCGCCCCGACGGTCGCTGCGGGTGATCTCCATCCACCGCCGAACCGGAAGGTCCCAGCGCCTTGATGTGGTGGACGCCACGTCGGTGACGTCCGACAGCGATCTCACCACCGCCTGCGTCAATCCCATGATCGCGGCCATCACCGGAAGCAACGGCTGGAACGGCTTGGCCACCGACCGAACCGTGCTGATGCGCCGGGCCAGCACGTAGCGTTCGATCGAGTGATAAAGCCAGGCCCCGACACCCAAGGCGTAGATCGCCAGCGCCGCCGCGATCACCGCCTGCCCGTACGCCGCGCACATCACCGCGCCAAGCACGACCGTCGCCGCCATCACGGCAGCGACGACGATGCGCAGCTCCAGCCGCGTCATGAATCCGCGCTGGGGTGGCGGGCTCCACGGACCGCTTCAGCGGCGGCTCGGATCTGTGGCGTCACCAGCATCACCTGGCCCAGCACGCCGTTGACAAAGCCCGGCGACTCGTCGGTCGACAGCTCCTTGGCCAGCTCCACCGCCTCGTCGACAGCCACCGGCCCCGGCACGTCGTCGGCATGCAGCAGCTCCCACACCGCGACCCGCAAGATCGCCCGGTCGACGGCGGGCAGTCGTTCCAATGTCCAGCCCTGCAGATGCGATGCGATCAAGTCGTCGATATGTGCCGCCTGCTCGGTGACGCCGCGGGCCACCGTCACCGTGTACGGATTCAGGGGCGCAACATCAGGCTTCGCCTCCGCGAGTGCGGTACGCGCGTCGGCGGCTTCGGCCGGCGTCACCCCGCGGGCCTCGGCCTCGAACAACAAGTCGACGGCCCGCTTCCGGGCCTGGTGCCGTCCCTTAACGGGGCGGCTCACGCGTTGACACGTCCCAAGTAGCTGCCGTCGCGAGAGTCGACCTTCAGCTTGTCTCCGGTGTTGATGAACAACGGCACCTGGAGCTCCGCACCGGTCTCCACGGTCGCCGGCTTGGTGCCGGCGCTGGACCGGTCGCCCTGCAGACCCGGCTCGGTGTGCGTGACCACGAGTTCGACGGCTACCGGAAGCTCGAGATACAGCGGCGCCCCGTTGTGGAAAGCCACCTGCACCGGCAGACCCTCGAGCAGGAACCGGGCGGCGTCGCCCACCAGCGACTCCGGCAGCGGGTGCTGCTCGTAGTCCTGGCTGTCCATGAACACGAAATCCGAGCCGTCGCGGTAGAGGTAGGTGGTGTCACGTCGGTCGACGGTGGCGGTCTCCACCTTCACGCCCGCGTTGTAGGTCTTGTCGACCACCTTGCCCGACAGCACGTTCTTGAGCTTGGTACGTACGAACGCCGGACCCTTGCCCGGTTTGACGTGCTGGAACTCGACGATCTGCCACAGCTGGCCGTCGATCAACAACACGAGTCCATTCTTGAAATCGGCAGTGCTTGCCACAGTCGGTGAATCTCCTACAGGATCGCCAGTTCCTTGGGGAACCGGGTGAGCAGTTCCGGTGTCTTTCCGGAGCTTGCGTCCGCCACAACCAGCGTGTCCTCGATGCGGACGCCGCCGCGGTCGGGCAAATAGACGCCGGGCTCCACCGTCACCACGGAGCCCGCAAGTAGTGTACCGGCGGCGCTGGCGTTGATCCCTGGCGCTTCATGGATTTGCAGCCCCACCCCATGGCCGAGGCCGTGGCCGAAGTGCTCGCCGTGCCCGGCGTCAACGATGACGCGGCGCGCTTCTGCATCTATGTCGGCCAGGCTTGCTCCAGCCCGCAGCGCCGCACGGCCGGCTGCCTGCGCGACGCTGACCAGCTCGTAAATCTCTAGCTGCCAATCGGCGGCCATGCCGAGCACAAACGTCCGGGTCATATCGGAGTGGTAGCCGCCGACCAGGGCACCGAAGTCGATCTTGACGAAGTCGCCGGTGGCCAGCACCGCATCGGTGGGCCGGTGATGCGGGATTGCCGAATTCGCCCCGCTGGCCACGATGGTCTCGAACGAGACGCCGTCGGCGCCGTGGTCGAGCATCAAGGCTTCCAGTTCGCGGCCCACCTCGCGTTCGGTCCGGCCGGGCCGCAGCCCGCCGCGAGCCACCAGGTCGGTGAGCGCGGCGTCGGCGGCCTCGCAGGCCAGCCGCAGCAGCGCCACCTCGCCTGCGTCCTTGACCTCCCGCAGCGCTTCGATCATCTGGGAGGCGCGGATCAGCTCGGTGCTCCCGGCCCGCCCTACTTCTTTGGCCAGCGCGTCGAACCCGTCCACGGTCACCACATGGCTCTCGAAGCCCAGCCGCCGCACAACGGCCGACACGGCCTGTCCGGCCAGGTAACGCCCGCAGGCCCGCTCGATGGCCACCTCCAGGTCGGGTGCCTGCTGGGCGGCCTGGGTGCGGTAGCGGCCGTCGGTGGCCAGCACCGGCGGCCGGTCATCGGCGAACACCAGCAGGGCCGCGTTGGACCCGGTGAACCCGGACAGGTAGCGCACGTTGATCAGGTCGGTGATCAGCATCGCGTCAAGCTCGGTCGCGCGGAGTCGGACACTCAGAGCGGCTCGCCGCTGGGAATGTGTCACGCCCGATGACGGTACTCGCTACGCTGTTGCCCCATGACTTACTGGATGCTGCGCGGCCTGGTCTTCGGCGGTGCGATGGTCGTCGTTCGCCTGTTCCAGGGATCGCTGATCAACGTATGGCAGACGCAGGCCGGGCTGATCAGCATTGTGTTGCTCCTTTTGTTCCTGGCCGGTGTGGTCATGTGGGGGGTTCTCGACGGCCGCGCCGACGCCGCCGCGAACCCGGACCCGGATCGCCGTTCTGATCTGGCGATGACATGGCTTTTGGCCGGCCTGGTGGCCGGGGTGGTCAGCGGCGCGGTGACGTGGCTGATCGGGGTGTTCTACAAGGCGCTGTACGTCGGCGGGCTGATCAACGAGCTAACCGTGTTCGCCGCCTTCACGGCGCTGCTGGTGTTTCTGGGTGGGATCAGCGGCGTGGCGCTTGGCCGCTTCCTGATCGACCGCTCGGGTGCCTACACACCGCAGCGCGGCGGCGGTGAGGAGGATCGGGCCGACACCGACGTATTCGCCGCCGTCCGCTCGGATGAGGCCGCCGCCGAGGGTGGCGCGCGGCCGCAGGAGCAGCCGTCGGCGGTGGCTACCGCCGAGCGCGAGGAGTACGCCGCGCCGGCCTACAGCGAAGAAGGCGAAGAGACGGCCGAGGCCGTCAGCCCGGCCCACAGCGAGGAAAAGACCGGAAAGATTCCCTGGCCGCGGCCGCACAATGCGGAAGCCACCGAGGTGATCCCGACCCACGAGACGGAGCACACCGAGCCGTCGGCCAAACGGGACGAAGACTAGCGGTCGAGGCTGGCCAGATACCGCAGGGCCAGCAGATAGCCCTGCACGCCGAGCCCGGCGATCACCCCGGTCGCAATGGGGCTCAAGTAGGAGTGATGCCGAAACTCCTCGCGCGCATACACATTGGAGATATGCACCTCGATCAAGGGTGCGCTCAGCTCCGTGCAGGCGTCTCGCAGCGCCACCGATGTGTGCGTGAGCCCACCGGCGTTGAGGATTACCGGTTCTTTCCCGTCGGCGGCCAGATGGATCCAGTCCAGCAGCTGAGCCTCGCTGTCACTTTGCCGCACAACGACTTTCAATCCCAGCTCGGTGGCCTCGCGTTCGATCATCGCGACCAGATCGTCGTGGGTGGTGTCGCCGTAGACCTCGGGCTCCCGGCGGCCCAGCCGGCCGAGGTTGGGACCGTTGATGACGTTGACGGTCGTCATACGCCACTCTCCCCCGCAAGCGGGAGGTGCCCCCACCGCATCGCTCCGCTCTGCATCGTCGTCGGCGCGCATCGGGCCCCTACCTCCGCGTAGGCCGCCGCCAGCAGCGCTGGATCCGGACCTTCTAATCGGCCCGGCTTCGCCAGCCCGTCGAGAACCACGAACCGCAGCACACCTGACCGGGTTTTCTTGTCGCCGGCCATGTACTCCAGGAGTTCCGGCAACGCGTCGGCGTCGTAGCCGACCGGCAGCCCCAGCGAGGCCAGGATGCTGCGGTGGCGGTCGGCGGTGGCGTCGTCGAGCCGCCCGGCCAGCCGGCCCAGCTCGCCGGCGAACACCAAACCCACCGAAACCGCAGCGCCGTGGCGCCAAAGGTAGCGTTCCCGGCGCTCGATGGCGTGGCCCAAGGTATGGCCGTAGTTGAGGATTTCGCGCAGCTGGGATTCTTTCTCATCGGCGGCCACGACCTCGGCCTTGACGGAGACCGCGCGCCGGATCAGCTCCGGCAGCACGTCACCCGTCGGGTCCAAAGCCGCCTGCGGATCCGCCTCGATCCGATCCAGGATCACCGGGTCGGCGATGAAACCCGCCTTGACGACTTCGGCCATACCGGCTGCGATTTCGTTGCCCGGCAACGTCTGCAAGGTCGCCAGGTCGACCAGCACGCCGATCGGCTGGTGAAACGCACCGACCAGATTTTTACCGGCCTCGGTGTTGATACCGGTCTTGCCGCCGACCGCCGCGTCCACCATGCCCAGCAACGTGGTGGGCACGTGCACGATCGACACCCCGCGCAGCCATGTCGCGGCGGCGAAACCGGCGACGTCGGTGGCGGCCCCGCCGCCGAGGCTGACCAAAGCATCCTTGCGGCCAATGCCTATGCGGCCCAGCACTTCCCAGATGAACCCGACGACGGGCAAGTCTTTACCGGCTTCGGCGTCCGGGATTTCGATGCGATGCGCGTCAATACCCTTGTCCGTCAGTCGGGTTCGGATCTCCTCGGCGGTCTGCGCCAGTAGCGGCTGATGCAGGATCGCGACCCGGTTCCGGCCGGCGAGCAGTCCGTCGAGCTCGCCCAGCACGCCGGTGCCGATCACCACCGGGTAGGGCGGGTCGACGGCAACCTGCACGGTGACCGGTTTGTCAGGGTTGGTCATTTGTCGGCCTCGGCGCGACGGGCTGCGGCCAGTGCCGCCGGCGTGGCGGGGGTAGGCGGCGGCCCGGTTGGGGTTTCGGCTTCGGTCGGGCTCAGCGAGGACGGCGAGCGTCGCCACGGTGGACGGCGACGGCCGCGCCCCGCGTCGCCGGGTTGCGGGTCTCGCAGCCGGCACACGATGTAGCGGACGACGGCGCCGGGATTACGACGGTTGGTGTTCACCCGGATGGTGGCGACTTGGCGGTACAGCGGGACGCGCTGCGACATCAGCGCGCGGTACTTCTCGGCGCGGTCCGGGCCGGCCAGCAGCGGCCGCACGGTGTTGCCGCCGGTGCGACGCACCCCTTCGGCCGCACTGATCTCCAAGAAGATGACGGTGTGAGCGGCCAGCGCGGCATGTACTCCGGGACTGGTGACCGCGCCGCCGCCGAGCGACACCACGCCGTCATGCTCGGCCAGCGCAGCGCGCACCACCTCTTCCTCGATACGACGGAACTCGTTCTCGCCGTCGGTGGCGAATATGTCGGCGATGCGGCGTCCGGTCCGCTGTTCGATCGCCACGTCGGTGTCGAGCATCGTGACGTTGAGCGCCTTGGCCAGCCGTCGCCCGATCGTGGACTTACCCGATCCCGGGAGTCCAATTAATACGGCCTTGGGCGCCATGAGCCACTATCCCCCTACAGACCGAGCCCGGACTTCGGCCACTGGTTCACGGTCGGCGACCGAGCGCAGGTAGGCCTCGACGTTGCGGCGCGTCTCGGCCAGCGAGTCGCCGCCGAATTTCTCCAGCGCGGCGCGTGCCAAGACCAGCGCAACCATGGTTTCGACCACCACACCGGCGGCCGGCACCGCGCACACGTCGGAACGCTGGTTGATCGCGACGGCCTCGTCACCGGTCGCCATGTCGACGGTGGCCAGCGCGCGCGGCACGGTGGAGATCGGCTTCATCGCCGCCCGTACCCGCAGCGGCTGGCCATTGGTCATGCCACCTTCCAGGCCACCGGCCCGGTTCGTCGAGCGGACCACGCCGTCGGGGCCGGGGTACATCTCGTCGTGGGCGCGGCTGCCGCGGCGGCGCGCGGTCGTGAACCCGTCGCCGATCTCGACGCCCTTGATCGCCTGGATGCCCATCACCGCGGCGGCGAGCTGGCTGTCGAGCCGGTTGTCGCCGCTGGTGAACGATCCGAGCCCGACCGGTAGGCCCAGCGCGACGGCCTCCACCACACCGCCGAGGGTGTCGCCGTCCTTCTTGGCGGCTTCGATCTCGGCGATCATGGCTTGCTCGGCCGCCTTGTCGAATGCCCGCACCCCGCTGTCGTCGATCGCATCCAGGTCGCCGGCCTGCGGCGGCGGGCCCTCGTAGGCCTGTGATTCGCCGATCGAGATGACGTGGGACAGCACTTCGACACCGAGGGCTTGCCGCAGGAAGAGCCGGGCCACGGTGCCGGCCGCGACGCGTGCCGCGGTCTCGCGGGCGCTGGCCCGCTCGAGCACGGGGCGAGCGTCGTCGAAGCCGTACTTGAGCATGCCGGCGTAGTCGGCGTGGCCGGGCCGCGGCCGAGTCAACGGGGCGTTGCGGGCAACGTCAAGATCGGCCTGGTCCACCGGGTCGGCGGCCATCACCGTCTCCCACTTCGGCCATTCGGTGTTGCCGATCTCGATTGCGATCGGGCCGCCCAGTGTGACGCCGTGCCGAACGCCGGCCAGCATGGTGACCTGGTCGCGCTCAAACTTCATCCGTGCGCCGCGGCCGTAGCCGAGCCTGCGGCGGGCCAGCTGGAACGCGATGTCCTCGGAGGTCAGGCTGACCCCGGCGACCATGCCTTCCAGCACGGCCACCAGCGCCCGGCCGTGGGATTCACCAGCAGTGGTCCATCGCAACACGTGTCCCATCTTCCCACGATGGTTCGGACGTCGCCTAAAGCCTCAGGCTGGGGTCAGCCCGTGACCCGCGCCGCTGTGCAAAATTCACGCCGACCGCGTCGACGAACGTGTCGATGTCCAACCTCGGATTTTCATGACCCGAAAGTGAGCTGGCGCAGCACCCGCAAGAAGATGCTTCGGTCGTCCGCTGATAGCTCGCCAAGCCAGCGTTCCTCGCTCCGCTGGATGTCGACCTGCGCGGCGTTTTTGACGGACCGGCCCGACTCTGTGATCGCAAGCAGGCGCGCGCGGCGGTCCTCGGGGTCGGGAATCCGCTCGATGTGGCCGTGCTCCTGCAGCTCATCGAGGGTTGGGATGATGCGCGTTTTGTCGGCGCCGATCAACTCGGCCAGGGCCGCTTGGGTGCGGATCGACGAATGGTCCAGGGCCGACAGCACGATGTAGCCCCACATCGATAGGCCGTGGGCGGCCAGCACCGGCTGTTCGGCAGCCACGGTTTGTCGAGCCAGCTGCACCAGCATCGCCGCGAGGTCGGGACGCGTCGCCTTCCGCACCATCCCGTGATGATAGCGCTTGACCTATTGTATATGAACGCCTACTATAAGCGAATGCAGATTAATTTCGATCTCCGCCCGCTACATCGGACTGCCGTACTGGCGTCCGTTGACATGGTCTCGACCGTCACGATCGAAGACCTATCGAGAGCTACGCCGTGCGCCGAATGGAGCCTCGCCGAACTGCTCACTCACATGACGGTGCAGCATCGTGGCTTTGCCGCCGCCGCGCGCGGCCACGGCGCCGATCCGGCTATATGGCAACCCGCCACCGTCGCCGACGCGGTCGCAGCCGACCCCGCCGGCAGCTATACCGCGGCCGCCGCCGAGGTGATCGATGCATTCGCCAGTGTCGACCAGCTCGATGCGGCGTTCGCGCTACCTGAGTTCGGGCCCGGCGCCACCTTCCCGGGTTCACTGGCGATCGGCTTTCACTTCGTGGACTACGTCGTGCACGGCTGGGACGTCGCCCGCACGATGGGTTACCCCTTTGAGCTTCCGGCCGACGTTGTGGCCGCCGCCTTGCCAATTGCGCTCGCCGTGCCCGACACAGAATTCCGCACCGCCGACAGTGCGCCGTTTGGCCCAGCGCTCCATTCACCCGACCAGGCCAACGACCTCGATCGCATCCTGGATCATCTCGGCCGCTCCCCAAATTGGAAACCGGAACGCGAAATGCATCGACTCTGACTAATCCGCCTATCGACCAACAAGCCCACAATCGGACCCGCCATCCGGCAGCGGCTTCACTAGGAGGAACTGATGACAACCACATCCTTCGGCGACGTTCACGCCACAGGCGAGGATCGCCAGCCATCTTCAGGCAAGTCAAATGTGGCCGGTCAGCCGCCGATCACACCCGGCAGTGGCCTGCTCAGCACTGACTGGCTGCCGGGGCCCTCCGACGAGACCAAGTCCCCGGTCGTGGTGAGTCTCACCGACTTTCATTCCAATTGCGATCAGGATTGGCAGCAGATCGCGGAATTGGGCATGAGGCCGGCGGAGAGTTGGCCGATCATGCGCGGCGCGGTCGGGCTGTGGCTCTGGGGCAAGCCGGCCGAGTGGCGCGGCGGATCGCTGTCCGTCTGGGACAGCAACGCCGATTTACGTCGTTTCATCCGCTGGCCCGTTCACGTCGCCATTATGAAGAACTGGCGGGGACGGATACGGGTGCAATCCGCCAGCTGGGATGACGACCGTTTTGTCCCATCGCAGGCATGGCTTCGCGCCGAGGCGCAGATGCTGGCTCCGCGCGACATATCAGCGGCTCGCCACAGCGCCCATGATTAGCCGCGGAAACCTGAGCCACCGCGTTGCTCAGTGCGCCGCGACCGTCGCAACGCGGTGAGCTGCCAGATGCCCAGCACAAGCGCCACGTCACCGGCACCGGCCAGCGCCCAGTTGCCCGCGGCGCTCAGCGGAAGCCAGCCGCGCAGTGCCAGCGCCCACATGGTTGGCGCGAGCAGAAGGTTGGAAACGCCGAAACCCAGCACCAGCCCGGCCGACGTCGGACGAATCCGGTTAAGACCGAACAGCAGCACGACGCCGGCGACGACGAATGCCAACCCACCGATGAAAAGCTCCGCACGCGGCACGTTCCACCAGTTACCGAGCGGGCCGCTGAAGGCGGCGACGAACCCGCCCACCACGGTCCAAAAGCTGAGGTCGGCGTCGATGGATCGCCAACGTGTGACGTCGGTCCGGCGGTGTGTAGCTGAACGGTGTGTCCTTGAAGAACTTGAAACAGATGCACTGGTCATGTCGCGATAGTGCGTCGAGAACCACTGCCTACTCGACCAACGGCACTGCCAGAGGCTGCCAGTTGCGGCCACCGGTTACAGCTGGGCCAGCACCAGCGCCGCTACGCTGGCCGCGCACATCGACGGCCCGTGCGGCACAGTCCTCGCCGACCAGCCGAGCCAAGCCACGATCCCGATCACCGCGGTCAGCAGCGGCGCCCCGATCGCCGCGAGAAACCACACGTCGCGGCCGAAACAGCCGGTCAGCGCACCCAACCCGAGTGCCAGCTTCACATCCCCGGCACCCATTGCCGCCGGCGCCGCGGCGTGGACCAGCAGGTACAACGCAGCCAGCAGCCCAGCCCCCAGCGCGGCGGCGGGGCCGTGTCCCGAGCCGGCCGCCACGAGCATGACCACCGCAAACCCCGGCAGAGTCAGCCAGTTGGGCAGCCGGCGTCGACGTATGTCGTAGGCGGTCAGCGCTCCCATCCACAACAGCGCGGCCACCATCGGCATGCGCGGCACGCTAATGCAACGCGGCGATCATCGCCTCTCGCGGCGCGGGCAGCCCTGTGAATTGCTCAACCTGCGCGAACGCCTGATGCAGCAGCATCTGGAGGCCGCTGATCACCCGGCCGCCCGCGGCGGCCACCGCCGCGGCCAGCGGTGTCGGCCACGGGTCGTAGATGGCGTCCAGCAGCACCGGCGCGCCGGCGAAGACATCGGTATAACGCCCTGCCACGTCGGCCGGCAGCGTGCTGACCAGCACGCCCGCGGCCTTCACCCGGTGGGCGACAGGCCCCCCGGGGTCGCTGTCCAGCTCACAGAACCGGGCCGCCGCGCCGACCCGAGTCGCCAGCTCCACCAAACGGGCGGCCTTGTCCGGGTTGCGGGCCACCACGGTGATATCGCCGACACCCAACTCGGCCAAGGCCACAATCGCCGCCGGGGCGGTGCCGCCCGACCCCGACACCACCGCCCGATCCGTCGCCGCGCCCAATGCACCCATCACGCCGTCGATATCGGTGTTGTCGGCGCGCCAGCCGCGCGGCGTTCGCAGCAGGGTGTTGGCCGACCCGACCAGCTCGGCCCGATCGGTGCGCTCGTTGGCGAAATGCAGCGCGGCGAACTTTCCCGGCATCGTCACCGAGACGCCGATCCACTCCGGCCCGAGCCCGTCGACCACAGCGGGCAGTTCCTCAGCGCCGCATTCGATGCGCTCGTAGGTCCAGTCGGCGAGGCCCAGCGCGCGGTAGGCAGCCAGATGCAGCTGCGGAGAGCGTGAATGCGCGATCGGCGAACCGAGCACGCCGGCTTTCCTAGCGCGCCGAGTCGAGGACACCGTTGCGTTTGGCCAACTCGATGTTCGCCAGATGCTGTTGGTAATCGCGGGTGAACAACGTCGTGCCTTGCGAGTCGATGGTGACGAAGTACAGCCAGTCGCCGGGCTCGGGATGCTCGGCGGCTTTGAGCGCATCGGTGCCCGGCGAACAGATCGGCGTGGCAGGCAGCCCCTCGGAAACGTAGGTGTTCCACGGCGTTCGCTGTGCGCGGTCGGCGTCAGTGGTGGCCACTTCGCGGCGATCCAGCGGATAGTTCACCGTCGAGTCGAACTCCAGGGTGCGGTGCTCGGCCAGCCGGTTGTAGATGACGCGGGCAACCTTCGGGAAGTCCGGTGGTTTGGCCTCACGCTGAACCAGCGACGCGACCGCCAGGACGTCATACGGCGACATGTTCATCGCGGTTGCGGTGTCCAACAGACCCGATTTCACATACTGCTCGGTGCTGGCGCTGATCAGCGTCTCCAGGATCGTCTGGGGCGAACCGGACGGGTTGACGTTGAACGTGCCCGGCGCGATCAGGCCTTCGATCCGTCGGTGGTCGGCGCCCATCCGGGTGACCGACTCGACCGCCCAAGCCGGCACCGACAGCGAGGCCAGCGGAGTCTTTTCGGCGGCCGTCCGCAGATCGTCCGCGGAGACGCAGCGCTTGTCCCCGTCCAGCTCGACGCAGGTGGCCTTGGAGATCATGGTGAAGATTCCGGGCGTCACGTCGTTGGTTTTGACGTCGGTAGTGTCGTCGAGCTGTTGCCCCTCGGGAATGACCAACTTGCCCACCCGAGTCTCGGGATCGGCGAGCCGCTTCACCGCGTTCGACGCGGCAATTTCGGTGCGCAGGCGGTAGTAGCCGGGCTGGATCGACGAGATCGCTTCATTGCCTTCCGCGGCCTCGACGAACGCTTTGACGGTGCGGACTACATCGTGGTTCTGCAACGTCTCGCCGATCGCGGTGGTCGAGTCGCCGGCGTGGACCTGGATTACCAAATCATTTTTGCCATTACCGGCGTAGTCGTTCTGCGGGCCCAGGCTGTGCCACAGCTTTGAGCCGACGAACACCGCCGCCAAAACCACGACCATGAGTAGGGCGACGGCAAATCCAAGCACGATGCGGCGCCGACGACGGCGACGCTCAGCGCGGATCCGCTCGGCGCGCGACCGCACCCGACGCGGCGGTCCAACCGCCACGGGTTGGGCGCGGGGGCGCCCTTGGTCGTCAGACACCGTTGACCTCCCCGGGCAGCATGGCGCGACGTTCGTCGAGCCAACCCTGCAGGATCGCCACCGCCGCCGCCTGGTCGATGACCCTACGCTGACTCTTGGCCCGCACCCCCGCCTGGCGCAGTGATCGTTGCGCGCTGACGGTCGTCAACCGCTCGTCGGCCAGCCGCACCGGCGTCGGCGCGATCCGGCCGGCCAGCGCGCCGGCCAGCTCGATCGCGTCGCGGGCTGACGGGCCGGTGCGGTCGGCCAGGGTTCGCGGCAGCCCCACCACAACCTCGACCGCGTGCAGCTCGTCGACCAGTTCGAACAGCCGTCGCAGATGCTTGCCCGACCGGTCGCGGCGGACCGTTTCCACCGGCGTGGCCAGGATGCCGTCCGGGTCGCTGCACGCCACGCCGATGCGCACACTGCCCACGTCGATGCCGAGTCGCCGCCCGGGTCCAGGATCGTCCGCGCCGGGCCGATCCGGCAGGCGGTGTGAAGAGTCCACTCAGCTGACCCGCGCTATCTGTGCTCGCACCGCGTCCAGCGCAGCGTCGATACCCGACGAGTCCTTACCCGAACCCTGCGCGAGGTCGGCCTTGCCGCCGCCCCGGCCGTCGACGGCTCCGGCGAGCTGCTTGACCAAGTCGCTGGCCCGGAGGCCCAGGTCTTGGGCGGCCGGGTTGGCGGCGATCACGTAGGGCACACTGCCGCCCTCGCCCTCGGCGATCAATGCGACCACCGCCGGGTCGCTGCCGAGCTTGCCGCGGATGTCGCCGACCAACGACCGCAGGTCGGCAGCCGACATCCCGGCCGACATCCGCTGCGCCACCAGACGGACGTTACCGATGCGCTGCGCCCCGGCAGCGGCATTGACCGCGGCCGCCCGCGCCGTCGCCAGCAGGGTGCGTTCGATTTCCTTTTCCGCGGCTTTGAGTCGTTCGACCAGGTTCGCCACCCGGGCGGGCACCTCTTCGGAGGGCACCTTCAGCGACGAGGCCAGCCCGGCCATCAGCGCACGCTCCTTGGCCAGGTGCCTAAACGATTCCAGCCCGACGTAAGCCTCCACCCGACGCACGCCGGAGCCCACCGACGATTCGCCCAGGATCGTCACCGGGCCGATCTGGGCCGAGTTGTGCACGTGCGTGCCACCACACAACTCCACCGAGAACGGGCCACCGATCTCCACCACCCGCACCTGCTCGGGGTAGCTCTCCCCGAACAGCGCCAACGCCCCCATCGCCTTGGCCTTGTCGAGCTGCTCGGTAAAGGTGTGCACCTCGAAGTCGGCTTGCACAGCCTGGTTGGTCACTTCTTGGATTTCTGAGCTTTGGGTGTCCGATAACGGACCCTGCCAGTTGAAGTCGAAGCGCAGATAGCCCGGTCGGTTCAGCGAACCGGCCTGAACGGCGTTGGGCCCCAGCACCTGTCGCAGCGCCGCGTGCACCATGTGGGTGCCTGAGTGGCCCTGGGTGGCGCCTTTACGCCAGCCGGGGTCCACCGCCGCGGTGACGGTGTCGCCTTCGACGAATTCTCCGGACTCCACATTGACCCGATGCACCCACAAGGTTTTGGCGATCTTCTGCACGTCGGTCACCGCGGCTCGGGCGCTTTCACTGGCGCCGGTGCCGCTGATGGTGCCCGCGTCGGCGACCTGCCCGCCCGACTCGGCGTACAGCGGCGTGCGATCCAAAACCAGCTCCACCCGGTCGGCACCCTCCGTGCCGTGCGCCACCACCGGCACCCGCTTGCCGTCGACGAAGATGCCCAGGATCCGGGCCTCCGACGTTAACTCGGTGAAGCCGGTGAACTCGGTGGGTCCGGCGTCGACCAGCTCGCGGTACGCGGTCAGGTCGGCGTGCGCGTGTTTGCGCGCGGCGGCATCGGCTTTCGCGCGGCGCCGCTGCTCGGCCATCAACTCCCGGAACCCGGCCTCGTCAACCTGCAGGCCGGCCTCGGTGGCCATCTCGAGGGTGAGCTCGATCGGGAATCCGTAGGTGTCGTGCAGGGTGAACGCATCCGATCCGGACAGCACGCCGGCGCCGGATGCCTTGGTGGCAGCGGCCACCTCGTCGAACAGCCGTGAACCGGACTGCAGCGTGCGGTTGAACGCGGTCTCCTCGGCCACCGCGATGCGCCTGATCCGGTCGAAATCGGCCACGAGTTCGGGATACGACGGGCCCATCGCGTCACGCACGGTGGCCATCAGGTCGCCGACGATCGGACCCTCGACGCCCAGCAGCTTGGCCGAGCGGATCACCCGGCGCAGCAGCCGACGCAGCACGTAGCCGCGCCCGTCGTTGCCGGGGCTAACGCCGTCGCCGATCAGAATCGCCGCGGTGCGGCTGTGGTCGGCGATGATGCGGTAGCGCACATCGTCGTCGTGATTGCCGACGTCGTAGCCACGCGGCGCGCGCGCGGCCACCATGTCGATGACCGGGCGCAGCAAGTCGGTCTCGTAGACGTTGTGCACACCCTGCAGCAGCACCGCGACCCGCTCGACGCCCATGCCGGTGTCGATGTTCTTGCGCGGCAACGGCCCCAGGATCTGGTAGTCCTCCTTGCTGGTGCCTTCGCCGCGCTCGTTCTGCATGAACACGAGATTCCAGATCTCCATGTACCGCTCTTCGCTGGCCAGCGGACCGCCCTCGGGACCGTACTCCGGGCCGCGGTCGTAGTAGATCTCCGACGAGGGACCGCACGGCCCGGGAATGCCCATCGACCAGTAGTTGTCGGCCATGCCGCGGCGCTGGATGCGCTCGGCGGGCATCCCCGCGATTTCCGCCCACAGCTGCGCCGCTTCGTCGTCATCCAAATAGACTGTGGCCCATAGCCGTTCAGGATCGAATCCGTAACCACCCTCGGCAACGGAGCTGGTCAACAAGGTCCAGGCCAATTCGATGGCGCCGCGCTTGAAATAGTCGCCGAACGAGAAATTGCCGGCCATCTGAAAAAACGTGTTGTGCCGGGTGGTAATCCCGACTTCGTCGATATCGGGCGTGCGGATGCATTTCTGGATGCTCGTCGCCGTCGCATACGGCGGGGTGCGCTGGCCCAGAAAGAACGGCACGAACTGGACCATGCCCGCGTTGACGAACAGCAGGTTGGGATCGTCGAGGATCACCGAGGCACTCGGCACCTCGGTGTGACCCGCTTTCACGAAATGATCGAGGAACCTCTTCCTGATCTCGTGTGTCTGCACTTCTCCGCTTCCTCTTGCCGCTGACCCGCACAGCCGCGTTCCAGCCTATTAAGCAGCCTATTTCGACCGCATTACAGTACCGGTCCGGTTGCCCGCGCCTGAACACTGAACGAACTGCACGACGGCGCGGCGCCGATTCACCCGTCGAGAAAAGTCAACCGCACCGAGCGCCGCGGGTTGTCCCGGTTCAGGTCGACCAGGACCACGCTTTGCCAGGTTCCGAGCATCAGTTCACCAGCCTGCACCGGCACCGTGATCGACGGCGCGACGATGGCCGGCAGCACATGATCGGCGCCGTGACCGTGCGACCCATGCGCGTGCCGGTAGCGGTCATCGCGCGGCAGCAGCCGTTCCAGGGTGTCGACGAGGTCGTCGTCGGAACCCGCGCCGGTCTCGATGATCGCCACCCCCGCCGTCGCGTGCGGGACGAAAACGTTGCAGAGCCCGTCGCCGCGCGGGAAGCAAAACGCGCGAACTGACTCGGTCAAATCGACGATACGGCGACGCGCGGTGTCCACATCCAGCACATCGGTATTCATCGGTCCAGCCTACGGGGCATGCTCGGTGACCTGCATCTCAAGCTGTCGATCCCAAATAAAGACACCCGTATTTGCCCATTGCCACGGGTAATTCGACGGAGGAAGGTGTTGGTTGAACCGGTGGCGCCACCGGGGCGCTGCCCCGAGGAGGAAAGGGGTGGATCGTGTACGCGCGCTCTACCACCATCCAGGCGCAACCATCGTCCATCGACGCCGGCGTTGCGCACATCCGCGATGCCGTGCTGCCGAGACTGCAGGAGGTCGACGGATGCGTCGGCTTGTCGTTGATGGTCGACAAGCAGACCGGCCGGTGCATAGCAACCACCGCATGGGAAACCGAAGACGCGATGCGCGCCAGCGCCGAGCCGACACAACCGGTTCGCGATCAAGCGGCCCAACAGTTCGGCGCCGTCGGCAGCCCGATGGTCGAAGACTGGGAAATCGCGGTGCTGCACCGTGATCACCGCGCAGGTGAGGGCGCCTGCGCGCGAGCGATCTGGGTCAAATTGCCGCCAGATCAACTCGACGCGGGCATCGAGTTCTACAAGACGTCCGTCCTGCCCGACCTCGAGGCACTCGACGGGTTCTCCAGCGCGAGCCTGCTGGTGGATCGCGCATCCGGGCGCGCGGCGACCTGCACGTCCTTCGACAGCCTCGATGCGATGGAACGCAGCCGGGAGCAGGCAACGGCCTTGAAGAACACGAAGATATTGGAAGTGGGCGCCGAGGAGCTCGACGACGGTGAGTTCGAGCTCCGGCTCGCTCATCTGCGGGCGCCCGAGCTGGTCTGATCGATTGGAGCGGCGGTAGACCGGCCGACTGGCTGTCGGCCGGCACTACCTTGCGCCAATCCCGAACAAGCGCAGCGGCGTTGCCCATTGCCATCGACAATCCGCCAGAGGAAGGTGGTTGCTGGAACCGGTGGCGCCACCGCGGCGCTGCAGCCCGAGCGAGCTCGGCTCGGAAAGAAAGGAGTGGTCTCGTGTATGCGCGCTCTACCACTATCGAGGCGCAACCGTCGTCCATCGACGCCGGGATCGCGCACGTTCGCGATGTAGTCATGCCGGCACTCCAAAAAGTCGACGGCTGTCTTGGTGTGTCGTTGCTGGTCGACCGCGGCTCCGGTCGTTGCATCGCGACCAGCTCGTGGGAGAACGAACAGGCGATGCGTGCGAGCGCCGATGGGATCCGACCGGTTCGCGATCAGGCGGCCCAGACGTTCGGCGGTAGCCCGACGGTCGACGAATGGGAGATCGCGGTTCTGCACCGCGACCACCCCTCCGGTCCGGGTGCCGGCGTGCGGGCCACTTGGCTCAAAGTGCGGCCTGACCAGTTCGACCGGGCCATCGCGTTCTACCGGGAGTCGGTGCTGCCCGCGATCGAAGAGCTCGAAGGTTTCTGCAGCGCGAGCCTGATGATCGACCGCAACTCCTGGCGCGCGGTGTCGTCGTCGACGTTCGACAGCCTCGACGCGATGGAGCGCAACGGGGACCAGGCCCGGTCGCTACGTACCGCCAGGCTTCGCGACCTCGGCGCGGACCAATTCGACGTCGGAGAGTTCGAATTGGCAATCGCCCACCTGCGGGTGCCCGAGGTGGTTTAGCCGCGTCGTCTTTGCTTCGCCGAGATCGACGCTAAAGCAGCTTTTCGCGCAATTTCTTGCGCTGGCGTCGATCTCGGCGCATCTCACTGCCGCCCGATCAGCGCTGCGCGTTCCAGCGTCGCGTGGGCCATCTTCACGTGTGCGGCGTCGACCAGGACGCCGTTGACGCCGACCGCGCCCAGCCCCTTCGCCTCGCCGTCGCGGTAGGCGGCGACGTTGCGTTCGGCGAGCGCGATTTCCTCATCGGTCGGCGAATACACCTTGTTGGCCACCGGGATCTGTGTCGGGTGGATCGCCCACTTGCCGGTGTATCCCATCAGCGACGCCCGTCGGGCGTCCCGCTCATAGCCGTCGAGGTCGTGGTAGTCCGGATACGGCGCATCGATCGCGTCGATGCCCGCGATGCGCGCCGCGACGAGCACCTTGTTGCGCGCATAGACCCAGAAGTCGCCGGGATACTCACCCAGCGGGACGAAGTTGGTGTCCACCCGGGCGCCCTGTGACAGCGAGAAGTCGCCGACCCCGAAGATCAGCGCGTCCAGCCGCGGACTGGCCGTCGCGATCTCCTCGGCGTTGGCAAGTCCCTCGACCTCTTCGATGAGCACTTCGAGGCGGATCGGGCGTGACAGGCCGAGCTTCGCCTCCAGCTGGGTGAGCAGCACGTCGACCCACCAGACGTCGCGACCGCGCAACGCTTTCGGGACGATGATCGTCTCGAGGTTCTCCCGGGCGTGGGTGACGACCTCGACGATGTCGTCGTGGCACCACGGGGTGTCGAGCCCGTTGATGCGGATCGCCCGCACGGTCCGTCCCCAGTCGAGTTCGTTCAGTGCGGCAATGGCTTTGGCGCGTGCCGTCTCTTTGTGCGCCGGTGCAACGGCGTCTTCCAGGTCGAGGAACACCAGGTCGGCTTCGGAGGCCGCTGCGTGGGCGAACATGTGGTCGTTGCTGGCCGGAACGGCGAGCTCCGAGCGGCGCAGGCGCAGGTTTTTGGAGGTCATAGCCGGTCACCTTTCACAGCACGCCGCGAGCATGCAGGTCGTCGATTTCGCGGCCGTTGAGGCCGAGCAGTTCGCCGTACACCTCGGCGTTGTGCGCACCGATCCGAGGGCCCAGATGCTCGACCCGGCCGCTCGCCGCCGAGAACCGCGGCACCGGCGCTTGGACTGTCATGGCACCGAGTTCGTCGTCGCCGACCTTGACGAAGACTTCGCGATGCGCCAGCTGTTCGTCCGCGACGAGGTCGGTGATGTCGTAGACCGGCGCGGCGGCCACTTCGGCGGCGTCGAAAATCTCCATCGCCTCGGCCAGCGTCTTGGTGGCCACCCAGTCGGCGACCACCTGGTCGACCTCGCGGGCCCGCGCCAGCCGCCGCTGCGGGTCGGAGAAGTCGGCGTCGTCGACCAGGTCGGCGCGTCCGATGGCCCGAAACACCCGCAGCGCCAATTGCGGTGAGCTGCCCGACATCGCCAGCCAGCGGTCGTCGGCGGTGCGGTAGGTGTTGCGCGGCGCCGAGATGTCCCAGCGGTTGCCCGCCCGCGTCGGCACCAGCCCGAGTTGGTCGTAGCCCAGCAGCGTCTGTTCCAGCAGCCGCGCCAGCGGATCGATCAGGTTGATGTCGATCAACTGGCCGGACGCCCCGTGCACGTCGCGGTGGTAGAGCGCCATCATCACCGCGTAGGCGGCGTTCAGCGACGCCACCCCGTCGGCCAGCATGAACGGCGGCAGGGTGGGCGGTCCATCGGCCTGGCCGGTGATGTTGGCGAAGCCGCTCATGGCCTCGCCGAGCGTCCCGAAGCCGGGCCGATCGCTCTTCGGGCCGGTCAACCCGTAACCGGTGATGTGCAGCATGACGATGCGGTCGTTGACGGCGCGCAGTGCCGGATAGTCCAGCCCCCACTTGCGCAGCGTCGCGGGCCGGGTGTTGACGATCAGCACGTCGGCGTGTTCGACGAGGCGGCGCAGCAGCGCCTGGCCTTCGGCGACGCGCATGTTCAGGGTGATCGAACGCTTGTTGCGCGACAACGACTTCCACATCAGCCCGACGCCGTCGATCTGGTTGCCCCAGGTGCGGATCGGGTCTCCGCTTCCGGGTTGCTCGATCTTGATGACGTCGGCGCCGAACTCGCCGAGGTAGGTGGCGGCCAGCGGTGCCGCGGCCAGCGTGGCGGCGTCAAGAACCCGGATGCCTTCGAGCATCATGCTCCGACGGGCGTACAAACCGGCCGTTGCAGGCCGAGGTGCTCGCGAAGGGTCGCGCCGTCATAGCCGGTGCGGAACAGGCCGCGCCGCTGCAGCTCCGGAACCACCATCCGCACCACGTCTTCGAACGCGCCGGGCAGATGTGTTGCGGCTAAGACGAACCCGTCGCAGGCACCGCCGTGGAACCACTCCTCCATCTGATCGGCGACCTGCACGCCGGTGCCGACGAACCGCGGGCCCTGCAGCAGAGTGGCGCGGTGGCCGGCCAGGTCGCGCAGCGTGATGGTGTCGCCGATGTGCGCGCGCAGGTTCTGCACCAGCCCGCGGATGCCAGACACCGATTCGATGAGCTCGTCGGTGATCGGGTCATCGAGCTGGTGTTGGGAGAAGTCGTAGTTCATCAGCTCTGAGAGTAGGGTCAGCGACGCCATCGGGTGAACCAGGTCGCTGAGAAACACCTGTTCGCGCTCTTTGGCATGGTCCTCCGATTCCCCCACCACGGCGTAGGCCATCGGACAGACCTTGACCGACTGCGGGTCGCGGCCGGCGGCATCGATGCGCTCCTTCTGGTCGGCGTAGTGGCTGCGGGCCACCTCGATACCCGGATCGCCGGTGAAGATCAATTCGGCCCAGCGCGAAGCGAATTCACGCCCGCGACCGGATGAGCCGGCCTGGATGATCACCGGCCGACCCTGCGGGCCGCGCGGCACCGTCAACGGCCCGCGCACCGAGAAAAACTCCCCTTCGTGGTTGAGCTCGTGCACCTTCGCCGGGTCGGCGTAAATGCCTTTCACGCGGTCGTGCAGCACCGCGTCGTCTTCCCAGGTGTCCCACAGGCCGACGACGGCATCCATGAACTCCTCGGCCCGGTCGTAACGGGCGTCATGGCTCAAATGCATTTTCAGGCCGAAATTCTGGGCTTCGCTGTCGTTGACCGAGGCGACGACGTTCCAGGCCGCGCGGCCACCCGACAGATGGTCCAGGGTCGAGAACGTCCGGGCCACGTGGAACGGCGTGTAGTAGGTGGTCGAGCAGGTCGCACCGAGACCAATGCGCGACGTCGCCTGCGCCAGCACGCCCAGCACGATGGACAGGTCCAGCTTCACCGGCCGTGCGCCGTATTTCACCGCGTCGGCGACCGAGCCGCCGTAAATACCGGGCATCGCAAGCCGGTCGTCGAAGAACATCAGATCGAAACAACCCTCTTCGAGCTGCCTGCCGATCTTGGCGTAGTACGAGGCGTCGAGGTAGCCATGCTCGGTGGCGGGATGCCGCCACGAACCCGCGTACACCGAGGTGCTGCCCGCTTGCATGAAGGCGACGAGCGCCATTTGTCGTGTAGTCATTTCTCATGTCTAGCATCTGATATATTAGATTTCAAGTGTTAGATTCACGATTGCCCTAAGGTCATCGGTATGCTCAACGACGTCGACATCGCCGGCACGGTGCGCGAGCGCGCCGCGCGCGAGCTGCGCGACCGCATTCTCACCGGCGCGCTGCCTGCCGGCACCCGGCTCGACCTCGACGCCATCACCAAGGAGTTCGCCACCAGCCGCACCCCGGTACGCGAGGCGTTGCTCGAGTTGTCTTACGACGGACTGGTGCGGGTCGCGCCACGCAGCGGCGTCACGGTGATCGGCATCAGGCCCGAGGACGTGCTGGACAGTTTCACGATTCTGGGTGTGCTGACCGGCCAGGCCGCCGCATGGGCCGCGCGGCGGGTCACCCCGGAAGGCGTTGAGCGGTTGCGCGCACTGGCGACCGAGGTCGAATCCCACTCCGGAGAGGGCGGCATCATCGGCGCGAATTGGCATTTTCACCGGGAGATCCATCGCGCGGCCCATTCGCGGCGATTGATGGCGCAGATCCGCCAAGCCGTCCGCGTCGTGCCGTCGAACTTCTTGGCGATGTTCCCTGAGCACGAGCACCACTCGTTGGAGGATCACCAAGCGCTGGTGTCGGCGCTCGCCGACGGCGACGCCCAGAAGGCCCGCAGCATCGCCGAGCGCCATGTGCTCGACGCGGGTCACTCACTGGCCAGCCGGCTGGAGCAGGGCAGCGTCTAGGCTGGCGAACCTGGCAAGTCTCATGCGCCCCACGAGTCCCTCGCCGAGGGGCGCATGCCTCTTGCAAGCCGATATCGCCCACGACATCGTTTCTGAAACCACCCCAGCCCACCTCGCCGGTGCAGATGGGGCTTGTGTGGCGGCAGATATCACGTAGCAGCTAGCCGCGCTTGCGCCGGATGATAGCCCGCAGCCGCTCGAGTCGACCGGCCAGCTCACGCTCCGCGCCGTGGCCGGTGGGGCGGTAGTAGTCCACGCCGACTAGCTCGTCCGGTGGATACTGTTGCGGCACAACACCGTCCGGGTCATCGTGGGGGTAACTGTAGCCCTGCGCGTTGCCCAGCGCCGCGGCGCCCGAATAGTGGCCGTCGCGCAGATGCGGCGGCACCAGGCCGGCCTTGCCCGCTTTGATGTCGGCCATCGCCGCACCCAGCGCGGTGGTGACGGCGTTCGACTTGGGCGCGCTGGCCAGGTGCATCGTGGCGTGCGCCAGCGTCAACTGGGCTTCGGGCATGCCGATCAGTTGCACGGTCTGCGCCGCGGCGACGGCGGTCTGCAGCGCGGTGGGGTCGGCCATGCCGATGTCCTCGCTGGCCAAGATCATCAGCCGTCGCGCGATAAATCTCGGGTCCTCACCGGCGACCAACATTCTGGCCAGGTAGTGCAACGCGGCGTCGACGTCGGAACCGCGTACGGACTTGATAAACGCGCTGATGACGTCGTAATGCTGATCGCCGTCGCGGTCGTAGCGGACCGCGGCCTTGTCCACTGACTGCTCGATGGCCTCGACAGTGACCTGCTCCCCCGCCTCGGCCGCGACCTCCAGCGCGGTCAGCGCACGTCGGGCGTCTCCGGCTCCGAGCCGCACCAGCAGGTCGACGGCGTCGGGCTCCACGGCTTGCCCGTTCAGCCCGCGGGGGTCGTCGATCGCGCGCTGCACCACTGTGCGGATGTCTTCGGCGCTCAGCGGCCGCAACTGCAGGATCAGCGACCGCGACAGCAGCGGGGCGACGACGGAGAACGACGGGTTCTCGGTGGTGGCCGCGACCAGTAGCACCACCCGGTTCTCCACTGCCGACAACAGCGCGTCCTGCTGGGTTTTGGAGAACCGGTGGACCTCGTCGATGAACAGCACGGTCTGCTCGCCGTGGGCGGCGGCGCGACGAGCCACGTCGATCACAGCACGGACTTCTTTGACCCCGGCCGACAACGCCGACAGCGCCTCGAACCGCCGGCCGGTGGCTTGCGAAATCAGCGCGGCCAGCGTGGTCTTGCCGCTGCCGGGCGGGCCGTAAAGGATGACCGACGCCACGCCCGAACCCTCGACGAGCCGCCGCAGCGGCGAGCCGGGTTGCAACAGGTGGTCCTGTCCGACCACCTCGTCCAGACTGGCCGGGCGCATCCGCACGGCCAACGGCAAAGCGGCTGAACCGCCCGGCGCGCGTTCGGTCAAGCCGGTCGGGTCGGGGACGTCGAACAGACCGTCGGACACGGTTTCAGGCATACCACGCCACCTCGACACGACTCGCGATGTTCGGGTCGCAGCGGGGCCGCCGAATACTTGCTAAGTTCGCGGAGGCATACGGCAGAACTCCACCACACGAGGCAGGAGCGGCTATGAGCCGACCCCCAGAGCACCCCGGCGGCCCGAGCGATCCGTGGGGCGCTAACCCCAATCCCGGCGACTACCCACCGCCCGGCTACGGCCCGCCTCCAGGACCGCCGCCCGGGCCACCACCGGGCTACGGACCACCTCCGGGACCGCCACCCGGCTACGGACCACCTCCAGGACCGCCACCGGGGTACGGCCCGCCTCCACCCGGATATGGCGGGCCTCCACCGCCGCCTCCCGGCTACGGGCCGCCTCCCGGCTACGGGCCACCGCCTGGCTACGGGCCGCCGCCTGGGTACCCGTCCCAGCCCGGCTACCCACCGCCCCCGGGCCAGCATTTCAGCATCGGTGATGCGTTCCGGTGGGCCTGGAATAAGTTCGCCAAGCACCCTTTACCGCTGATCGCTGCGGTCTTGGTGTATGGGGTGGTCGGAGTGATCCTGCACGCGCTGGTATTCGTGTTACTGGGCGGCGCCAACGCCAACACCACCGACGTCGCCGACGACTACGGCGCATCGTTTACGGCGAGTTTGGGCACCGTCGGCACTCTCGTGCTGTCGATCGTGTCGTTCGTCTACGGCATCTTCGTGCAGGCGGGCTTCTTGTCCGGGGCGCTCGACCTCGCCGACGGCAGGCCGGTCAGCGTCGGTTCATTCTTCAAGCCGCGCAACTTCGGCAATGTCATCCTGGCCGGTGCGCTGCTCAGCGTGATCAGCGCAGTCTTGGATTCGCTGTCGCTGCTCCCCGGCGCAATCTTCGCCGTGTTGGCGCTGGTGGCGATCGCCGTGTTCGCCTTCTTCGCGCTGTTCACGATCGCCTTCGCGACCGATCACGGCCTGTCACCGATCGACGCGCTGAAGGCCAGCTTCACCACGGTCCGGTCGGACATCGGCAGCACGCTGCTGTCCTTCCTGGTGCAAGGCCTTTTGGTGCTCGCCGGCTTCTTGGTCTGCGGCGTCGGCATCCTCGTGGGCGGCCCGCTGGCGTTGCTGGTCCAGGTCTACACCTACCGCCGGCTCTCCGGTGGCCCGATCGCGCCGCTAACTCCCTGAGCCCGACCCGTCACGGCTGCGTGACGAAGTCGATCAGCTCCTCCACCCGGCCGATCAGCGCTGCGTCGAGATCCGCCCAGTCGCGCACCCGGCTGCGGATGCGCCGGCATGCCGCGGCGACGTCGGCCGGGCCGGCGTGCGGCCAGCCCAGCGCCTGACATATCACGTGTTTCCAGTCGGTTCCACGCGGTACGACCGGCCACTCTGACAGACCCAACCGGGCCGGTTTGACGGCCTGCCAGATGTCGACGAACGGATGCCCGACCACCAGCGTGTGCGCGCCACCCCGGCCCCGGCGTACCGCTTCGGCCAGTCGCGCTTCCTTTGACCCGGGCACCAGGTGGTCGACGAGCACACCGAGCCGTCGCGTTGGGCCCGGGCGGAATTGCTCGACGACGCCGACAAGATCGTCGACGCCACCGAGATATTCGACCACCACACCCTCGATCCGCAGGTCATCGCCCCACACCTGCTCGACGAGCTCGGCATCGTGGCGGCCCTCCACGTAGATCCGCCCGGCACGGGCTACCTGGGCGCGGGTTCCGGTCACCGCCACCGAACCCGACGACGTGCGGGTGGCGGCGGTGGGTGACGGTCGTCGCGGCGCGATCAGGATCACCGGTTTGCCGTCGACGAGGTAGCCCGGTCCGATCGGGAACGGCTTAGTGCGGCCGCGTCGGTCCTCGAGCTCCATCCGGCCGTATTCGACGCACACCACTGCCCCGACATAGCCGGTCTGCGCGTCCTCGACGACCATGCCGAGTTCTATTGGCAATTCAACCGACCGGACCTTGCGCGCGCCGTGCGGGTCGCGGGCCAGCACGTCAGGACCATAGCGATCATCCACTCGAGCGATCCTAGGGAAGAGAACGTCCGAAACCCGGTTACGCCACTCGGCCCGTTGCATCGGGTCGCGCTGCGGCCTTCTGACTGTTGTGATGGGATCAGCGGTTATGACCATCAAAGTTGCGCTGGAGCATCGCACCAGCTACACCTTTGACCGGCCGGTTCGGGTGTATCCGCACGTCGTGCGGCTGCGCCCGGCACCCCACTCACGCACACCCATCGAGGCCTACTCGCTGCGCATCGAGCCGGCCGACCACTTCATCAACTGGCAGCAGGATGCGCTGGGCAATTTCCTTGCCCGGCTGGTGTTTCCGAATCCCACCAGCCGGCTGATCATCACCGTCGGGCTGATCGCCGACCTCAAGGTGATCAACCCGTTCGATTTTTTCATCGAAGACTGGGCCGAGGTCTGGCCTTCGGGTGGCCTGGCCTATCCGAAGGAGATCGCCGACGACCTTGAACCGTACTTGCGGCCGGTCGACGAAGCCGGCGACGGCTCCGGGCCCGGTGAACTGGTGACCGAGTGGGTGCGAGACTTCCGCGTCCGGGACGGCACCCGCACCATCGACTTCCTGGTCGCGCTGAACCAGGCGATCAACGCCGACGTCGGCTACAGCCTGCGGATGGAGCCCGGGGTGCAGACGCCGGACGTGACGCTGCGGACCGGCATCGGGTCGTGTCGTGACTCCGCGTGGCTGCTGGTGTCGATCCTGCGCCAGTTCGGATTGGCCGCCCGGTTCGTGTCCGGCTACCTGGTACAGCTGGCATCCGACGTCGAAGCGATCGACGGACCGTCCGGGCCCACGGCCGACTTCACCGACCTGCACGCATGGGCCGAGGTGTATATCCCCGGCGCGGGGTGGATCGGCCTGGACCCGACGTCGGGGCTGTTTGCCGGCGAGGGCCACATCCCGCTGGCGGCCACGCCACACCCGGCGACCGCGGCTCCAATCACTGGCGGGATCGAACCGTGCGAATCGGTGCTGGAGTTCTCCAATACCGTCACCCGCGTCCACGAAGACCCCCGCGTCACGCTGCCCTACACCGACGAGGCCTGGCAGACGATCTGTGAGGTCGGACGGAACGTCGACGAGCGGCTTGCCGCCGGCGATGTTCGGCTCACCATCGGCGGCGAGCCCACTTTCGTATCGGTGGACAACCAGGTCGACGAGGAGTGGACCACGGCCGCCGACGGTCCGCACAAGCGCCGGCTGGCATCCGATCTAGCCGCCCGACTGAAGGCGGCGTGGGCCCCGCAAGGGCTGACCCAGCGCGGCCAGGGCAGGTGGTATCCCGGCGAACCGTTGCCGCGCTGGCAGATTGCCCTGTACTGGCGGGCCGACGGGCTGCCGCTGTGGACCGACAACACGCTGCTGGCCGACGCTTGGGGTAGTGACTCGAACAGCCCGTCCGCGGGCCCCGCCGACAATGAGGCGGCCTACAAGCTGCTCGCCGGCATCGCCGACGGTCTGGGACTACCGCTTTCGCAGGTGCGGCCGGCCTTCGAGGACCCGCTGTCGCGGTTGGCGGCCAAGGTCCGGCTGCCCGAGGGCGACCCGGTGGCACCGGACGACGACCTCGGCGCCCAGGTTGGGGACACCGCCGCCAGCCGGGCCGCGCTACTGGCGCACCTCGACGAATCCACCACGCCTGCGGCGGCGTTCGTGCTGCCGTTGCACCGTCGCGACGACGACCTCGGCTGGGCCAGCGCCGACTGGCGACTGCGCCGCGGCCGGATCGTGCTGCTGGACGGGGATTCGCCTGCGGGTCTGCGGCTGCCGCTGGATTCGATCAGCTGGAAGCCGCCGCGGCCGTCCTTCGTCGCCGACCCGACCGCCGTCGGCGACGCGATGATCCTGTCCGACGGCGAGACATTGCTGGAGGACCCCGATGACTCAGCGACTGCGCCGATCACCGCGATGGTCGCCGAGGTCCGCGACGGGCTGCTCTACGTCTTCCTGCCGCCCACCGAGGCGCTGGAACACTTCGTCGACATCATCGCGCGGCTCGAGGCCGCGGCCGCGAAGATCGGCTGCCCGGTAGTGATCGAAGGCTACGAACCGCCGCCGGATCCAAGGCTGACGTCGACGACGATCACACCTGACCCTGGGGTGATCGAGGTCAACATCGCACCCACCGCCAGTTTCGCCGAGCAGCGCCAGCAGCTGGAGACGCTTTACGAGCAGGCCCGGCTGGCCCGCTTGTCCACGGAGTCGTTCGACGTCGACGGCACGCACGGCGGCACCGGCGGCGGTAACCACATCACCCTGGGCGGCATCAAGCCCGCGGACTCGCCGCTGCTGCGCCGCCCCGACCTGCTGGTCTCGCTGCTGACCTATTGGCAGCGCCACCCGTCGTTGTCCTACCTGTTCGCCGGGCGGTTCATCGGCACCACGTCGCAGGCGCCGCGAGTGGACGAGGGCCGCGCCGAGGCTCTCTACGAACTGGAGATCGCGTTCGCCGAAATCGCCCGGCTCGCTTCCTCTTCCAAGGACGGCGGCCCACAACCCTGGGTGACCGACCGCGCGCTGCGCCACCTGCTGACCGACATCACCGGCAACACTCATCGCGCCGAGTTCTGCATCGACAAGCTCTACAGCCCGGACAGCCCGCGCGGTCGGCTGGGCCTGTTGGAGTTACGCGGCTTCGAGATGCCGCCGCACCTGCGGATGGCGATGGTGCAGTCGCTGCTGGTGCGTTCGCTGGTGGCATGGTTCTGGGACGAGCCGCTGCGGGCTCCGCTGATCCGGCACGGCTCGAACCTGCACGGGCGATACCTGTTGCCGCACTTCCTCATTCATGACATCGCCGACGTCGCCGCCGACCTGCGCGCGCACGGCATCCCGTTCGAGACCAGCTGGCTGGACCCGTTCACCGAATTCCGCTTCCCGCGCATCGGCACCGCCGTGTTCGACAGCGTAGAGATCGAGCTGCGCGGCGCGATCGAGCCGTGGAACACCCTCGGCGAGGAGGCGACCGCCACCGGCACCGCCCGCTACGTCGACTCGTCGGTCGAGCGCATCCAGGTCCGCATCATCGGCGCCGACCGCCACCGCTATGTGGTGACCTGCAACGGCTATCCGATGCCGCTGCTGGCCACCGACAACCCCGACATTCACGTGGGTGGGGTGCGGTTTCGGGCCTGGCAGCCGCCCAGCGCTTTGCACCCGACCATCACGGTTGACGGCCCGCTGCAGTTCGAGCTCGTCGACCTGGCCAGCGGAACGTCGCGCGGCGGCTGCACCTACCACATCGCCCATCCCGGCGGGCGCTCCTACGACGAGCCCCCGGTGAACGCCGTCGAGGCCGAGTCTCGCCGCGCCCGCCGCTGCGAGGCCACCGGCTTCACCCCGGGCAAGCTCGACCTGTCCGACATTCGGGAAAAGCAGGCCCGAATTTCCACCGACATCGGCGCGCCGGGCATCCTCGACCTGCGGCGCGTGCGTACCGTTCTGCGGTAATGGCATTGGGCGAGATGGCCTGACATGGCCCTGCACTCCAGCGAGCCGTCGGCGGCTTTTCGCTACCGCTCCGACGTCGACCGGCTACTGGCCGGGTATCGCGCCGCACGGGCGCAGGAAACCCTGTTCGATCTGCGCACCCCCGGCTTGGCGGGCCCGGCCGTCGGCTACGACGAATTCGTCGATGCAGCCGGAAATGTGCGGCCCGCCTGGACCGAGCTTGCCGACGCTGTCGGGGAGCGCGGAAGAGCCGGGCTGAATCGGCTGCGCTCAGCGGTGCACCAACTGGTCGACAACGACGACATCACCTACACCGGAATCGATCCCGGCAGTGCGCCCTCCGTCGACGACGACGGCGTCGAGCCCCGCCCTTGGCACCTGGACTCGCTGCCATTGTTGGTGTCTGCGGCGGATTGGGACGTCCTCGAGGCCGGGCTGGTCCAGCGGTCGCGGGTGCTCAACGCCGTGCTCGCCGACCTGTACGGCCCCCGTCGCTCGCTCACCGACGGCGTGCTGCCGCCGGAATTGCTGTTCGCTCACCCGGGTTATGTGCGCGCCGCCTCCGGAATCGAAGTGCCGGGGCACCACCAACTCTTCATGCACGCCTGCGATGTCAGCCGGCTGCCGGACGGCACTTTCCAGGTCAACGCCGACTGGACTCAGGCACCGTCGGGAGCCGGTTACGCGCTGGCCGACCGGCGAGTGGTCGCCCACGCCATGCCTGACCTCTACGAGAATGTCGCGCCACGGCCGACCACACCATTCGCACAGGCGCTGCGGTTGGCACTGATCGACGCGGCACCCGACGGCGTCCAAGACCCGGTAGTGGTCGTGCTCAGCCCGGGCATCTACTCCGAAACCGCTTTCGATCAGGCATACCTCGCGACGCTGCTGGGCTTCCCGTTGGTGGAGAGCGCGGATCTGGTGGTGCGCGAAGGCAAGGTGTGGATGCGCTCGCTGGGCACGCTCAAACGCGTCGACGTGGTATTCCGCCGCGTCGACGCGGTGTACGCCGACCCATTGGATCTCCGTGCCGATTCCAGGCTGGGGGTCGTCGGTTTGGTAGAGGCGCAACACCGCGGAACGGTGACCGTGGTCAACACCCTCGGCAGCGGGATCCTGGAAAGCGCTGGGCTGCTGCGGTTTCTGCCCGAGCTGGCCGAGCAGCTGCTCGGTGAAGCACCGCTGCTGGCCACCGCGCCTAGCTACTGGGGCGGCATCGACAGCGAACGCTCGCTCCTGCTGACGCGGCTGTCGTCGCTGTTGATCCGGCCCACCGTGGGTGGGCCGACGTTTGTCGGGCCGACACTTTCGTCGGCGCAGCTGGCCGAACTGGCTACCCGCATCACGGCCACGCCTTGGCAATGGGTCGGCCAGGAGCTGCCGCAATTCTCTTCGGCGCCAACCAATTACGCCGGTGAATTCTCGTCTTCTGGGGTGGGTATGCGGTTATTCACGGTCGCTCAACGCGGTGGCTACGCGCCAATGCCCGGCGGCCTGGGCTATGTGCTGGCAGCGGGACCCGCCGCATACACACTGACAACCGTTGTGGCAAAAGACGTCTGGGTCCGTCCGATGGAGCGTGCGCTAGCTGAGACGGCGACCCTGCCGACGCCCGAGCCACCGGTGAAGACGGGTGCGGGCACCCTGGGAGTCAGTTCTCCGCGCGTGTTGTCCGACCTGTTCTGGATGGGACGCTACGGCGAGCGCGCCGAGAACATGGCACGACTGCTGATCGTCGCGCGCCAGCGTTACTACGAATTCCGCTATCGCCAGCACACCGAGGAAAGCGAGTGCGTGCCTGTGCTGATGGCCGCGCTCGGCGGGATCACCGGAACCGGAATCGGGTCGGGCGACCAGGCCGAGATGATCGCCATCGCACCCTCGACGCTGTGGTCGCTGACCATGGACCGCAGCCGACCGGGGTCGCTGGTGCAGTCGGTGGACCGGCTGGCCCTTGCCGCCAGGGGGGTGCGTGACCAGTTGTCCAACGACACCTGGGGGGTGCTGGCCGGTGTCGAACGCGCGCTGGCGCACAAGTCCGAGCCGCCGGATTCGCTTGCCGAGGCCGATGCCGTGCTCGCCTCCGCCCAGTCCCAGACGTTGGTCGGGATGCTGACGTTGGCCGGGGTTGCCGGCGAGTCGATGGTGCAGGACGTCGGCTGGACGATGATGGACATCGGCAAACGCATCGAACGCGGCCTTGGATTGACCGCGTTGCTGGCAGCCACGGTGACGACCGTCCGCGCCGCAGCCGCTGAGCGAGCCATCATCGAGTCAACCCTGGTCGCGTGTGAATCGTCGGTCATCTACCGCCGCCGTACGGTGGGCAACGTCAGCGTGGCCGCCCTGGCCGAACTGATGCTCTTCGACGCGACCAATCCGCGGTCGTTGGCGTATCAGCTGGAGCGGCTGCGGGCCGACCTCGGCGACCTGCCCGGCTCGTCGGGATCGTCGCGGCCGGAGCGGATGGTCACCGAGATCAGCACCCTGCTCCGCCGGTCGGATCCCGCCGAATTGGAAGCGGTTTCCGCCGGCGGACGCCGGGTCAAGTTGGCCGAGCTGCTGACTGCCGTGCATACCGCGTTGCGCGAACTGGCCGACGTGATCACCGCGACGCAGCTGGCACTGCCCGGCGGAATGCAGCCGCTGTGGGGGCCCGACGAGCGTCGGGTGATGCCGTGACCGGTACCGCCGCGACTACCCGCTGACCGCCGCGGGCTTGCTTGCCGCCGAGGTCATCTCGTCGATCACCGTGTGGATGAACTTCATCTTCTCCAGCACGGCGGTCGGCAGCACAAACGGGTACAGGTCGTCGTGACCCATCGACCGGTTCACCATGTTCAGCGACCACGACAACGGCAGCCACATGTCGATGATGGTCTGAAAAGCGCTGGGGCCCAGCACCGGTCGGTCGAACGTCGCCGTCGCCGGCACGAAGCCGGACCAGGCCGACGTGTCCAGGGTGTCGCGGATGTGCAGGTAGTGGGCGAACGTCTCAGCCCAGTCCTCTGCGGCGTGCATGGTCGCATACGACGACACGAACCGCTTCTTCCAACCCTCGGGCGCGCCCTCGCTGTAATGGCGGTCCAGCGCCTCCTGGTAGTCGGCGTCCGGATCGCCGAACAACTCGCGGAACCGCGCGTCGTCGTCGCTTGATGGCGAGATCAGCCGATAGAAGTAGTAGTGCCCGACCTCGTGGCGGAAGTGTCCCAGCAGGGTGCGGTACGGCTCGTCCATCTCGACGCGCAATTGCTCGCGGTGCACGTCGTCGCCTTCCGCGAGATCTATTGTGATGACCCCGTTTTCGTGGCCGGTCAGCACCGTCTCGTGTGCGCTGGACAGCAGCCGGAAAGCCAGGCCGTAGTCGGGATCCTGATCGTGGCCGACAATCGGCAGTTTCAGCTCGTGTAGCTCGGCGACCAGCCGACGCTTGGCTGCCTCGGCTTGGGCGAACTTCGCGAGGCCGGCGGTGTCGGCGTCATTGGGCCGTTCGATAGTCAGCGCGCACGACACGCAAAGCAGGCGAGGTTGATTGATCGGGACCAGCCAGTTGCATTCGGCGACGTGACGATTGGCGCACAGTTCGTATTCGCTGGCGCTGACGAAGCCAGCGTTGTCGGCGTCGTCGCCGGTGGTGATCACCAGCAGGGCCATCTCGTCGAGGGAGAAACCCAGCGGGCTCCCGCAGGCCAGGCACGCCGAGTTCTCGAACGTCAGACGTTGGCCGCAGTTGGGGCAGTGGAAATCACGCATACGGCTCGTCGCCTTCGTACGGCGCGACGTCGACGGCGACGTGGATCACGCTCTTCTTGGAGTTGGTGTAGATGATCCCGCGCAGCGGTGGGACGTCGGCGTAGTCACGGCCGCGCCCGACGACGATGTAGCGCTCGTCGACCATCTGGTTATTGGTGGGGTCGATCCCCAGCCACTCGAACTGCCCAGGCGGTCGCGGGGTCCAGACCGTGGCCCAGGCATGGGTTGCGTCGACACCGATCATTCGATCCTTTCCCGGTGGTGGATTGGTGGCCAGGTATCCGGAAACGTAGCCAGCCGCCAACCCGTTGGCTCGCAGGCAGGCGATTGCCAGCCGAGCGAAGTCTTGACATACCCCTTCTCGGGCCATCAGAACCTCATTGACTCCGGTGGAGATCGTCGTCGAACCGGTTCGGTAGGTGAAGTCGGTGTGGATCCGTGACGTGAGATCGCGCAGGACCTCGATCAGCGGTCGTCCGGGCGCAAAGCTGGAAGCGGCGTACTCGCGTATCGCGTCGGTGATCTCGGGCGGATCCAGGTCCAGCGCGAACTCGGTGGCCAACGCGCCCTGCACTCCGACCGGGCGGGACTGCTCCCACGGAGCCTGCGCCGGTCCGCTCCCCCAACGCTCGGGCGGCGACGGATACACCTCGACGATCGACTCGCTGGTGATGGTCAGGGTCTGGTGCGGCTCGGTGACGTGGAAATACGAGCTGATGTTGCCGTAGGTGTCACGGCTGGTTGAGCTGTCGGCGGGCGCTGGTGAGATCCGCAGCTCGTGGAACAGGCAGCGCTGCCGGGCCAGGTCACGGGGGGTCAGGAAGCCCCGCCCGTAAGAGCTGGTCACCACGTGCGAGTAGCGGTATTCGGTGCGGTGGGTGATCCGGTAGCGAGCGCCCAGGCCCGGCGGGTGCCGATCGGGTGCGAGCGGCTCGTCGGGAAGCACGAGATCGGCCACAGCTGCAACACTAGCCAGCCCCCGGCCGCAGCGACGGCTGAACAAGCCTGCGCGGCGATCGGCGCGCTGGCCACGCGATATGGGAGCACAATGAGTCATGGCCACGTGGGACGACGTCGCCAGCATCATCGGCGAGCTGCAGCTCACCGACGAGCGATCACCGCACGAATGGCGGGTCGGCAAGAAGCTGATAGCCTGGGAGCGACCGCTGCGTAAGTCCGATCGGGAAACGTTGGCCGCCTTGGGGATTGAACCGCCCGAGGGCGATATCCTCGGCGTACGGGTGGCCGACGAGGGCGTCAAGTTCGCGTTGATCGCCGACGAACCGGACGTGTATTTCACCACCTCGCATTTCGACGGCTATCCAGCAGTGCTGGTCAAACTGGCCGAGATCGACGGGCTGGGGCTGCGTGAGCTGATCGTCGAGGCGTGGCTGACGCAGGCCCCGAAGCGCCTGGTGCAGGAGTTTCTCGGCGAGGTCGACTGAAAGCCGGCAAGCGGAGCGCGTCTGCCTCAGAAGCATCAGATGTCACTCTGATAACACCAGCAACTTTAGTCACTCTAGGTAACTTAATCACAACTACGTAACTCTAGTAACGTTAGGGTACTTAAGTATCAATTACATCAATCGGCACATTGATTAACTTCTATTAACTCCAGCAACTCAAAACGCCGGTGCACCAAAGATCTCATTAAATGCATAAAGTCCCAGCCGTTGACAGTTTTCACTCTGGTTTGTTACACGTGTTAAATGAGTCATTTACGGGGAACACTGAGTATGCAATCGGTGTCCAAGTCGCTGGTGATATCCGCCGTGGTCGTCCTGGCTATATCGGTGTTCATTGATCCGACCACCGGGGTGGCATACGCGGAAGGCATGGACTGGGACGCCGTGGCGCAGTGTGAGTCGGGCGGCAGGTGGAACGCCGACACCGGGAACGGGTTCTACGGTGGCCTGCAATTCAAGCAGTCCACCTGGGACGAAAACGGCGGCATCGGCAATCCGGCTACTGCGTCGCGCGACCAGCAGATCGCGGTGGCCAACCGGGTGCTGGCCACCCAGGGCCCCGAGGCTTGGCCCAAGTGCGGCGGCAACCAGGACCTGTTCCCGATTGAAGTGATCAACATCCTGCGGTCCGGGCATCCGATACGCAGCGGGCTGCATAAGCTGTGGTCGCTATCGATCCCGCAGTAGCGAATTCGCCGATCCGGCGACGTGATCGGCCCGTGATCGGCTGCTCCGGTCGATCGGATCGCGAGCCCGCCGTCTCGCCGGCTAAGCCACCGGTTGCAGCTCGAAAACGGGGATCACCCGGGTCGTCCTCGCCTGATACTCGGCGAAACCCGTTGCCACCGCGGTGATCTTGGGAAAAAGCTCGTCCCGTTCCTCGGCCGGCAATTCGCGGGCAGTCACGTCCGAGGATTCGTTACCGATCTCGACGTGCGCCGACGGGTTGGCGCGCAGATTATGCACCCAGGCCGGGTTGACGTCGGCGCCCGCATAAGACCCGATGATGAGCAGCTTGCCGTCGATACGGAAATAGGCCAACGGCGAGACTCGCGGCTGACCGGATTTGGCGCCCGTCGTGGTCAACAGCAGCAGGTCGGCACCCTCGAATTGGCCGCCGACCTCGCCGTCGTTGGCCCGGAATTCGTGGGTGACGGTCTTATTGAACGCTTTAATCGTTTCGGGGTCCGGGATCTCTTGGGCCATTAGCGCCGCTCCTCCTCATCGCTTCGCTCCGCATCGTCGACCGCGCGGGCCATGCCCCGTCAACCTAGCGGGGTCGGCCGTCTATTCCGCCACGCATGTCGCCGAGATCGACGCCAGCGCCGAAAAGCCTGCCAAACGTCGTTCTAACGTCGATCTCGGTGCGACTCGGGCACGACGTCGATTCCCGACTCCTTGCGCTGTTGGGCGGTGATCGGCGCCGGAGCGTCTGTCAGCGGGTCGACGCCGCCGCCCGACTTCGGGAAAGCGATCACCTCGCGGATGGAATCCGTGCCGGCCAGCAGCGCGACGATCCGATCCCAGCCGAACGCGATCCCGCCGTGCGGCGGCGCACCGAAAGTGAACGCGTCCAGCAAGAATCCGAACTTCTCCTGCGCCTCGGCTGCGCCGATACCCATCATCGCGAAAACCCGTTCCTGAATGTGGCGGCGGTGGATACGAATCGAGCCGCCACCGATCTCGTTGCCGTTGCAGACGATGTCGTAGGCGTCGGCCAGCGCGCTGCCCGGGTCGGTGTCGAAGGTGGCCTCCGAGTCCGGCTTGGGCGCGGTGAACGCGTGATGCACCGCGGTCCACGCGCCGGTGCCCACCGCGACGTCACCGGCGGCGGTGGCCTCATCGGCCGGCTCGAACAGCGGGAAGTCCACTACCCAGGTGAACGCCCACGCGCCCGGGTCGATCAAGTTGAGCCGGTGGGCGATCTCCACGCGGGCGGCGCCCAACAAGGTGCGTGACGCTTTGGCCGGCCCCGCCGAAAAGAAGATGCAGTCACCGGGCTGGGCACCGACGTGTGCCGCCAGGCCGGAGCGTTCAGCGTCGGACAGATTCTTGGCGACCGGCCCGCCCAACGTGCCGTCGTCGCCAACCAGCACGTACGCCAGACCCTTGTGCCCGCGCTGCTTGGCCCAGTCCTGCCAGCCGTCCAGCGTGCGGCGCGGCTGCGACGCCCCTCCCGCCATCACCACCGCACCCACATGCGGCGCCTGGAACACCCGAAATGTGGTGTCTTTGAAGAAGTCTGTGCACTCGACCAGCTCAAGCCCGAATCGCAGGTCGGGCTTGTCCGAGCCGAACCGTCGCATCGCATCCGCATAGCTGATCCGCGGCAACGGCAACGGCAAGTCGTACCCGATCAACGCCCATACCGCCTTGACCACCTGCTCGGAGATCGCAAGGACGTCGTCGGCGTCGACGAAGCTCATCTCCATGTCGAGCTGGGTGAATTCCGGCTGACGATCGGCCCGGAAATCCTCGTCGCGGTAGCACCGGGCGATCTGGTAGTAGCGCTCCATGCCGGCCACCATCAGCAACTGCTTGAACAGCTGCGGGCTTTGCGGCAAGGCATAGAACGAGCCCGGCTGCAGCCGTGCGGGGACCAGAAAATCGCGGGCGCCTTCCGGTGTCGAGCGCGTCATCGTCGGGGTCTCGATCTCGACGAAGTCGTGCGCGGCCAGAACCCCACGCGCCGCGGCATTTACCTTGGAACGCAACCGAATTGCCCCGCCCGGGCAGTCGCGCCGCAGATCCAGGTAGCGATATTTGAGGCGGGTCTCCTCACCGGCGGGCTCGTCGAGCTGAAACGGCAGCGGCGCGCACTCACCCAGCACGGTCAGCGACGTTGCGTTGATTTCGATCTCGCCGGTGGCGATCTCCGGGTTGGCGTTGCCCTCCGGCCGGATCTCGACGACACCCTCGACCGCGATGCAGAACTCGGCGCGCAGCCGGTGGGCCTGGGCCAGCACGTCGGCGGCGCGGAATACCACCTGCGACACCCCCGACGCGTCACGCAGGTCGATGAAGATCACCCCGCCGTGGTCGCGGCGATGCGCCACCCATCCGGCCAACGTGACCTTTTGACCGGCATCGGCGGCCCGCAACGAACCCGCGGCGTGACTGCGCAGCACAAACACTCCTCGTCAACGGTTGAAACGACAGCCCAGTCTAGAGGCGCTAACTTCAAGGATTGTCATGGATATTGCAGTTGTCGGTCCCGGCGCCGTCGGTACGACGGCCGCCGCGTACCTGCATGCCGCCGGTCACTCGGTTCTGATATGCGGGCGGACACCGCGATCACAGATCGAACTGCGGCCCGATGAGGCCGAGGCGATCGTGGTGCCCGGCCCGGTCTGCACCAACCCCGCCGAGATCACCGAACCGGTCGGCGTCGTTCTGCTGGCGCTCAAAGCCACTCAGAACGACGACGCTGGTCGCTGGCTGGCCCGGTTGTGTGATGAGCACACGATCGTCGTCGTCCTGCAAAACGGTGTCGAGCAGGTCGAGCAAGTGCAGCCGCACTGCCCGTCGTCGACGGTGATCCCGGGCATCGTCTGGTTTTCGGCCGAGACGCAACCCGACGGCTGGGTGCGGCTGCGCAGCGAAGCCCGGCTGGCGCTGCCGACCGGGCCCGCCGCAACCGCGTTCGCCGAATTGTGGCGCGGCGCCGGGGGCACCGCCGACTGCGACCCCGACTTCGTCACAGCGGCCTGGCGCAAGCTGCTGCTCAACGCGGTGGCCGGTCTGATGGCGCTCACCGGGCGACGTGCGGGAATGTTCCGCCGCGACGACTTGTCCGCTCTGGCCAGCCACTACGCCGCCGAATGCCTGGCGGTCGCCCGCGCCGAGGGCGCAAAACTGGCCGACGACATCGCCGACGGGACAGTCGAGATGTTCCGTCAAGCACCCACGGACATGGGCACCTCAATACTCGCCGACCGCGAGGCAGGCCGCCCGCTGGAGTGGGACATCCGCAACGGAGTGATCATCCGCAAGGCACGCGCGCACGGCATCGCGACGCCAATCAGCGACGTCCTGGTGCCGCTGTTCGCGGCGGCCAGCGACGGCCCCGGTTAGCCGATCAGGGCTGTTAGAGCCCCAGAGCCTCCGCCGCACCGATGGCGAGTTCCTCTGCAGGCAGACGGCCTCCGCGCATCGGGAGTTTTCCCCATTTTGCTCAGAGAATCACAGTCGCTTCTCAGTAAACGTTCGCGACCACCGAGTAGCGCCACGACCCGGCTTAGCCGGTCAACCGTCACATACCGGGAAATAAGGCCAGCAGTTCCTCGACCGCGCCGACAAATTGAATCTCGTCAGGGATAGTCGCAAAATTTATGTCACCAAGGTCTTGGTTAAGCAGACCGGCGGTGTAGTCGCCGTTGGAATAATCCGTCGCCTCGGTGGTCATGTCGTTGTTGCCTATGGTTTAGAAGGCTTGCGCCTCGGTCACGGCGGCCGTGTCGTTTGCGGGGGTCGGAAGGTAAACTCAAAGTTATCGGCGGGGACTATGTTGTAAACCGAGTCGAGCAATCCCGTGTTCAGGTTGTCCGCAACACCGAAAGTGTCGTCGTCCAGACCCTCGAACGAATCTGTTAGACCAGCGGGCACACCAGCGGTGCCGGTGGCGAACTCCGCAGAAGCCGCACTGAAATCGGCCTGGGCGACAGCCTGCTCGGCCTCGATGGCTGAGTCCAGAGACTTGGATCAGTACAAACCTGCCCACGCCGAGCGACGTGCGGCGTCGGGATCGTCGACGATGACGTCGGACGCCGACCGGATGACGCGGGTGGCCCGCCGCGGTGTGTCGTAGCGGGGCCAGTCATCAGACCAGACCTGACCGCCCGACCAGCCGACGGTGGCAAAGTCCAGCCAGCTCCGCTGCATCCGACGGCCCACCGCGGGTGGCAGCCACCGGCCCAACGGGTGCAGCCGTCGGCCCAGCTGAGAGTCGTAACTGTGCTGGATGTGCACGATCTCGCTGCCATGCGTCGCGCCCAGGCCCGGCGCCCGCAGCGTCCACGGCGCGTGGTCGAACCGATAGACATAGGTAGGCGCGTGCGCACTGTAGGCGTCAGCGAACGCCCATGCCGGTGCGACGAACATGGCGTCAGCGCCGATGGCTTCCAGCGCGCGGCGGCGTGGGTAGCCGGGATGGGCGGCCAGCACCCGCGCCCGCGCCTGCGGCGCCAGCCGGGTGAAATAGCTGTCGATGTTGGCCGGCGTCGATCTGCTGCCGCGGCGGCTTGTCCCTGGCAAACAGCGACGCCTCGTTCTTGTTGGTTCCGATGATCAGCGGGATCCGGGCCACCGTGCCCGCCCGCGCCGCCTCGATCGGATGCCGCGGCAGCAGATCGACGCCGTAAGTCAGCCCATGCGCCAGCGTCGGCGTCGTCGCGATACTCGCCAGCTGCAGCTCGCCGGCCGCCCGTCGCAACTGCCGCTGCGGCAGTTCTTTCAATTCTTTCAGTGCTTTGCGCTCTTCCGCAGCTACGCCCAGCTGGCTGAGGAACCGCTGCGCCTGCTCGGCTCGCGTGGCGCGATCCGCGATCAGCGGCAAGGCAGGGCTCTGCACGATCGCCCGGCCGAACAGCCCGTCGGCGGCCGGACTGGCCAGCAGCGCCAAGACCGAAGTGGCGCCGGCGGATTCACCGAACACGGTGACCCGGTCCGGGTCGCCACCGAACGCGGCGATGTTGTCTCGCACCCAGGCCAATGCCGCGATCTGATCGCGCAGGCACAGATTATTTTCGAATCCCTCGCCGAGGTCGCCGAGCTCGAAACCGCCGAAAACCCCGACCCGGTAAGTCACGTTGACCACGACCACGTTGCCGTCGGCGGCCAGCCGCGACCCATTGTAGAGCTGCAGCTGTCCGGCGCCGTTCAGAAACGCTCCGCCGGGAATCCAGACCATCACCGGCAGCGAGCCAGACACATCCGGTGACCACACCGTCACCGTCAGGCAGGCCTCGTCGCGGATCTTCGGGTCGTTGCGGTCGCCCGCGACCAACGAGCGGCTCTGCAGCGGCAGCGGCGCGTGCTCGACGGCGTCGCGCACACCCGTCCACGGCACGAGCGGCGCCGGCGCGGCGAATCGACGCTCGCCTACGGGTTGCTGCGCGTACGGCACACCGCGCCACACCGCGACGCCGCGTTCGGCGGTGCCGCGAAGATCGCCGACGGTTGTGTGCGCGAGAGCAGGAACTTCGGCAACCGCGGGCACGCCTGAATCGTAGTGTGCGAAGCTGATCTCGCCGGGCTGCGAGCCACGACATAGACGCAACGGAGAATGCGATGACCTTCAACGAGGGTATGCAGATCGACACCAGCACGACGTCCGCATCCGGCGGTGGCGGACGGGGAATCGCTATCGGCGGTGGACTGGGTGGCTTGCTGTTCCTGGTCGTGGCCCTGCTGCTCGGGGTCGACCCCGGCAAAGTGGCGACTCAGCTCCCGATGAACCCCAGTCAGGACGTGGCACCCGGGTTCGATCTGAGCAAGTGCCGGACCGGAGCCGACGCCAACCAATACGTGCAGTGCCGCGTGGTGGCTACCGGCAACTCCGTCGACGCGGTCTGGAAGCAGCTGATGCCCGGGTACACCCGGCCGCGGGTGCGGCTGTTCAGCGGTCAGGTCAACACCGGCTGCGGACCGGCCAGCACCGAAGTCGGGCCGTTCTACTGCCCGGTGGATCAAACCGCCTACTTCGACACCGGCTTCTTCGACGTACTGCGCACCCAATTCGGTTCAAGCGGTGGACCATTGGCGCAGGAATACGTGGTTGCTCACGAGTTCGGCCACCATGTGCAAGATCTGCAGGGAAGCCTCGGCCGCGCTCAGCAGGGCGCGCAAGGCGCCGGCGGCAACGGTGTGCGCACCGAGTTGCAGGCCGACTGCTACGCCGGGGTGTGGGCACACTACGCCTCGACCGTCAAGCAGGAGAGCACCGGGGTGCCGTACCTGGAGCCGCTGAGCGACAAGGACATTGCCGACGCGCTGTCAGCGGCGGCGTCGGTGGGAGACGACCGCATTCAGAAGGCCGCCACCGGGCGCACCAGCCCCGAGTCGTGGACCCACGGCTCGTCGGAGCAGCGTCAGCACTGGTTCACCGTCGGCTATCAGACCGGTGACCCCAATCAGTGCGACACCTTCCGCGAACCGAACCTCAACTAGCTCAGAACAGCGTCGGCTGCGGAGTCTCGACGACACGCTGCGGCGGGGCGACATCGAGTCGCCGCTGATCGCCACCCAGCCCGTACGCAGCGATCAGCGGTGCCGCCCGGGCTCGAAGCTCGTCTCGGTACGACGGCGGCAAATACGCTCCACGCCGGTATAACTCACGATATTGCCCGACCAGCTGCGGGTGGGTGCGCGCCAGCCACGACATGAACCAGCCACGGGTCGATCCACGCAAATGCAGCCCGAACACCGTGACACCGGTGGCCCCGGCCGCCGCGATCTGGCGTAGCAGATCGTCGAGGTGCTCCGCGGAATCGGTCAGGTACGGCAGCACCGGCGCCACCATCACGTGGCAGTCCAGGCCGGCCTCGCGAATCGCCGCGATCAGCCCGAGGCGGGACTGCGGGGTGGGGGTACCTGGCTCGACCCGGTTGTGCAGTTCGGGATCACCGACCGCGAGCGAGACTGCGAGGCTGACCGGCACTTGCTCGGCAGCGTCGGCGATCAGCGGCAGGTCACGTCGCAGCAGCGTGCCCTTGGTCAGAATCGACAGTGGCGTGCCCGACCCCGCGAGTGCGCCGATGATGCCCGGCATCAACGCATAGCGCCCCTCGGCGCGTTGATAGGGATCGGTGTTGGTGCCTAATGCGACGGTCTCGCGGCACCACGACCTTCGGCCCACCTCGCGGCGCAGCACGTCGGCGACGTTCGTCTTGACGATGATCTGGGTGTCGAAGTCGTTGCCGCAGTCCAAATCCAGGTATTCGTGAGTGGGCCGGGCGAAACAGTAGCGGCACGCATGCGAACAACCCCGGTAGCCGTTGACTGTGTATTTAAAGGGCAGGACGGCAGCGGCGTCGGGAATTCTGTTCAGCGCGGACTTACACAGAACCTCGTGGAATGTGATGCCATCGAACTGAGGCGTCCGCACGCTGCGGACGAAACCAATGCGCTCCAATCCGGGCAGCGCGCCGTCATCGACCTCGATGTTCTGACTGTCCCACCGCATACCCTATTCGAACTCTTGTTCGACTAACTGTCAACCCTGCCGCCGCCTGACAGCGGCGACATTCGTCGACCCGCGCCTCGCCAATCTGCCTGCGGCGGCCAGGTTGTCATTTAAGTAAGCTGGACCACCGTGACGTCTGATTCTGACGATCCGGATAACAATAGAAACCTCAAGTGGGCGATGGGCGCGGTCGGCGCGGTCGCTGTCCTGGCGACGGTCGTCGCGTTGGTGTTGCTATTCGGCGGGGGTGGTTCGGGGGCGCCGAAAGGGGCTCAACCCGATGACGGCTCGAGCCAGGAAGGAGCGGCCGCGGTCGCTAGTGCCAAAGACACCGGGCCGGTCGCCGTGATCACCGAGGACCCCAGCTGCGCGGCGTGGACATCGATCAACAACGAGCTTGCGCACAGCGGCGATGGCCTCTGGAACGAGCGGGATCGATCGGTTCCGGCCTCGGCGTGGACGCCGAAGCTGCGTGCGCAATTCATCGCGGCGGCGCAGTCAATGCGCGGTGCCGCAGCGCAGGCGGTCGGCCTGGTCAAGTTGACGCCACATCGGGTGATGCGCGAGCTGTACCAGCAGTTCATCGCCTACGCGCGCGCGTACGCCGCACGCGTCCCCAAGTACACGCCGGCCGACAACAACCTGGCGGGTGCCGCGAACAGCGCGTCGTCTGCTTTGGGGTCGATCTGCGCTGCTATCACCGATGGTCCCGCGGCTGCGCGCGGTCCGCTGGTGCCGCCTGCGGCGCCACCGTCGGACATCGCCCCGATGGGTAATCCCGCTAACCCGCAGCCCTTCCTCACTACCACCAATCCTGTTTGCGATGACTGGAAGTCGGCGTTAGATCAGTTCGCCAAGGACACCGCCGCGTGGCAGAAGATGGATCCCAACATTCCCGCGATCTACTGGAATCGCGAGCAGAGGGCCGTCAACTATGGGGTTGCCCAGGTGATGAGCTCGTATGCCGGCAAGCTGGAACAGCTTGGCCGGCAAAGCGATAACGCTGTCTGGCAGGATTTGGCCAACCTCGCCGCACAGTATCGCCGCGGATTCGTTGTGTCGCTGCCCACCTACACGCCGACCGATAACCACTTAGCCAACGCCGCTAACTACGCATCGACCACCATCCTCGGCGCTTGCGCCGCGGTGGGCATGTAGTCATCCGACCCGAGCCGACCGTAGCGCCACGGCGAACGCCTCTGCGAGACTCCGCCGCGGCGTCACGCTCGGTGTCAGCTTGCTGCGGCTATATATCAGAACATCGAGAAGAGATCAACGGCCCAGCCGCTGGCGTTGGGTGCCAGGTCTCCGCTCAGCTGTGACGTGATGTCCGCGACGGCGTTGGGGTCCAACGCCGAGGCGAAGTCGCCCAACATACCGACGCTGTCATCGACCTGATAGCCGTTCAGGTATGCGTCCGCGACCGTGGAGAGGGCATTCGAGAGATCGCTCAGCGCCAAGCTGGTGTCGCCGCTTTGCCACGCAGTGACGATGTCCTGGGTCACCCCGGCCATCGCATATTCGGCCGCATTGGGACCATACAGCGAAGCCGCTTCAAGATCGCTGAACCATGCTGGAACGGCAGATATGCTCATGATGTCCGATGCGGCTGTTTGGGCGTAAATTGCCGCAGGGCGGAGCACGTTGTCGAGGTTGTTCACCATCGACTGAATGATCTCGAAGTAGCCGTTCTCGAACGGTCGGCTCACGCTCGTCGGGTCCTGGAGCAGGGCCTGCCAGATGCTCGTTTCCGCGTCATACACGTCGCCGGACTGCAGGTCGCTCCACGCGTTCGACAGCACGCTCGACAGATCTTGCAGCGCGTTCGTCAGATTGCTGCTCGAAGTCTGCGCGGCCGAGGAAAGCTCATTCGCATACTCGGTCATGTTGGCGTCGATCGCCGACAGGATCGGATGGGGGTCGGCGGTCATCTGCGCTTCGAGCGACTGCAGGTTGGAGACGGTGTCGTTGTAGACGTCCGTCCAGCTGGCGATGGGAAATTCCTGACCAGCCGTCAGATCGGCGACGGCATCGACAGAAGCGAGCTGCACTGCGCGGGTCTGAATCTCCAGCGCCGACGGTCCGAGCGGAGCGGCGGCGATAAAGCAAGCAGGGCGATGTCTATAAAAAATGTTGTGGCCCGCACACCGGTGGGTGTGCGGGCCACAGGGTTTGTGTTGTCAGGCCCAGCTGGAGCCGACGGCGCTGTCGGTGGAGCTCATGTTGTTGCCGGCGTTTTGCACGTTGGAGCCGTGGGAGTTGGCTTGTTGGTAGATGACCTGGAAGTTGCGACCCAACTGGGTGATGAACTCCTGGCAGGCCACCGAACCCGAGCCGCCCCAGAAGTCACCGGCGGCCAGCACATCACGCACGATGGACTGGTGCTCGGCCTCCAACGACGCGGCCTGGGAGCGGATCA
>NZ_JBKQTQ010000056.1:0-29837 GCF_052143115.1 Mycobacterium sp.
TGGCCGCCGGATCCGGCGCGCGATGGGCCTCACGGGTGACCGGCCGGGGGGCGGGCGCGATGATCGGCGGCCTGGTGGCCATGACGCTGGACCGTTCGATCCTGCGTCAGCTCGGCACCGGTCGGCGCACCGTCGTCGTCACCGGGACCAACGGCAAGTCGACGACGACCCGGATGACCGCGGCCGCGCTGCGCACCCTGGGCCCGGGAAGCTCGGTGGCCACCAACGCCGAGGGCGCCAACATGGACGCCGGGCTGGTGGCCGCGCTCGCCGCTGACCGCGACGCCGCGTTGGCGGTCCTCGAGGTCGACGAAATGCACGTGCCGCATGTCGCGGACGCCATCGAGCCCGCCGTCGTCGTCTTGCTCAACCTATCCCGCGACCAGCTGGACCGGGTGGGCGAGATCAACGTGATCGAACGCAGACTGCGGACCAGACTGGCTGAGCACCCGGCGGCGGTCGTGGTCGCCAACTGCGATGACGTGCTGATGACCTCGGCCGCGTACGACAGCGCCAACATCGTGTGGGTGGCCGCGGGCGGCAGCTGGGCGGCGGACTCGGTCAGCTGCCCGCGCAGCGGCGAGGTGATCGTCCGCGATCAGGGCCACTGGTATTCCACCGGGGCTGACTTCAAGCGACCCAGCCCGCATTGGTGGTTCGACGACGACATGCTCTACGGGCCCGACGGGCTGGCGCTGCCGATGCGGTTGGCACTACCGGGCTCGGTGAATCGAGGCAACGCCGCCCAAGCGGTCGCGGCCGCCGTCGCGCTGGGCGCAGATCCGGCGGCTGCGGTGGCCGCCGTATCGGGGGTCGACGAGGTCGCCGGGCGCTACCGGACCATTCGCGTCGGAGCGCACACCGTGCGAATGTTGTTGGCCAAGAACCCTGCCGGCTGGCAGGAAGCCCTGTCGATGGTGGACAAGAATCCGGCCGGCGTGGTGATCTCAGTCAACGGGCGGGTGCCCGACGGCGAAGATCTGTCCTGGCTCTGGGATGTGCGCTTCGAGCACTTCGAACGCACTTCAGTGGTGGCCGCCGGCGAACGCGGGACCGACCTCGCAGTGCGGTTGGGCTACGCCGGCGTGGAACACACCCTGGTGCACGACACCCTCGCGGCCATCGCGTCGTGTCCGCCCGGACCGGTCGAGGTAGTCGCCAATTACACCGCTTTCCTGCAGCTGCAGCGCAGATTGGCTCACGATGGCTGACTCGGCGGTGCGGATCGGGCTGGTGCTGCCCGACGTGATGGGCACCTACGGCGACGGCGGGAATGCGGCGGTACTGCGGCAACGGCTACGGCTGCGGGGCATCGCCGCCGAGATCGTCGAGATCACGCTGGCCGACGCGGTGCCCGACACCCTCGACCTGTACACATTGGGCGGGGCCGAGGACTACGCGCAGCGGCTGGCCACCAAGCATCTCGTCCATCACCCGGGATTGCAGCGCGCCGCGGCCCGCGGCGCGCCGGTGCTGGCGATCTGCGCGGCCATCCAGGTACTCGGCCACTGGTATGAGACGTCGGCCGGCGAGCGGGTCGACGGCGTGGGTCTGCTCGACGTGACCACCTCGCCGCAGGCCGCTCGCACCATCGGGGAGGTGGTCAGCACGCCGCTGCTGGCCGGGTTGACACACCCGCTGACCGGCTTCGAGAACCATCGCGGCGGAACGGTTCTCGGCGACGCCGCATCGCCGCTGGGCGCGGTGAAGAAGGGCGCGGGCAACCGCGCCGGCGACGGCTTCGACGGCGCGGTCCAGGGCAGCGTGTTCGCCACCTACATGCACGGGCCCTGCCTGGCCCGCAATCCGGAGCTCGCCGACCTGCTGTTGAGCAAGGTGGTGGGTGAGCTGGCGCCGCTGGAGCTGCCGGAGGTGGACTTGCTGCGGCGGGAGCGTCTGCGGGCCTAGGTCACACTCGCTGAGATTGCACGCAGGGTTGTGGCCAACGCCGAATCAACGACCCTGGATGCAATTTCGACGCCGGCGAGCCGGTCAGGCCATCGCGCGGCGGCCGATCAGCGCGCGGCCCAGGGTCAGCTCGTCGGCGAATTCCAGATCGCCGCCCATCGGCAATCCGGAGGCGATCCGCGTCACGGTCAGACCGGGAATGTCGCGCAGCATCCGCACCAGGTAGGTGGCGGTCGCCTCGCCTTCGGTGTTGGGATCGGTGGCGATGATCACCTCGGTGATGTCGACGCCGTCGACCTGCTGACCGATCCGGTTCAGCAGCTCGCGGATCCGTAGCTGCTCAGGACCGACTCCGGACAGCGGATCCAGTGCCCCACCGAGAACGTGGTAGCGGCCGCGGAATTCGCGGGTGCGTTCGATGGCCTGGACGTCCTTGGGCTCCTCGACGACGCAGACCTGCGAGCCGTCCCGGCGGGGGTCTGCACAGATGCGGCAACGTGCGTCGTCGGAGACGTTGCCGCACACCGCGCAAAACCGCACGCCGTCGCGCACCTTGGCCAGCACCGCGGTGAGCCGGTCGATGTCAGGCGGTTCGACGGACAAAAGATGAAAGGCGATGCGCTGCGCGCTCTTTGGCCCGATACCCGGCAGCTTGCCGAGCTCGTCGATAAGGTCCTGGACCGGCCCTTCGAACAAGTTAGGACTCCGGGATACCCAGCGCGCTGCCCATGCCACCGGCCAGCGGACCCAGCTGCTGCTGCGCCATCGTGGTGACCTGGTTGGAGGCGTCGGCGAGCGCGCCGACGATCAAATCTTGCAGCGTCTCGACGTCGTCCGGGTCGACGACTTTGGGATCGATCTTCACCGCCACGACCTCGCCGCTGCCCTTGACGGTGACCTCCACCAGACCGCCACCGGCCTTTCCCTGCACCTCGGCGTTCGCGAGTCGCTGTTGGGCAGCCATCAGCTGTTGCTGCATCTGCTGTGCCTGGGCGAGCAACGCCGACATGTCGGGCTGGCCTCCGGGTTGCATGACGGTCCCCTTGCATCTTGGTCTCGACTTGGTTTCGCCTGCGGCTCGCGGGCGGTTCGAAGTTTCAAGCCTAGACGGCGGGGGCTAACGTGGCGCCGTGCGCGTACTACATCGCCTGCGTGTCGGGGCCGTGCTGGCCATCGGCATCGTCGCTGTCGTCACTGCCGCACCGACGCCGACGGCCCCGAACGCCGCCGCAGCCCCTGGCAACATCGCCGGCATGATCGTGTTCCTCGACCCCGGCCACAACGGCGCCAACGACGCATCAATCAGCCGTCAGGTGCCCACCGGACGCGGCGGCACCAAGGACTGCCAGGCCAGCGGAACGTCGACCAACGACGGCTATCCGGAGCACACCTTCACGTGGGACACCACGCTGCGCATCCGCGCCGAACTCAACGCGCTGGGCGCACGGACGGCGATGTCGCGCGGCAACGACGATGCGCTGGGCCCGTGCGTCGACGAGCGTGCCGCGATGGCCAACGCATTGCACCCGAACGCGGTCGTCAGCATCCACGCCGACGGCGGTCCACCGAACGGGCGGGGATTTCACGTGAACTACTCGGCGCCGCCGCTGAACCAGGTGCAGGCGGGTCCGTCGGTGCAGTTCGCCCGGATCATGCGCGACCAACTACAGGCCTCGGGTATCCCGCCGGCCAACTACATCGGCCAAGACGGCCTGTACGGGCGTTCGGACCTGGCGGGCCTGAACCTGGCGCAGTATCCGTCGGTTCTGGTCGAGTGCGGCAACATGAAGAATCCGGTCGACTCAGGGCTGATGGAGTCGCCCGAGGGCAGGCAGAAGTATGCCGACGCCGTGGTCAAGGGCATCGCCGCCTACTTGGGCAGCCAAGGTCAGACCGGCTAGGCCCGATTGCCCCCACCCAGGCCGTTTCGGCCTGCATCGTCGGCGGGCTAGCCCTCGAGTTCCTTTTTCAGGTTGGCCAGCACCTCGGCTTGGATCCTTCTCAGCCCCAGCGGCGCGAACGTCTTCTCGAAGAATCCCTTCACGCCACTTGCTCCTGCCCATGTGGTCGTGACGGTGACGCTCGAACCCGGTCCGGCGGGCGCCACCGTCCAATTGGTGATCATCGTCGAGTTGGCGTCCTTCTCGATGACGGCGTGGCCGGCGACGTCGACATTGGCCCGGACATCGCGAACGCGGGATTTGGTGGCCTGCAGCTTCCAGCTGGCGACGGTTCCCTGCCCCTGCCCACCTTCCAGCACCTGGTAGTCGCGGTAGTGCGAGGACAGGATCTTGGGGCGGACGGTCTGGTAGTCACCGACGGCAGACAGCACGGTCGTGGGATCAGCGTTGATCAAGATGGTGTTGGCTGCACTGACGTGTCCCATAAGGCGAAACTCCTCTGTGCGGGGATGTGTCGGCACCACGCGCGGGCGCGATGACCCTGCGCGGGCTGATATCGGGGACTAGCGTATATGTGGTGCCTGTCCCTGCATCCGCACCGGCGGCTCATGCGGCGGGCGTCGAGCGGTTGTTGGCGAGCTATCGTTCGATTCCCGCGACGGCGGCCGTTCGACTCGCCAAGCCCACCTCCAATTTGTTTCGCGCCCGCACGAAGCGCGACGCACCGGGACTGGACACATCGGGGCTGACGAACGTCATTTCGGTTGATCCTGATTCGCGTACCGCTGATGTGGCCGGCATGTGTACGTATGAGGATTTGGTGACCGCGACCCTGCCCTACGTGCTATCGCCTTTTGTGGTCCCCCAGCTGAAGACCATCACGCTGGGGGGGGCGGTCACCGGGTTGGGTATCGAGTCGGCCTCGTTTCGCAACGGCCTGCCGCACGAGTCGGTGCTGGAGATGGACATCCTCACCGGTACAGGCGAATTGCTCACCGTCTCACCCCAGCAGCATCCGGACCTCTACCGCGCTTTTCCGAATTCTTATGGCACCCTGGGCTATTCGACCCGAATTCGCATCGAACTGGAACCTATCAAGCCGTTCGTGGCGCTGCGGCACATGCGGTTCAACTCGCTGACCGATTTGGTGTCAGCGATGGACCGCATCACCGACACCGGCGGTTTCGACGGTGTGCCGGTCGACTATCTCGACGGGGTGGTGTTCGCCGCCGACGAGAGCTACCTGTGCGTCGGTGTGCGTACCACCACCCCCGGCCCGGTCAGCGACTACACCGGACAACACATCTACTATCGTTCCATCCAGCACGGCGCCGGCATCAAAGAAGACCGGCTGACGACGCACGACTATTTCTGGCGTTGGGACACCGACTGGTTCTGGTGCTCAGGCTCTTTCGGTGCGCAGAACCCACGTGTGCGGCGTTGGTGGCCCCGACGCTACCGGCGCAGCGACATGTACTGGAAGTTGGTGGCGCTCGACCAGCGTTTCGGTATCGCCGACCGGATCGAGAAACGCCATGGCCGTCCGCCGCGCGAACGGGTGGTCCAGGATATCGAGGTGCCGATCGAGCGCACGGCTGAATTCCTGCAGTGGTTCCTCACTCATGTGCCGATCACGCCGGTCTGGTTATGTCCGTTGCGGTTACGCGACCAAAACGGCTGGCCGCTGTATCCGATCCGCCCCGGATCAACCTACGTCAATGTCGGGTTTTGGTCTTCGGTTCCAGTCGGCGCGACCGAGGGCGCGACGAATCGGTTGATCGAAGCAAAGGTCGGTTCGCTAGACGGCCACAAATCGCTGTATTCCGACTCCTATTATGGCCGTGAGGAGTTCAATGAGCTCTACGGCGGCGAGACGTACAAAACCGTGAAGAAAATCTACGACCCGGATTCGCGTCTGCTTGACCTCTACGCAAAGGCGGTGCAACGACGATGACGACCATCAAGGAATCCGCGGCCACCAGGACAGGCAAGTTGAGCCTCGCCGAGGTCTTGGCGGTCGTCACCGGCGGCGCCAAGCGGTCATTGCGGTTCACGGCTTACGACGGCAGCACCGCCGGACCGGAAACCGCCGTGCTGGGAATGGACCTGCTGACGCCCCGTGGCACCACCTATTTGGCCACCGCCCCCGGCGAACTCGGGCTGGCCCGGGCCTACGTCTCCGGGGACGTCGAATTGCGCGGGGTGCCTCCGGGCGATCCGTACGAGCTGCTCAAGTTGCTGGCCGACAAGCTCGAGTTCGGCAGGCCGTCGCCCCGGCTGCTGGCCAGCATCATCCGCGCGGTTGGCGTCCAGCACCTGGTCCCCGCACCACCACCGCCGCAGGAGGTGCTACCTCGCTGGCGGCGGATCGCTGAAGGCATGCGGCACAGCAAGACTCGTGATGCCGAGGCCATCCATCACCACTATGACGTCTCCAACACCTTTTACGAGTGGGTGCTGGGTCCGTCGATGACGTACACCTGCGCCGTCTATCCGCATCCCGAAGCGACCCTGGAAGAGGCGCAGGACAACAAGTACCGGTTGGTCTTTGAGAAGTTGGGACTGCAGCCGGGTGACCGGCTGCTCGACGTAGGCTGCGGCTGGGGCGGGATGGTTCGCTACGCCGCGAGCCGCGGCGTGCGGGCAATCGGTGCCACGCTATCGGCCGAACAGGCCAGCTGGGCGCAAAGGGCGATCGAGGCCGAGGGGCTGACGAACCTGGCCGAAGTGCGCCACTCCGACTATCGCGACGTGCGGGAGACCGGGTTCGACGCGGTCTCGTCGATCGGATTGACCGAGCACATCGGTGTCAAAAACTATCCGTCGTACTTCGCCTTCCTGCAGTCCAAGCTGCGCACCGGAGGCTTGCTGCTCAATCACTGCATCACCCGCAACGACAACAAGTCGAACTTCCGCGCGAGCAGTTTCACCGATCGCTACGTCTTTCCGGACGGAGAGTTGACCGGCTCAGGACGAATCGTGTCGGCGGTCCAAGACGTGGGTCTCGAAGTGCTGCACGCGGAGAACTTCCGGACGCACTACGCGATGACGCTGCGTGACTGGTGCCGCAATCTGGTCGCGCATTGGGACGAGGCGGTCAACGAGGTCGGTCTGGCCACCGCGAAAGTGTGGGGCGTCTACATGGCGGCGTCTCGAGTAGCCTTCGAGCACAACAACCTTCAGCTACATCACGTGTTGGCAACCAAGCTCGACGCATGCGGCACCGACGACCTGCCACTACGCCCGTGGTGGCAGCCCTAGGCGCTGCCTCCGGCGGCTTCAGCCCACCGGCCGATTAATTAGCAGGGGTAGCAGGCCCAGCCGTGAGCGCCATTGCGCTAGTGGAACCCCGGACCGCAACCATGTGACCCGGTGGTGCCGTCTACAGTCGAGCGGAGACGGGTGCGAGCTTGACCCGAAAGTCTCAGCCGTTGTCGATGCGGCGCGCGCCCAGTTCGTTCTGCAACAGCTCCAGCGCCGCCTCTTCGGGGTCGCGGCGCGGTGCCGACGAGTCGTCCTGACCCGCCTCGGCGAGCATGCTTTCCTCTTCGGCCCGCTGTGCGGAATCCTCGGCGGCATGTGGTTCCGCCGACGGGGATGGACGCGAGACCCCACGAGCAGCCGGAGCCCCGCCACGCGCGGTACGCCGCGGCGGCACGACCGGCTCTTCGGTTGCCGTGAGATTGGGCGCGCCGACTTCACATCGCACCCGCCAGTCAACGCCCAGCGCGTCTCTGAGCGCCTCGGCGATGACGTCGGCGTTGCGTTGTTCGCACAGCCGCTTGGCCAGCGGCGCCGATTCGTGGCTCAACACCAACGTGTTGCCCTCCACGGCGCGCACGGTCGCGCCGGCCAACATGACCTCGGTGGTTCGGCTGCGTTGGCGTACCTTATCGCGCACCGTCGGCCACAAGGTGCGGACTGCCGCCGCACCCGGTTCACCCGGGCTCTGCTCAGGTGGGCTCTGCTCGGGTGCGGGCTGCCTCGGGGGCGGGCTGGGCGCCGGCTCAGCGGCGGCGGCCGGCGGCGTGGATCGCGTCGGGGCCTCAGCCGGTTCGGGCGGCGCGGACTGCGGCCGTTGATCACCGAGCGGAATGGACATTTCCAGCCTGGTCTCGATCCGCTCGACGCGTTGCAACAGCGCCGATTCGGTGTCACTGGCCGAGGGCAACAACAGCCGTGCGCAGATCACTTCGAGTAGCAGGCGGGGTGCCGTCGCGCCACGCATCTCGGTGAGGCCGGCGTGCACGACTTCGGCGTAGCGGGTGAGCGTCGCCGGGCCGATCCGGGCCGCTTGATCGCGCATCCGGTCCAGCACGTCTTCTGGCGCGTCGACCACGCCACGCGCCGCGGCGTCTGGAACAGCTTGCAGCACAAGCAAATCGCGAAACCGCTCCAACAGATCGGTGGCGAATCGCCGAGGGTCGTGACCGGCGTCGATCACCGATTCGACCGCCCCGAACAACGCCGCGGCATCGCCGGCGGCGAGCGCGTCGACGGCCTCATCGATCAGCGCGACATCGGTGGCGCCCAGCAGCCCCAGTGCCCGCTGATAACTGATCCGGTTGCCATCCGGCCCGGCTTCCGAACCGGCCAGCAACTGATCGAGAACCGACAGAGTGTCGCGGGGAGAACCGCCGCCGGCCCGGATAACCAGCGGGTAGACCGCGTCGTCAGCGACGACACCCTCCTGGGCACAGATCCGTTCGATCAGCGCCCGCATGATGCGTGGTGGCAGCAGCCGGAACGGGTAGTGGTGGGTGCGCGACCGGATCGTCGGCAACACCTTCTCCGGCTCGGTGGTGGCGAACACGAAGATCAGATGCTCCGGCGGCTCCTCGACGATTTTGAGCAGCGCGTTGAACCCTGCGGTGGTCACCATGTGCGCCTCGTCGACGATGAAGACCCGGTAGCGCGACTGGGCCGGCGCGTAGAAAGCTCGGTCGCGCAACTCACGGGTGTCGTCCACGCCGCCATGGCTGGCCGCGTCGAGCTCGACGACGTCGATGCTGCCTGGTCCGTTGGGCGCCAGCGCGACGCAGGAGTCGCAGACACCGCATGGCGTCGCCGTCGGCCCCTGTGCACAGTTCAACGACCGGGCCAGGATGCGCGCCGACGACGTCTTGCCACACCCGCGCGGGCCGGAGAACAGATATGCGTGGTTGATTCGGCCCGCCGTCAAAGCGGTGCACAGCGGCTCGGTGACATGTTCCTGCCCCACCACCTCGGCGAAAGTTGCCGGTCGGTACTTGCGGTAGAGGGCCACGGTCGCCCACGCTACCGACGCCGCCCGACGCGGCCTAACCCTGGCTCAGCAGTGACTCGGTCGCGGCCAGCAAGGCGCAGGTGGCCAGCCCGTCGATCGCACTACGTAGGTCGGATACCGGCGGGAACGTCGGTGCGATCCGGATGTTCTTGTCGTCGGTGTCTTTCCGGTACGGGAATGATGCGCCCGCGTCGGTGACGGCGATACCGGCCTCTTTGGCCAACGCGACGGTGCGCCGCGCCGTGCCCGGCAACACGTCGAGGCTGATGAAGTACCCGCCTTGGGGCTCGTTCCAGGACGCGATCTTCGATTCACCAAGGCGCTTGTCCAGGATCTCCAGCGCCAACGCGAATTTGGGCGCCAGCAACTGCTGGTGACGCATCATCTGCAGGCGCACACCGTCGGCGTCGCCAAAAAAACGCAAGTGCCGCAGCTGATTGACCTTGTCCGGCCCGATCAACTTCTTGCCGGCGTATTGCAAATACCAGGCGATGTTACCCAGTGATCCACCGAAGAAGCTGACGCCGGCCCCGGCGAAGGTGATCTTGGACGTCGACGCGAAGACGTAAGGCCGGTTGGGGTTGCCCGCGGCGGCGGCCAGACCCAGCACGTCGACCTGCCGGACGAAGTCGTGCGTCAACGTGTGGACCGCGTAGGCGTTGTCCCAGAACAGCCGGAAGTCCTCTGCCGCGGTGCGCATCTGGACGAGCCGCCGAACCGTTTCCCACGAGTAGGTGATGCCGGTGGGGTTGGCGAACACCGGAACCGCCCACATGCCTTTGATGGCCGGGTCGACGGCGACCAGCTCTTCGATCAGGTCGACGTCCGGGCCGTCCTCGCGCATCGGGACCGAAACCATCTCAATGCCCATGGTTTCGGTGATGCCGAAGTGCCGGTCATAGCCCGGCACCGGACACAAAAATTTGACGCGTGGCTCGTCTTTCCAGGGCCGCGGCGAGTCCACCCCGCCGTGCAAGATCGAGAAGACGACGACGTCGTGCATCAGCTCCAGGCTGGCGTTGTTGCCCGCGATCAGGTTGGGCACGGGGATGCCGAGCAGTTCGCTGAAGATGGCCCGCAGCTCAGGTAGGCCGTGCTGCCCGCCGTAGTTGCGGGTGTCGGTGCCCTCGCCGTCGCGGTAGTCAGTCCCGGGCAGACTCAGCAGGGCGTTGGATAGATCCAGCTGCTCGCTGCATGGTTTGCCGCGGGTGAGGTCCAGGGCCAGCTTCATCGACTGCAGTTCGGCGTAGTCCTGCTGGTGGCGGGCATGCAATGCCTCGAGGTCCGTACGGCCTAGGGAACTGAACGAGCCGTACGACACCATCCGCCTTTCACCGTCGACACCTGGGTGGTCACATAGGGGACCCCGCGCACCCGCCAGAGCCCATTGACCCTTGCTGCCTTCCGGCCCTGGGGGAGTTCACAGGATAGACGCCGCACGGGGTCCACAAAGAGTCTAGTACCCGGGCTCGGATCAATCTTCGACAGCCACAAGACGCTGGGCTGCGCTCGGCTACCATGGCCGACGGAGGATTCGCCTAGTGGCCTATGGCGCTCGCCTGGAACGCGGGTTGGGTTAACAGCCCTCGCGGGTTCAAATCCCGCATCCTCCGCGCACAATCCGGGGTGTGGCCAGGCCTGAATGACCGGGTTCTGGTCGCTCCGGATACCAGCTCAAGGAGGCGCATGGGACGCAAGGCTGCCGTGTTTTGGCACGCGGCGTTCTCGATTATCGCCGGCCTCCTCTATTTCGGCTTTGTGCTGCCGCGCTGGTGGGAGCTGATGGGCGACACTTCGCACGCCCTCGGCACCGCGTTGCGGATTGTCACCGGGGTGGTAATCGCCCTGGCTGCACTTCCGGTAGTGTTCACCCTGCTGCGGGCCCGCAAGCCGGAGTACGGCACGCCCCAGCTCGCACTCACCCTGCAGACCTCGTCGGCGGTGGCCCATGTGCTGGCCGGCGTGCTGATCGTCGGCACGGCGATCAGCGAGATCTGGCTAAGCCTCGACACCGTCGGGCAGTACCTGTTCGGCGTTTACGGCGCGGCAGCCGCGATCGCAATACTCGGGATTTTCGGGTTCTATCTGTCGTTTATCGCCGAGCTTCCACCGCCACCACCGAAACCACTGAAGCCCAAGAAAGAGAAGCAAGGACGTCGCCGTCGCAAGAAGGACGGTGAGGACGAAGCCGACGAGGCGGACGAAGCCGAAGAGGACGAAGCCGAAGCCACTGAGGACGAAGCCACCGAAGCAGAAGCCGAACAGGACGCCGAAGCTGACGGCGATGAAGCCGGGACGGCAGAAACGCCGGGTGACCAAGAGGAGCCCGCCCAGGTTACCGCGCAAGGCCCCGAAGTCGAGTCGACGGCCGCAGAAGGCCTGGAACGCGAGTCGACGGCCGAAGACGCGCCCCCGGTGGAAGACGCCGAAGTGGACGACGCCTTGCAAGACAACGCCGCCGATTCGTCCGCGCGCGGATTGCGCAACCGGCGCCCGACCGGCAAACCGTCAGAAGCGCATCGGCGCCGTCGCACGCGCCGCGGTATCGCCGTCGAAGACTGAACCAACCGTTTGCGGTGGTAACGCCGTCAAGTCCAGCCACGCGGTCATCAGGCGGGCCGCCGCACCGATGTTGCCGAGCTGACAGTGGTTGCTCGCCTGCTCGGCGGCAGTGAAGATCCGCGTGGTCACCGACCGCGCGTTAGTCAGCGTGCCCGCTTGACGCCCCAACTGTTTCAGCGGCACGTAGTGGTCGTGGGAGATCTTGCGGGTGGTCATCGCGGTCGTCGAACGAAGAAAGTCGTAGGGCGTGGCAGTGCCGGTGACGTGCATGCCCTGCCGCAATCCCCACTGCGAGACCGGCTTGCGGGCAACGGCCCAGTCGGCGACGGCGTTGATGACCCCACGGGCACGCGCGGTAAGTAGCGCGCGCAAAGGAATCCGAACGCCGCGGCCGATTTGGCGCGCGATCGTCTCGAAAAAGTCGTCGAGGATGTCGAAAGCCACCACCTGGCTGATCCGCGGTTCGAACGCGGCCGCGCGGATCACCAGGCCACCACCCAGCGAGATTCCCACGACGGCAATGCTTTTGAGGTCGTAGTGGTCGAGCACCGCGGCCACCGGCTGCTCCCACTCGGGGATCATCGTGAGTCCGAAGTCCTCGAGCGCGCTGCCCTGACCCGGGCCCTCGAACACGACGATGCGCCGACCCGCGTCGACCATGCCGGCGATCATCGGCAGGAATTCTTCGATGTAGCTGTCGAATCCGCCGAACATGACGATCGGGGCGCCGATCTGACGGTCCGGTCGCAGATCGTAGGCCGGCATGGAGCCAGAGCCGAACGGGACAAACTCAGGAGCTACGTCGTAGATGCTGCGCATCGCTTCCAGAAACCTGGCGCGTGCGGCCGGTCGGCGCGGGTCGGTCGACGTCATGAAGAACTCGGCTGCCCGGTCGTAGTAGGCGCCGGCGAGCGCTCGATCGGCGGCGCGGGCGCGCTCGGCGAGGCCGAGGAAGCCATCCATCAACTCCGGATAGGTGCTGGCGCGCGCCGCCATTTCGGCCACCTCGTCGATGGCCGAGGGGCCGATCCACTGCACCCAGCGGTTGCACTGAAAGTTGATGCTGAAATCGGAGTGGAAGCGGTGAAAACCGATCGGGGGGTGGCGCCGCTGCAGTCGAGCCGGGGTGCTGATGCGTCCATTACTTCCTCCTATTGCAACTTGTCTTGCAATAGCATGCGCCGCACTGGCCGAGATTGCAAGTGGAGTTGCGATAAAGTAGCTCGCATGGTCACTCACGTATCGCATCGCCGCGGCGAGCATGTCCGCCGGAGCGTGTTGTCCGCGGCGTTCGACGAGTTGGTCGCCAACGGGTTCGACGGCGCCACCGTCGCCGGAATCGCCAAGCGCTCGGGCGTGCACGAGACCACCGTTTACCGCCGATGGGTGACCCGAGAGAACCTATTGGTGGCGGCCTTGCTCGACCGGAGCGCCGACGCCATCCCCGCCCCGGACACGGGTTCGACCAGGGGTGATTTTCTGGCGCTTGTCCGCGACGTGATCGCCTACGCGCGCTCGCCCGCGGGCATGGCCGTGATGCGCGCGGCGATGCTACCGGTTGACGACGCCTACGCCGGTGCCCGCCAAGCCTTCTGGGCGCGTCGCCTGGGCGCGCTGTCTCCGGTAGTGACGCGCGGTATCGAGCGTGGCGATCTGCGCGCCGACATCGACGCCCAGCTGCTGCTGGAGATGCTGGTGGCGCCGATCCACGGTCGGCTGCTGCTCAGCGGCGGACCCATCGACGACGGGTTCGCCGAACGGCTGGTCGACCAAGTGCTCACCGGCGTCGCTGCTAGACGATGACCTGATGTCGCCTCAGCCCCGGCTTCTCTTCCCTATGCTGAGCGAGTGCCAAACAACTATCGAGTCGTGCAGTGGAACACCGGAAACGTCGGCAAGAGCTCGCTGAAATCGATCGTCGCCAACCACACACTCGAGTTGGTGGGGTGCTATGCCTGGTCAGCGGAGAAGGTCGGGCGCGACGCCGGCGAACTCGTCGGGATCGCGCCGCTGGGCGTTGCGGCCACCAACGATGTCGACGCGCTGCTCGCCCTGAAACCCGATTGCGTGGTCTACAACCCGATGTGGATCGACGTCGACGACCTGGTCCGCATCCTGTCCGCGGGTGTCAATGTGGTGACCACGGCGTCCTTCATCACCGGACGCAACCTGGGCGAGGGCCGCGAACGACTATTGGAGGCCTGCGAGAAAGGCGGCTCCACGATCTTCGGGTCCGGTATCAGCCCGGGCTTCGCCGAGCTGCTCGCCATCGTTTCGGCGATGGTGTGCAACCGGATCGACAAGGTCACCGTCAACGAGGCCGCCGACACCACGTTCTACGACTCACCGGAGACCGAAAAGCCGGTGGGCTTCGGCCAGCCGATCGACCACCCGGAGCTGGAGGCGATGGCGGCAAAGGGGACGGCCATCTTCGGCGAGGCCGTCCGGCTGGTTGGCGACGCGCTCAGCGTCGAGCTGGACGAGGTGCGGTGCGTGGCCGAGTTTGCCCAAACCACCGCTGACCTCGAAATGGCGTCCTGGACCATACCCGCGGGATGCGTTGCGGGCGTCTACATAAGCTGGCTGGGCATTGTCGGCGGCAACACCGTGATCGACCTGAATGTGCGGTGGCGCAAGGGACAGACGCTTGAACCCGACTGGAAGATCGACCAGGACGGCTGGGTCATCCAGATCGACGGGCAGCCGACGGTGACAACCAAGGTCGGCTTCCTGCCGCCGCCGTACTTCGAGGCCACGACGCTCGAGGAGTTCATGGACCTCGGTCACATCATGACGGCGATGCCCGCCATCAACGCGATTCCTGCCGTCGTTGCCGCGGCGCCGGGCATCGCCACCTACACCGATCTGCCACTCACGCTGCCGCGCGGCGTCGTCCCAAGCTAGCGCGCTGGAATGTTTTGCAGCTTGGGCGCCTGGTCGGGGCAGTAGATGCTGATGGCGCTGCCGAGGAACTGATAAGCCTGCACCTGAGTGGTGCCCCTGGGGAGGTTATTGGAGAGGAAATGAGCTGTTGCCGCAGCGTCGGGGTCGACGCCCTGAGCGAGCCTTCGGCAGGAGATCTTGGCCAGATACGGGTTGTAGTCATGCGGCCCGTAGATGCCGTAACGCCCGATCTGATTGTCGAAATCGGTGTCGGGGTCGGCGTATGCCGGCGCGGCCAGGCCAATCGCCGCGGCGATGGCGAGCGCCGCGTATCCCGCAAACACTTTCGCCTTCATGGGCTGAATCGTACCGTTCGCAGTTCGTCGTGCAGACCGAGCTCGTCTTCTTGCGCCCATCGTCACAGATCCTCTCGTCCCATTCGAAGCCCAACCGAACCACCGGTCGGGAAGCGCGATGCGGCCATCGCAAAACCCTCCCTCCCCGGTATCTTTCTAGTCGCCTATTCCGATTAGAGTAGCTAAGGTTACACACAGGCTAATTAGTTGAGCGCCCTTCGCCCCTGGTTAAGGAAGAACCCATGACGGCCACCGAGCCCAGGACCGAGCCGCTGCCCACCTCGGTCGAAGGCAGCGGCGAAGCCAAGGTCGCCAAACCGCGCCGGGACAAGCAAAGGTCAATCGTGTCTCGCATCCTTACCCGATTCTGGGTCGTGCTGGTCATCGCAGCCGTGGTCGCGGTCTCGGGGTTCTGCGTGTACCGACTGCGCGGCATCTTCGGTGTTCACGGCAACGCCTTCGGCGGCGGTGCGGTCGCCGAAGAGATAAAGCCGTTCAACCCCAAAGTCTTAACACTCGAGGTCTGGGGCCCACCGGGCAGCGTGGCGACCATCAACTATCTGGATAAAGATTCCAAGCCGGAACAGGCCCTCAACGTACCCCTGCCCTGGTCGACAGAGCTGACAACAACGCAGCCTTCCCTCCCCGCCAATCTCGTCGCGCAGGGAAGCGGCGATTGGATCGCCTGCAAGATCACCCTGGACGATAACGACGGGCGCGGGCCGGTCGTCAAGGCCACAAATCAATCCCCCGCCAACGAAACAGTGCATGCCTTCACCTTCTGCCTGAACAAGTCCGCATGAGTGAGACCACCGAGGTTGCACAGCCTGTCTCGCAGCCGTTGATCCCGCCCTTCCTGCCCCGGATGATCCATCGGCTTGCGGTGCCGATCGTGCTGCTGTGGCTGGGACTCACCGTGTTTGTGAATGTCACGGTGCCGCAACTGGAGGTCGTCACCAAAGATCACGCGGTGTCACAGAGCCCGAAAGACGCGCCAGGGATGATCGCGATGAAGAAGGTCGGATCGACCTTCCACGAATTCAACTCCGACACCTCGGCGATGATCGTCCTAGAGGGCCAGCAGAAGCTCGAGACTGCCGCGCACCAGTATTACGGCGAGATAGTCAAGCGACTCGAGCAGGACACCAAGCACGTTCAGCACATCCAGGATTTCTGGAATGACCCGCTGACTGCTGCGGGCTCGCAAAGCCCAGATGGAAAAGCGGCCTATGTCCAAGCCTACCTCGCCGGCAACATGGGTGAGAGCTTGTCCACCGAGTCCGTCGAAGCGGTCCGCAAGATCGTCAACTCAGTGCCCGCGCCGCCGGGGGTTAAGGCCTATGTCACCGGCGCCGGCCCGCTGATCGCCGATCAGTCTCATGCGGGCGAGAAAGGCGTCAAGAAGGTCACCCTCATCACCTTTCTGGTGATCATTGTGATGCTGCTTTTCGTCTATCGCTCGGTGAGCACTGTTTTCATCGTGCTGTTCATCGTGATGGTCGAAGTGGCCGCGGCCCGGGGTGTCGTCGCGTTCCTGGGAAATTACGGGATCATCGGGCTGTCCACCTTCGCCAACAACTTGCTGGTGTTGTTGGCGATCGCCGCCGGAACGGACTACGCGATATTTGTGATGGGCCGATATCACGAGGCCCGTGGCATAGGCGAGGACCGAGAACAGGCTTTTTACACCATGTTTCACGGCACCGCACATGTCGTGCTGGGCTCGGGGCTGACCGTCGCCGGCGCGATGTATTGCCTCAGCTTCACCCGGTTGCCGTGGTTCCAGACAATGGGTGTGCCTTGCGCAGTCGGCTTGCTGGTCGCGGTGTTCGCAGCGTTGACCCTGGGCCCGGCGGTGCTCGCGGTGGCCAGCTTCTTCAAGCTCCTCGATCCGAAGCGAATATTGCAAACCCGGGGATGGCGACGGATCGGCGCCGCGATCGTCCGTTGGCCCGCGCCGATTCTCGCGGTGACCATCGCAATCGCCCTTGTCGGCCTGCTCGCCCTGCCCGGATACACGACCGACTACGACAACCGCCACTACCTGCCCGCCGACACCCCGGCCAACGTCGGATATGCGGCCGCCGACCGGCATTTCAACCAGGCCCGGCTGAATCCCGAGCTGTTGATGATCGAGACGGATCACGACATGCGCAATCCGGCCGACTTCCTGGTGCTGGACAAGGTGGCAAAGGCTATCTTCCACATCCCCGGTATCGGCCGTGTGCAGACCATCACACGGCCCCTGGGCACTCCGCTCGACCACAGCACCCTGGCTTTTCTGCTGAGCGCGCAGAGCGCCGGCCGGATCCAGACCCAGCATTACCAGGAGGAACAGGCGAAGAACCTGCTGAAGCAGGCGGACGAGCTCCGGAAAACGATGGCAACTCTGCACCGGCAGATGGAAGTCACCCAGGACCTGAGCAACACGACGCATCAAACTGTGATTCTCACGAAGCAAACCGTCGAAATTCTGGCCGCATTGCGAGACGACATCGCGAACTTCGATGATTTCTTCCGGCCGATTCGTAGCTACTTCTACTGGGAGAAGCACTGTTTCGACATCCCGGCCTGTTGGACGCTGCGGTCCATCTTCAACGCGCTCGACGGCATCGACCAAGCGAGTGAGAACATTGAGGCACTCAGCGCCAATCTCGACAAGCTGGACCAAATTCAGCCGGAACTGGTGGCGCTGATACCACCGCAGATCGCCAGCCAGGAAGCAAATCTCCAAACAATAATGTCGAACTACGCGACGACGAAAGGTCTCAACGACCAACAGGAAGCGTTGTCCGACAACGCCACGGCCATGGGAGAGGCCTTCGACAAAGCGAAGAACGACGACACGTTCTATCTGCCGCCGGAGGCCTTCAAAAGCCCCGATTTCAAGCGCGGCCTGAAACAGTTCATGTCACCCGACGGCCACGCTGTTCGTTTGATCATCTCGCACGAAGGCGATCCGGCAACCCCTGAAGGCATCGCTCACATCGACCCGATCAAGCAGGCGGTGCACGAGGCGATCAAGGGCACCCCCTGGGAGGGCGCAAAGGTCTATCTCGGCGGCACCGCGGCGCTGTACAAGGACATGCGTGACGCCTCCAACATCGACCTGATGATCGCCGGAATAGCCGCGGCCACTTTGATTTTCATCATCATGTTGATCATCACCCGCAGCGTGGTCGCGGCCCTGGTCATCGTCGGTACCGTGTTGCTTTCGCTGGGCGCCTCCTTCGGCCTCTCGGTGCTCGTGTGGCAGTACCTTCTCGGCATCAGACTGCACTGGATGGTGCTGGCGATGGCGATCATCCTGCTGTTGGCGGTCGGGTCGGACTACAACTTGTTGCTGATATCCCGGTTCAAGGAAGAGATTCACGCCGGGCTGAAGACGGGCACCATCCGTGCCATGGCCGGCTCTGGTTCGGTGGTGACCGCTGCCGGTCTGGTGTTCGCCGCCACCATGGCCTCGTTCGTGTTCGGCCCGTTGCGGGTTATGGCCCAGGTAGGCACCACGATCGCTCTGGGTCTGTTGTTCGACACCCTGATCGTGCGGTCGTTCATGACACCGTCGCTGGCCACCCTGCTCGGACGCTGGTTCTGGTGGCCACAACACGTGCGTCCGCGCCCCGCCAGCACGATGCTTCAGCCATACGGATCCCGCCCGGCGGTTCGTGAACTGCTGTACAACGTTCCGCCAAACGGACAGGTGCAACCGCGGGAAGGGCCGCACGGATCGATGGTGAGTTCAGCCCGCCGCTGACCAGGCGCGCTAACCAGGTGCAGAAGGCGGCTGATGCGGTCGCCGCGGGCCTACTGCGACGGCGCCTTCGGGAACCGGAGCCGTCCTGGCCTCGCCGTCGCCGAGCACTCTCCTGGCCTCCTCGACGTCGCTCGCCGATGCGATCGAGCAGGCGTTGCCGGGGCTGGGACGCCCGGGCGCATACGACGTCATTCTTGCCGCGTACTCGCTAGCGGCGCCGTTGTGGCAGGTCGCCAACCCGCCGAAAAAGCTCGCCGACGCCTACGCGGAGGCGAAGGCGACAGACCTGCCGCCCGACTGGAACATTGACTTCACATCCGCGCTGACGCGCTTGATCGCGGCGACCTGTGTTGGCTCGATGGCCGAGCCCGCGGAGTCGAATCCCGGTTGATTCGCCTCGGGATTGCGACCTACCAGTTCCACACCGACATGTCGCCGGCTGGGTAGTTCTGGCAGTTCTCGGTCTCCTTGGCGACGACGCCCTTGTTGTTGAAGAAGATCTTCATGTGGTTGGGCCAGGCCAAATTCAGCGGATCGATCTGAGGTGCGTAAAAGTTTGCGGAATAAGCCCTGCGATCGGCCGACGACAACGAGTAGAACCAGTGCGCCTTGTCTTGGGTGGCCTGCTGAACGTTCGGGTGGTTGTCGTAGTCGGTCATGTACCGCTGGTAATATGCCGGCTCGAAATCCCTTGCGGCGGCCAAGATCTGCTCGGCGGTGCAGGTGGTCGCGATCATTCTCCGCGGGATCGGAAAGTCCTCGGTGGAATCGTTGGATGAGCAGCCGTTGCACGGTTGGAACCCAGGATCGGCCACCGCGACTCGGGGGAAGGCGGTTGCGGCGGCACCGAGGGCGAGCACCGCGACGCCGACGCGGACGGCAGTGCCCAGACGAGAAAGACGCATGCGGCTACTATAACGCTTCAATAAAGGCCATGCCTAGGTCACCAAAGTATCTATTCGGCAGGTTTGACCTCAAGCCCGACGTGCACCTTGTCGATTCCGCCCCGCACGATCGAGTGCGCATAGAACCACCAGGCGTGATACCAGTACCGCTTGAGCACGGCGTTGTAGACCCGTCGCGTCTCCGACTTCGGCAGGACTCGGGCGACCGCCTCGACCTCTTCGCTCTTTGGCTTGCCCAATGCAGCGCTCTTGGCGATCGTCACCCTGGGCGTGTTGTTGATCCGCTTTGTCTTCCACGACCCGTCGCCGGTGATGACGAGCAGCTTGCCGCCGTCGGGCACGCCCCAGATCGGTGTCGGTTTGGGACGGCCGTCCTTGGTGAACGTCGTCAACAGCAGGTACTTGGACTTGATGACGTCCTGAAAACTAAGAGCCACGATCTTCTTTATATCTGCCCACTGCTTGCCGTGCTCAGATCAGTCGTTGGCAAGCTCGCGACGTTCGATCAGGTCGCCTATACCCGTCACACCTAGTCGCTCGCGGAACGTCTGTGCGGTGTAGCCAATGGCCGTCGCGTCGGTTCGGGCCCGCACGGTCGCCGACCGCGGCATGTGAAACAGCACGCCGATTTCGCCGAAGTAGTCGCCGGGTCCGGCTACCTTCACCAATTCCTCTCCGCCATCGGCTAATTCGCGCACAATGTCGAACTCACCTTCGGACACGACATAGATCAGATCGCCCATCGTGCACTGCTCGAACAGCACCTCGCCGGCGTGCACGGGGACAGTTTCGGGTGGCGGGTTCGCCGACACGAGCGCCGGTGCCAGCTCGACGACGCGATCGGCCATCGGCAAAATCCGGCTGTCGTGGGTGGCTACCACCACCACACGTTCGCCTTCCGCGAGCGAGCGGATCAGCCGCAGCACCTCCTCCACCTGGATGAAGTCGAGGTGCGCAGTCGGTTCGTCGGCGAGGATCAAGGGCGGATCCAGCGCGATCGCACGAGCCACTGCGACGCGTTGCTGCTGCCCGCCGCTCAGGTCGCCGGGTCGATGTTTCATGCGGTCCGAAAGATTGACACGGGTCAGGAGTTCCTCGGCACGACGACGCGCCCACGCGCGTGACATCCCAGCCGCGCGTATCGGGATCATCACGTTCTCGATGGCGGTGAGGCTGGGCACAAGGTTGAACGCCTGGAAGACGATGCCGACCTTGTCGCGCCGGTACTTTGCCAGCGCCCCGCCCTCGAGCGCTGTGACGTCGACGTCGTCGAACTTGATTGCTCCAGATTTGGGGCGCAAAATGCCGCCGAGGCAGGACAGCAAGGTCGTCTTCCCGCAGCCGCTGGGCCCCAGCAGGATCAACAGCGACCCGGCCGGCACGTCGAGGCTCAGGCCGTTGATCGGCCGGAGCGCGTAGCCACCGCTGGAGTATTCGACGACGAGGTCCTGGATACTGAGGTCGCCCACCGTTCAGGGACCTCCGAACGCGAGCGCGGGATCGACCGCCACCGCGCGCCTCAGCCCGGCAACGCTGGCAAGCAGGCCGATCACTATCGCGATCACCGGCAGCGCGAGGTACGCACGTATCGGCACGACCACGGTCATCGGGAACAACGGTGCCAGCAGCTGCGACAGGGCGACGCCCAGCGCCGCCGCAAGTAGCGCGACGACGACCGCCTGCAGCGCGAGCCCCGCCAGAATCGACCGGGTGGGCACGCCGATCGCCTTGAACACCGCGAAGTCGCGCAGGCGTTCGAGCGCCGAAAGGTACACCAAAGATCCGACGATCAACACCGCCACGATCCACAGCAAGCCAGCCACGATCGTGATCGAAACGACCGCGACCTTCAACGGGCGCAACAGGTCATTGACACCGGCCGCTCGATCGAGGGTCTGGTAGCCGTCCGGGAGCTGTCGTGGAATGCCGAGGACCCCGATCGAGGTGACCATTGGCTGCCCGGTGTACGCCAGCTGTTGCAGTCCCTCGGTCGTCAGGAAGATGTTGGGCATCTTCGCCAATGCGGTGGAATTGGGCACAATGCCAACGATTCGCAATGTGCGCGCACCGACCGGTAGATCTTCGCCGATATGTTCGGTCCAGCGTGCTCGACACCGCGACCTCGGCTGGCGTCGACGGTGCCCGACCCTCCGAGACGCCCGACATGCCGGGTCCGTGCTCGGGCGCCCCGAACGCCGTGGCGTTTCGCGTTGACGTGCCTTCCCTGATCGTCGACGCAGCGGTGGCCAGCGGGGCCGCGGCGACGATACCGGGTTCAGCGGCCACCCGGGCCAGGTCGACTTGCGCGAATGGTGTTGACCCCAAGAACGGTCCGGCGGCGCCGGACTTGACCACGAACGAGTCAACGCCCATGGAGTCGACGGTTCGCTGCGCCTCTACCCGAAAGCCGTTGGCAAGCCCGGTCAGAACGAGCGTCATCGCGAAGACCAACGCGGTGCTAAGAATCGCGATGACGAGGCGCCGCCTTCGCCATTGCATGTCACGGAGGGCCGCAGACAGCATGCTCGCGACGTTACCGATGACCAGGCATTTTCGGGCCTGGTTTGGCCATGTTTGCAGTCCCGCCGGGTGTCATGGCATTGCTTCGGCCCAGGCGATGTGCCCCTCGAAGCCAAGCGATGCCGCCATGTCGCGGTAGCGATTCACGAATTCCAGATAATTCACACCTTCGCCGCGCGCCCGGGCCAGCAGGGCGCGTGACCGCAGCAGCCAGATGTCGCGCATGGCCAGACCGTCATCATCATCGACCGGCGCGCCCGCTAACCGTTCGATCGCGGCCTCAGCCTCGGCGAGATCACCTTCGCCCGCGCGATCCACGAGTGTCTCGACCAGAACGCCGTTGACGAGAGTGCTCCACCCCGACAGGCGCCGCTCACGCGACAAATGATCGAAAGCGGCGCGCATGACTGGGATGGCATCGTCGCAATCTCCACACCGAGCCCTCTCACGCGCCAGGTAGACATCGGCGAACAACACCGCCACCGGCTTGTACTCGGCATGGGTGTCGGTCCCGGCTACCGCTGAGCCACATCCGTGACAGAACCGTGCATTGCCGAAAAGTTCGACGCCGCACGAGCGGCACGCCGCTATGGCCGTCATCCGATCTCCGCCAATCGGCCCCCGTGTTGTCAGAATAGGGCGCCAGACAGCTGACGGCGGGGTTGTTGGCGGAGTTAGGGTGTGGTCATAGGGGTAAGGACGAGTGCAGATGAACGTTTCAGATGAACGCTGACGACGAGTCCGTCACAACTCTGGAAGACCTCAGAGGCGATCTGGCGCTTCGACACAAGTGGACACCCAGCAGCGGGGCCTCGGTCGAGCCCGCGATGGTTAAGGCTGACATGGCGGCCCTCGACCGCGACGGCTACGTCATTTGGGAGAACCTGCTCAGCACCGAAGACTGCCGGCAGATCCGTGACGTCGTGCGTCCCTGGCTGGGACACACAGGCCGCAATTCTTTCGAGGGCCATCGCACCCAGCGCATCTACAGCGTGCTGAGCAGGACGCGGGTGTGCGACCGGCTTGTCGATCATCCACGGGTGCTGGCGGTGCTGGATCGGTTGCTGCTGCCCAACTACCTGCTTTCGGCGTTGCAGGCCATCAACATTCAGCCCGGAGAGTCCGCGCAGTTGGCTCACCACGACGACGGGTTCTACCCGATTCCCCGTCCGCGGGCGCCGTTGGCGGCCGCGACGATCTGGGCGATCGACGACTTCACCCCCGACAATGGCGCCACGGTGCTCCTGCCCGGCAGCCACCGCTGGGGCAGGCGGCGGCCCGGCCCGGACGATCCCGCGCTGCCTGTGGTGATGCCCGCGGGCTCGTGCGTCTTCTTCGTGGGCACCCTGTGGCACGGCGGAGGAGCCAACACCACCACCCGTGACCGTCTTGCCGTCACCGCCCAGTACTGCCAACCGTGGCTGCGACCGATGGAAGCCTTCACCCTGTCGGTGTCGCGTGACATCGCACGAACGGTCTCCGACGACATTCGCCGCATACTCGGCTACAGCATCCACCCGCCGTTCGTCGGTGCGGTCGACGGCTTGCATCCACTGAGGCTGCTGGAATAAGGCTGCTGGAACAGCCTTAGCGCCTTCCCGATACCGCCCGCTTTCGCTGTCGGGGTTCGCCGTAGGTTGCGCCGAACTGCGGCACCTCGAGGGGACCGGCGTGCCGGGCCGCATCGATGGCACTGCGCAGCGGACGAGCCAAGCCCGCGAACGACGCCATGTCGAACACCATCGGTGTCAGCAGCCGGTTGTGGACATAGCCAAATGCGCTGGCGGTCTGAGGGTCAGCCCATCCGAGGGTTCCGCCCAGACCGATATGGCCGAACCCTTTGAGCAGGCCGGGTACCGGCGATTCGTGATAACCGAGGTGAAACGGCATCGGCACCATCATGTTCAGATCCGGGAGCACCCGGGGCTTGCCGGCCAGGCCATCGACCAACTCCGACGACAGGAACTGTGTTCCGTCGATGCGACCGCCGTTGGCCAATGCGGCGTACATCTTCGCCAGGCCGCGGCCAGTGACAACACCATTGGCCGCGGGAACCTCACCGTCAAGGAACGGGATATCGCCCTGCACAAACGATTTGATACCCGGGAAATACATTGCGCCTAGGGCCCCGGAGAACGGCAGACCGGCCACCCGTGGCGCGACGAAGTTGAACACCGGATTGGGCCGACTGCTCTGCGGGGCCAGAATCTGCGCGACCTTGGTCGGCGCGCCGGCCGGAGGTCGGCCGAGATGGAGACCGTCCGTGTTCAGCGGCTGCGCCAGCTCGCTGCGAACCAGCTCGCGCATGCCCACACCGGTCACCGATCGGGCCAGACCGGACAGCAGCCACCCGTAGGTCAGCGCGTGATACGCCGGGGCGCCCCGCAGGTGGTCAAACGGTGCCGCGGCCAGCCGCTCCTCCATGAGGTGGTGATCCATCAGTTCCGTCTTGCTGACGCCCTTCAGGTGCGACAGCCCGGATCGATGCCGCAAGACGTCGCGGACCGTGATGTCGGCTTTGCCGTTGGCCCCGAACTCCGGCCAATACTCGGCAACAGGTGTGTCGTAGCACAACAACTCCCGGTCGACGAGCCGGTGAATCACCGTCGATGCGACGCCCTTCGTCGCGGAGAACACCATCGCGCCGGTATCGGCCGTCCACGGCACCTCGCCTGCCCGATCTGACCACCCCATCCAGACGTCGACGACCGGGCGGCCCTCGATGTAAACGGACAGGGTCCCGCCACCGAACCGGCGCCCGGGAAACAGCCGGGCGAACAACCTGATGACGTTGGCGAACCGCGGATCGGCCGCGCCGTTAACGCCGCGTGGCAGGCCGCTGTCGCCTTGAAGCAGAGACGGTTGAACCACTGTGCTATCGCGCAACTCGAGGTTGACCCGCATCGCCGCGCCGCGATCCGATCATGGCGTGATGCTATTACTCATGGAGAGTCCGGCGTATCAAAATCCGCTTTCACGAGTAGCGGGGGGACCGCCGGCTCCCCCACCTCCGGCGGGATGGCAGCATTTAAAGATGAGTCGACGCAGCATTGCTCGCATCGTTGGCACTGCGCTGGTGCTGGCATGGGCCTTGTCAACCGCGCCCGTGGGCCTTCGGGTTGCCCATGCCGATCCGTGTCCGGACGCCCAGGTCGTGTTCGCTCGCGGCACCGGCGAGCCCCCTGGCGTAGGCGGGGCCGGCCAGGCGTTCGTCGACTCGCTCACTGCGCAGGTGCCCGGGCGGTCCGTGGATGTCTACCCGGTCAACTACCCGGCGACCGACGATTACGTCAACAGCGCGAAGGCCGGCGCCGGTGATGCGGGTGCTCACATCCAGAACATGGTCGCAAGCTGCCCGAACACCAAGATGGTGCTTGGTGGATATTCCCAAGGCGCGGCTGTCATGGATCTGACAACCAATGAGTTGCCTCCCCGCGTCGGTGGTCATGTCGCTGCGGTCGCCCTCTTCGGCAATCCGTCAAGTACCTACGCGCGGCAGTTGGGGGCCGACCAGTTCCCGCCGATCAGCCCGGCCTATCAGGCGAAGACGGATGCGATATGCGTTCCCGACGACATGTTCTGCGCCGAAGGCGGGAACATGCTCGCACACCTGTCGTATGTTCCCGATGCGACCAACCAGGCCGCCACATTCGTCGCGGGCCGACTCTAGCGCTCCTTCTTCCGATCCGTTTCCCGGCGGCTTGCGGATTCCGGTACGACCCCGGCACCGGGACTTGGCACCCGAGCGACCCCGACGGCGTCTAAGCGGGCCGCTGGTCATTCCCGGTGTCACCAGCTGCCTAGGTAATCACTAACTGGACCTAGGCGTGGCGCGTAGCTCGCGCGTTGAACGGCTGCACGCCGAGCACCGCGCACTTAGACGAGCTGCTGGAGGAGCGCTCGGCAACTATGACGGTCGCCGGGGTTTAATGAGCACCATGAGCGAGCAGTTGGAGTGGATCGAGGAGAGTGAGGGCACGTACGTAGCGCGGAGCGGTAAGCGCCGCTACATCATCTCTAAGCAGTCCGATGGGCAGTGGGCTGTCGGACTATCCGATGGGGGCGCTCTTTTCTCCGCCAAAGTCAACAAGCCGCGCCTGGCGGCAACACTCGAGGAGGCCGAGCAGATAGCGCATGGCTGGCAGTCTGGGTTCGGGCATTGACGAAGCACCTGATTCGGCGCTCCTCCGTCATCCCCCGCCTGGGTGGCGAGCCTGGCTTCTGTCTTAAAACGCTTCGCTCTGAAATTCGGCGGACGGCCCCGGCTCCCGGAGGTGGCTCGTCAATCCCTAGAAGGAAACTCCCATCGCCACCATTGGGAACTGGATCGCCCTAGACTGACAGATTGTGCCGCCGGGCTGGGTGTAAGTAGACGGACGGAGAGGCTGACCAGATGAGCAATGACACGGCCTACTACCGGGCTGATGCGCAGGGCCTTAATCCCGGAGACGCCGCTACCCGTACGCTGGACCCGCTCGATGGCAAGGAATACACGTACGCGACAACCCGGCTTGACGTAGCGCGCGGGATCGCCGCAAGACACCCTGATTTCTCTGTTTACCACGTCACGCTCGACGAGCCCATCGAAGCAGACCCCGACGCTGCCCAGGACCACCTTGGTGAATGGTTCGTCAGGTCTCCGTGGGGCGCGATCGTGGATGTCATCGATGAGAAAGAAACAGGGAGCTGATGGCCGGGTCTGCCGGCGTATTTGGATCAATCGGAACATTTCGTTGACCGCGCTCGATGCGCGGGAGGTCGCGGGGTATTTACTGGCTGCTGCCGACGAACTCGACGCGCATTGTCGGATTCTGCGGGGATGATATCCGCGTGGATGATGTGAGCCATGCCTGTCGTGCTGTCAGTGATCAGCGGCCTCATTGTGACCGCCGCACTTGTGAGCGTCGGTCTCGATCTCGCCAGATGGGAGGCCCAGGAGCAGATTTGGCGGGCGCCCCCACCATCACAGGAAGGGCTGCCGTGACGGCCCACCTGAACCACCCTCATCGCACCCGGGTGCCAGGTCCCGAGGGTGCAGCAATGCTCGACCACACATCCAAAATCACTCCCGCAAAACTTGCAGACTTCATGCCCACCGTTGAGGCGCAGCTCCGCCAGGATTTGCGCGACTACGCCGTCGAGTTACGGCAGCTTGCCTACACCCTTCCCAACGGGGTGGGCGAGCACGATTTTCTTCAAAGGCGCGCGACGTCACTTCGGCTTGTTTTTCCTGGTTAGATCAGTATTACGCGAGGGTTGGACCCGTTTGGGCTCGCCCGGCATTTTCGGGGTGCCAACGTGTTAACGATCATGCTCAGCTGCTTATTTGCAGCGTGCGAGCATCAGCCATGCAGCATGTTGTCGGGCGAGTTTTCGCCGCAGTTGAGCGAGTCTGTGTGCAGAGTACGGCGGGCAGGGGGTGGAGTTCACCCACTCCTGTGTCGAGGGCGAACGGCGCGGCAAACCGCATCAGGGGTCGGGCAGGGGACCCATTAGGTGCTGGCGCGGCTAACCCTCATGGGACCAATAGCCTTGCGGCTCAAGGCCGTCGTCCAAGTCGTCCCAGGTGTGCTGGCGTCGGTCGCGGGTCCGGATGATGCGCCGTCGCAGCTCCAGCAGCAGCTACCACCAGATCAAGGCCCGTGGCCTCGACCCCGGAGAGTCGACGCCGGAGAGGTTCGCCCTGTGGATCTGGCGCCAGGGCGAAGCAGCTGGCCAGCACTACGACATCGGCTGCCCCGATGCCCCCGACCACGGTGCCATGGCCTACGGAGTCACCGCACTGCGCCACCTCTGCGCGGTTGAACCGGAGGCAGCCGTGGAACTGCTGAGGATGGCCGTCGCCGAGATCGAGTCCGTCCACCAGCTGAAGCAGGCCCGGTCATGAGCACCCCCGACGACGTCATCGTCGGCTACCTCCGCGCAGCCGCCGACTGGTTTGCCGAGCGCGGCCTCGATGTCTATGCCGAGGAGGCCGACGCTGTCGCCGACGCCGCCATCGTCGCGCTGAGTGCTCCGGTCGGCCTGATGGACCCGTGGCAGGACCGCGCCCTGGCCGTCGAGATCAGAGACCGCACCAGCGCCCTGCGCGACGCCACGAGCCAGGATGATTGACCGATGGACTCAGAGCGCCGCAGGCCCGCAGCATGATCCCGGGCTCACTGTCCGACGTCCTGTGCCCGCCGATGCCCGGTGCCGCCGCCTCGACGACGTCGGCAGCCTCGGCTCGACGCCGCCGTGGTGATCGCCAGCACCGGCGAGGAGCGCCTGGTCTTGTGCTGGCGTGACGGGATCAACACCACCGCCACCTACTGGCCCACCGATTGGCGCCAGCGCGCACCGCACGAACTGACCGGTCGCCTGCCCAAGCCCTACGCCCCGCACCGCCACTACCTCAGGCAGGCCCTGCAAGGTGCGTGTCCCGAACTCGCGAGCAAATACTCTGCGTCGTCTCGCTGCGGACCCTCAGCGGGTTTGCCGAATCAGCACTTTACTGAGGCGGATTCTCCCGGCAGAGGATGTACGTCGCCGCAGTACGAAGCAAGCGCTTCCAGGCCATAGTAGCCGAGGATCGCCGCTGCCCCCGCGCCGAGCACCACGGCACCCGCCCAGGGAAACTCCGGACGCGGTCCGGAGGACTGGTCGGTTTCCGGTGGTGGGTCGACGACGCCGAACGCCGCGTTGAGCCGGTGCAGGCAGTCGGCGGCGCGTGGGTCGGCCATCAACGCCGGATATATGTACGTGAAGTGTTCGGCTATATGCGGAATCAGCTCCCTGGACGCCGGGGTGGGACTCGATTGGAGATGGTCGCCGATGAGCGTTTGAATCAGAGCGACGTCCTCTGCCGGGAGTGCTGTCAAACCTACCTTAGTGGTCTCGACAAACCGCTGCGGATCGACAACCCATTGCTTCTTTGCCACGACTTCCTCCCCGGTGCTTGAGTGATATGTGGCCAGGCTACCCCGCCGATCCTGCAATCGTACGGATATGGATCTGTGCTCGACCCTGTCACCGTGGCTCTTTGACGTTGCGGACCACGCATCGGGCCAGGCGGCACGGAGGCATCCCAGACCGCGACCTCGACGCGCCCGACTGGCGCGCACGCCACCAACTAAACGATGCGCCATTCCGGGCTGAATGCAACAGGCCTTGAACCCATAGTTGGGAGCACCCCGGGTGATAGTGTCCCGGGGGTATCCCCAATCAGGATTGGGCGACCCTCCCGCCCGCCTCTAGCCTGCCAAAAGGAGTCGTGGATGATATCTGAACCACAGGGGACCGATACTGCGGCCGAAGTCGTCGGTCGGTATGAATCACTCACTGCTGTTCCCGGCAACACGCGGGTAGAAATTTTGACTCTGAATGCGGATTGGTCTTACGAATACGAATCATTCGATCGGTCGGGTTCGCCTCCGCATGGTCCGGTCATGACTTCGCCGGGCGATATTTCAGATTTCCCGCCGGACCCGATCGTAAATCGGCTGCAAAGCAGAGGCATGTGGTCCATCGTGGATGACAGCAACGCGCTGACTTTGGATCTCGTCGATACATCTGGGAGCCTGCAAGGCGCACTCTTGAATATGACGTTGGCCGTTATCGAGGACAAACTGGTGGTTCGGTCCGGCGAGGGCGCTGAGGGACGTGAGTTCGTCAAGGTCGGACAGCCCCCGACCTCACTACGTTGATGTGCTCAATAAAGCGTGGGTAGCGCATCGGCCGCTTGCCGGATGCATCCACATGGGTCGTGAAGAACGGCGATAGCTAGCCGGGCAGGTTTGG
>NZ_JBKQTQ010000057.1:0-11064 GCF_052143115.1 Mycobacterium sp.
GGCCGCGGACGGACTGCACCTCGAACCAGTCGAGTCCGCGTGTCGTCTCTGCCGCTCGGGCCAGCCCGTTGCGGATAGCCGCGTCGATGCCATCGGGTGATGTACCGACTATTTCGATCACCCGGTACGTGTGGTTGGTCATGGCGTCCCTTTCTGCGATCGGCGGGTGAAGGATAGTCCAGGGACGCTGTGCGACAACGCATTTTTCTCGGTGGGTGCTCCCGGAACGGCCGGTTTCGTCAAACGGGTTCCAACTGGGGTGTGGGTGGCCGCTACGACTACCGAAAGTGCCTGACGCACTCAACCAATCCTGACCACCTGCTTCCCAGCGTGCCGTCTCCGACGAATGTGCCGCCCCTGCGGATAGCCGACCTGTACGCGGCCGGACGGAAGCATGCCTGAGTTGGATATGCCCAGGTTGGCCGTCCCGGGGCCCGGAACGAGGACCAGCAATGCCAGATCACCCAGCACCCCAGGACCGCCCACCACTCGACGACGCTCAGCGCCGGGTAAAACGCAAGCACCATCCGGTTCCGCGCAGAACGGAGATGCACTGCGAGTCTTCCGGTGCAGATCCCCGCGTGACTTGCGTAGTCTCGAACCGGTACCGACGACGAAAGATTCACAATTATGAAGGCAACGGTTCCCGAAGCCGAAAACGCCATCACCGACGTCGCCCAGCGCCACGGGCTCTCCCGCGAGGCGGTGCTGGCCATGCTGAATAGGGGCACATCACAGCAGGTAGATCGCCAATTCGCGCAGATAGCGACCTTGCGAGCAGCTTTTGAGGCCGCAGGTTCGAATCCTGCCGGGGGCACCATCTGACCAGCGCAGACGCAAACCCGTGCAAGATTCATGCAATTAGGTGCCATTGAGGGAAATAATTTCGCTCAATGAAAAGGCGTGGCTCCGAAACCGATTGGAGCAACCACCCATGACCACCACCACCATGATCACCGCGCTCACCGCGCTACGCGGATGCCAAGCGCAACTGAAATCCGCCCACGTCGACGCGTGGGCCGCGGTCGACCACCTGGCCGGCGCCCGCGAAAGTCGCGCCATCGAACTGATGACCAAAATCGAGGACGCCCTCGCCCACGCGCAACGGTTGGCGTTCTGCGTCGAGGGCGACCATCGCGCAGACCAAGCCAGGGGGCTGCGGCGGGGTCCACATCGTGGCGTACCGGAAGGGCCGCAGGTTCGTGGAGGTGCCGACTAGACGAACCGCTTCGGCAGGAATACCGAGTGCTGGAGTCCGATATCGGGATGGGCGAAAGCAAGAAGCTCGTGCCCAATCTGCTCAGTAGTTGTTGCAGGTGCTGAAGACCTGCTGGACAAGTCCAAACTGCTGGTCAGCCCCTGGCTGGCTCACCAACATCTGGGCGATCTGCTGGCGTTGACTCGGCGGCGAGGCGAGGAACTGACGCAAAAAGGATTCGCTCTGCGGCGAAGAGTTGAATTGCGCGGCGGCTTGGGGATTTGCCGCCTGCAGCGCCGACATCACCTGCCCGTAATTGCAGGTGGTGTTGACAAACGGACCTAGATCCGGATCGGCGGACGCGAGCCCGGCCCCAGCGGTAAACGACAATGCTAGGCCGCAAACCCCGACAGCCAATCTAGTCAACGATAGCGTGGCCATTTTTGGATACCTCCAGCTAATCCACTCCTAGACGGCGACGACATCAAGCACAGCGGCTACCGTCTTTAGTCGACGCTAGCAGGCGTGAGGGGACGCGTGATCGCGTTGGCCGCGATGGCCAGGGGCGGCGGCGGGGCTCGGCGCCTGGGGAGCCTTTCGCAATTACGTCGACGACGACGCGTGGGAACCGCCCGACGACGCGCCGCCGCTGTAAAGGAGAACCATGAACACGGTGAGAACCATCGTTGCCGCCGCCGCAGCCGTGGCGGCCATCGTGGTCGCGGCGGCTGGTACGGCTGGCGCCGACCCGACACCCGCGCCAACACCCGGATTCCAGATACCAACTCCCGGTGGTGGTTCGGCGTTCCCCGGCACCCAGACGTATCCGCCGATCTGCGGCGTGGCACCGCTGGCCTGCGCACTCAGATACCACGCCGACACCGGCACCTGGCAGCCGACGTCAGCCGGGTAACCCCTAAACCCCACCCACACGAAGATTCTTTTTGGGTGTGGTGGCCGGCCGGCCGGCGGGCCGACTGCTTTCAAGTAGTGGACACGGAAAAGGCCCCGGCAGCCCGCGAGAGGAGGACGGGCTGGCCAGGGCCTTTTCGTGCCGCAGGCTGGGCGGCGATTCCGGCTGCGGGAAACACCTGGAGGAAGAAACCGCTAGCCCGGTGAGTTCTAGATGATGATCGGGAGGTTGTTGTCCCGCGAGTAGGCGGCTACGTTAGTACGCTCATTCGGGCCTGGTTCGTGGTCGTCCTCGTAGACCGGGACAACGCTGTCTCCCACACAGACTTCCGCGCAAGTCACGCCGGACCACAAGTTAGCGATCCAAGGAATCCGCTTCAGATTGTCGGGCATTGAGCGGCCACGCAGAGCGCGGTGAGTGACCAGGACGACTTTGCCATCGCGGAGGTGTTCGAGTTTGCGCTTGGCGTTGATGATCTCGTCAGTGCCGTCGCTCAGATATTCGGCGTGCCTCGGGTTTCCGACTCCGTGCTCCGCCTCCGGGTTGCCGTCCTCGATCTGTCTCTCCAGCAGGTTCTCCAGGTGCTCGCGAATCCCGTTGATGTGGGCAGCCTCTCCGCCGATGAAGTCGTCGCCAGCGTCAATTGGCACGGTCGCGCCTGTCTTCCATCTGCCACCGCGCATTGGCCGCAGCACGAGCCTTCTCCGACCGGCGGCTGCCGGTGGCTTGCGGTTTGGGCATGGCCTCGTTGAGCTTGCGGAGCATTCGCTCGGTGGCAGCATCGAGAAGCCTTACCTCGGCGCTGATCTTGACCTTCTCGGAAGCGTCGTCCGTTGACTTGTAGAGCTTTTCAAGCTCGACCTTTCGATCGGTTTGCGAGACAATCATGTCCAGAACGGCCAGTTCCGTTGCAGCCCAGACCTGATTCCGGCCAGTTTGCCGATTCAGCGTGGCTAGCTGATCGTCTAGCTGTTTCCGCAGCTTACGGGCTTCTGAGGTGTGACGGACCATCATTCTCCTATCGGTTGGCGGCGTCTATTCTCCTGGTCAGCGGCCAGATCCAGCGTTTGTGCGTGCGGCGACCGGGGTCAGCAGTCGTTGGCCATGTCCCGCCAGCGGGTGGCAGGGGGGGTCTTCGGGGTAGGGGGGGTGGTGAACCGGCGCGGTGGGTGCGGATGGTCATCAGTGCGGTGTGTTGGGATGGTGTGGGAGACAGGCATTCCCGGTGGGTGGATGGTGGATGGTGCAGTGGCCCATAGTTTTTCGGGGTGGTGCATGGTGCGGAGTGGCCGGTGGGAAGTGCCGCCTGGTGTGGGGCGGTGTCGTGGCCGGGGTGGCGTGTGTGGATGGTGACCGTTGGGGTGGGCGTCAGGTGGCAGTGGCCACGGTGGGTGGCTCGGTGAGTGTGGTTGTGTCACACCGTGTTTAACGTGGTGGGGTGGTGGCGGATTCCCGTGGGGCAGTGGTTGGATGGTGGCGTCGTCCGGGCTGGTGTGGATGGTGGCGGTCGGTGCAGTGCCGGGGTGGTGATGTCCCCGGATCTAGTCGCCGTTTCATCGGGCTGGCAGGCCCTCCAGCTTTTGCCACGGCTCGCAGCCATGAGAGTCGAATGCGTAGTCAGTTTTTTGGATCACCACTTGGATCACCGTGTCGGGATTGTCTGTCGAGTTCATCTGGTGCAGCACGCTCGAACGTCTCGCACGAGGGAGGTGGGGTTTTCAATGACGAGATCGCCGCTCGGTGAAAGTAACCGACGCATCTCGGCTAATGCTTGGCGTGCATCCTCGATGTGCTCGATGACCTCTGAGCACAAGATCAGATCGAAATGGGCGTCGGGAAAGGACGATCGGAGAATGTCGTCGTGCACAAGTCGCAGATTGGAATGGGCCTGTTCGAGGGGACGCAGCCGACTTAAGTAGGCGTCCTCAATGTCGACCCCGAATGCTTCGGGAGCCAACTGCGCGAGGGTCGGCAGGTACACGCCCGATCCCGGCCCGACGTCCAGAGCGCGGCTCCTTGCGGCACCCCATCGGTTGAGCGCCGCGACGATCCAATCACGCCGCGAACAATGCAACCACCGACGGGTCGGATTCCTTGATTCGTAGAGGGTGCGCTGCAGTTGAAACAACGCGTCGCTTGAGCCGTTCACGCCGCTCAAATCGACTTGACCGCCGCGGATCCTGCCCTGTCCGCGCGAGCCCCGATGCAAAGCACGGATGTTCCAATCGGAAGCGTGCGGTGCGAAACGATGAACCATTCGATCCGGGTGAGAAGCATGCTCAGAGCGTCGATGAAGGGAGTACCGACGCCGTGCGGCTCTTTCGCCGGCCTCGCGCGCCGTCGAAACCACATCGGGAGGGCCAGCCAACTGAAGACGTGAGAAATCCAGAGCACTTCGCAGCCACCGCGTTCTAGATCTTCACGGAGCGCTTTCCTCGTGTAACGCCGTGCATGCCATCGGTGAGCATCCCGACCGCCTCGGTGGAGCTGCTTGCCAGCTCCTCAAACTCGGCCCCAGGCCACCGCTATTACCCAAATAAGTCAACTATATGGTGCTAGCGTGAGTGCGCACGCGGGAGCGTCCCGACGGTCACCACAGCACCGCTTCGCGGTGACGACGCGCGGCCCGGATACCAGCGCTACGTCCCCTGCCACTCAACGGGTGGCCGCTATGGTCTCGCGCGAGAGATACTTTGCTGAGATCAGGAAGGCAGGGCGCAGTGAGCGGACCGTTCGAGGGTGTACGGGTGCTCGAGGTGGCGGCATGGACGTTCGTGCCCGGCGCCGGCGCGATCATGGCCGACCTTGGCGCCGATGTGGTCAAGGTGGAACCCCCCGGCGGCGATCCGCAACGCGCGCAGCATAATTCGCTCAACACCGACGACTCGGCGCCGAAGCCGTACATCGAGATCCCCAACCGCGGGAAACGCAGCATCACCGTCGACCTGCGCATCCCTGCCGGCCAGCATGTGCTGCATCGGCTGGCCAACGCGGCCGACGTGTTCCTGACCAGCTATCTGCCCGCAGTACGTCAACGACTGCATCTCGACGTTGACGATCTACGGGCCACCAATCCACAGTTGATTTATGTGCGGGGCAGCGGATGGGGCAGCCGCGGAACCATGACCAATGTCGGCGGGTTCGACATGGCCGCGGCCTGGGCGGCGGCGGGTACTCAGCACAAACTGACACCACCGGGCTCCGGTGAACCCATCCCCGCGCCCGCGGCCTTCTACGATCTGCAAGGCTCCAACTCGATCGCCGGGGCGGTGGCCATGGCGCTGTTTCGTCGGGAACGAACCGGCCGCGGCGCGGTGATTGACGTGTCGTTGCTAAACACCGGGATGTGGGCCATGAGTCCCGATCTGTTCGCGGCCGCTCAAGGAGAGCTGCCGCGGCAGAACCGGCTGACCGCGAACAACCCGATCGTCAATACGTACCGCACCAAAGACAACCGATGGCTCAATCTGGTGTGCCTGCAACCTGATCGGTTCTGGGCCGAACTGTGCGGGTTGCTGGGCCGCGACGACCTCGCCGCAGATGCGCGCTTCGCTGATGCGGCGCAACGCTATGCCAATCGCAGCGCCTGTATTGCCGAACTGGATGCCACCTTCGCCACCCGCAGCCTGGCTGAATGGCAAAAGGCGCTGGCCGATTTCAGCGGGGTGTGGTCAGCGGTGGCCACCTTTGATGAGGTCCGCCGCAGCGAGCAGGTTGCCGCCAACGGCTACCTGCCCGAGGTCATCGGGAACGACGGGAGACCATTTCAGCTGGTTGCCCCGCCCTACCAATTCGACGAGCAGCCGACCAGGCCCCGTGGGCCGGCGCCTGAAGTCGGCCAGCACACCGAAGAAGTGCTGCTCGAGAGTGGGTTGAGTTGGGAGGAGATCGGCGCCTGCTATGAGCAGGGAGCCTTGGGATGACACGTCGGCTGCAGCCTGCCTAGGTGTAGAGATCGATTACCGACTCGGTGGCCAGATCGCCCCACAGCAGTTTTTTGGCTGCGACTTCCATGTGGGCGCGCCAGAAGCGTTCGACTTCACCGGGGTCGCCGGCTTCAAGCAGGCGGATCAGTTTCGCAAACGCCCGAATCGTCTGGCGGAAAGGGGTTTCGATCTCGGCGGGCCGATCTGACGCGCTGACCGCGCGACAGATTCCGGCTGATCACCTCACGCAACATCCCGCTGAAAATCGCCAACGTGTTATTACCGCACCGCTCCATGATCAGGTCGTGAAACCGGTAGACCGCCGCGGCCCACTCGCCGAAGTCCGCGTCCTCGACGCCGCCGTTGACCAGCACCGCGAGCAATCCGACGCTGGCAGTGAGATCATCGATGTCGCGCTGCGTGTGCGACACCGCCAGCATCCGCGCGGCCACCGGTTCGATGACCTTGCGGGCTTCATACAGGTCGGCCAGGGTGGTCGCCGAGAGTTGCAACAACAACCCGGAGTCCTTAGCTGCCCCCGATATCGGGCGTGGACACCTCGACCCCGGCCACCATCGTGTTGGAAGACGCCGATTTCGGGTTGGCGTGTGCGATCGGGATCGCGCCCTGCATGCACGCCGGGCAGGGCTGCGCCAACCCAACCCCCTTGCTGCTGCCACGATCTCGCGACGACGAGGGCGTGACGACCCTCAAAGGTATGTATGAGAACGTCATGCCGGGAGACCCCCAGGATCCCGCGACGCTGTGCGGGCCGGTGATCTCCGACAGACAGCGCACACGGCTGCTAGGCTCCATCCAGAAGGGCATCGACGAGGGCGCTACCTGCCTGGTCGGCGGCACTGAGCCGCCCGCCGGGTTTGCCAAGGGATTCTGGCCCGGCCAACGCTTTTCGTCGACGTAGACAACACGATGACCATCACACAGGAAGAGATCTTCGGGCCGGTCCTCGCCGTCATCCCGTACCACGACGAAAAGGACGCCATCCGCATGGCTAACGACAGCGTGCACGGTCTGGCGGGCGATGTGTATCCGGTTCGCTTGAGCACTCGCTCGCCGTGGCGCACCGGCTACGCGCCGGGTTCATCGGGGTCAACGGCGGCGCGCGCTACGGGGCCGATACACCGTTCGGCGGCTACAAGGCCAGCGGCGTCGGCCGCCAGAACGGTGTCGCCGGGTTCGACCAGTACACCCAGATCGAGTCGGCGGGCTACCCCGCTACCTGAAGGAGAAATACCAGAGTGGATCTGTTTGACGATCTAGAGGACTTTGGAAAATTCGATGATGCGGTTTCCGGCGATGTCCGGGACCCATACAGCGGGCTGGCCCTGATGAGGCGCGAACAACCGGTGCAACGCCTGGACACGTCGACCATGCCGCACGAAGAGTCCAAGCCCGTCTTCATGGTGTACCGCCACGAAGAGGTGCAGCAGATGCTTCGGGACAACGAAACGTTCTCATCCGCCATCATCGACGCACCCGGTGACGCCCCGGGCAAGCCCGTCATTATCGGGATGGACGAGCCCGAGCACGGCCGCCACCGCGCCCTGGTCTCCGAGGCCTTCTCGCAAAAGGCGTTGGCGCGTTGGGAGCACGAGCTGGTCGGACAGGTGGGGAACCAGCTGATCGACCGGTTCGCCGATCGGGGGCGCGCCGATCTGACGAGGGAATTCACGTTCCCGTACCCCACCCAGATCATTGCCGGTCTGCTAGGTTTGCCGCGCAAGGACTATCCGCAATTTCAGCGCTGGCTCGTCGCGTGGGCTAGGGAATATCGTGTTATATCGCCATTGCTGTCCGTGGACCCTGCAATCGCGATGTCCCCCGACCTCTTCAACCGCGAGCGGGGGCTCGCCGCGTCAGAGGCATTGCGGGAGTACTTCATTCCTGTCCTTGCCGCCCGGCGAGAGGAGCCCCGTGACGATCTGATCAGCGGCCTCGCCCAGGCCGAGATCGACGGGGAGATGCTTTCCGACGAGGAGATCTTCTCCTTCTTGCGGCTGCTGATGCGTGCCGGTGTCGAGACCACGTCTCGCTCGCTTGGCAACCTGTTGTTCGCGCTGCTGTCCAACCCCGATCAACTGGACGAGGTCCGTTCCGATCGCTCGCTTATTCCGCAGGCGATCGAGGAGGCCGTCCGGTGGGAGCCGCCGGTGCTCACTGTCACCCGCGTGGCCACCCACGACACCGAGCTGGCGGGTGTGTCGATCCCAGCCTGCTCGGCGGTCATGCCGGTGCTGGGCGCGGCCAACCGGCAAGAGGATCGGTATCCAGATCCCGATCGGTTCGATGTTTTCCGTTCCGCGCGGGCCCACATCGGTTTCGGCCACGGGGTGCACGTCTGCCTGGGAATGCATCTGGCGCGGCTGGAGATGCGGGTCGCGCTCAACCTACTCTTCGACCGCCTACCCAACCTGCGACTGGATCCCGAAGGCGACGACCCGCACATCCGCGGGCAGGTTTTCCGGTCGCCGACGTCGCTACCTGTCCTGTTCGGGGCGGCGGACTAGGCCATTAATCGCCGCGGTTATGCGGAAGATTCTTGTGGCAGAAGAGAATTACAGGCCCGCAGATGACCGACTTTGACTCGGTGGATTACTTCACCGACCAATCTCTGGTCGCCGACCCTTATCCCTACTTTGACTACTTGCGGTCCCGGTGCCCCGTTCGGCGCGAGCCGGGGGGTCTGGAGCATGTGCCAGTTGCGCAAAACTCGTTGGAATTTCTGGACGGCATGTTCATGCCTACATCGAGGATCGCCGCCGGAAACCCCGCGAGGATGTGCTGACGTCGTTGGCGGAGGCGAAGTACCCGGACGGATCGACCCCCGAGGTGCTCGAAGTGGTTGGGCTGGCGACCTTCCTGTTTGGCGCCGGGCAGGAAACCACCACCGAGCTGCTTACGAATCCGCATCGACATGCACACGCTGTTCAACGATCTTGCCATCGAAATACCGCTAGCCGCTTGATGATTCAGCGCAAGCCAGCCATTTCACATCGCCAACAAATTGTCGGAAGTCGATCCTCAAGCGGCTAGAGCAGTCCGAGCAGTTGCAAGTCGGAGACGTACTTGATGATGATCGGCGCCGAGACGTGGGGGATGTCGTTGTCGGGGCCGATTTTCGCTTCTTGCACCGCAGCACGGAACCGATCAGTCGGGGCAAGCGATCCCCGGATCGGCTCTGCGGGCTGTAAATGATTGGAATTGTGCAACGGATTGGAAGTGCGCAACGGCAACTTCCACAGCAGCGAGTGCTGACGCTGTCGATCCGGCAGAGCACTCAGGCCGGCCTCAAACCGCTCCAACCACTCCCCAAAGTCACCGATGCGCTGGATCGGGTAACCGGCCTCGATCAGCCAGTCGACATACTCGTCGAATCCGATCCCGTCGTCGTGCGGGTTCATCACATGATAGGTCTGAAACCCGTCGACCAGCCGGGCACCGAGCGTGGCGATCGCTTCGGCGACGAATTCGACGGGCAGCCCGTCGAAGTGGGCACGCTGCCGGTTGCCGTCGGCGTCGAGCTGGTAGAACGAGTCGGGCGCGATGCCGGTGGCCACCAGGGAAAGCATCATCCGGGTGAAGTTGTCCGGCACGTTGAGCTGGCCCGCGTAAGTGGTGTCGGCCAGGATCATGTCGCAGCGAAACACCGCGACCGGCAGTGCGCACAGGTCGTTGGCCTCGCGCAGCAGCACTTCGCCGGCCCACTTGCTGTTGGGGTAGCCGTTGTCGATTGTGCGCGTGGGGCTGATGACCCGGATGTCGGCGTCCTCGGTGAACGCCGACGGCTCGATCTGCTCGCCCACGCTGCCAGTCGACACGTAAGCGTAGGGCTTAATCTTTGTGGTGAGCGCGATGCGGATCAGCTCGGCGGTGCCCACGACGTTGGGCCTGAACAGCTGGGTGTAGGGCAGCACGTGGTTGACCAGGGCTGCGGGATCGACGATCAGATCGACGGTGTCGGCCAGCCGCTGCCAGGTCTGCTGGTCCAGGCTTAGGTCGGCTTCACCCCTGTCGCCGGCGATGACCTCCAGATGATCGGCGGCCAGTTCCTGGAAGTGCCGCAGTAGTTGCGGGTCGCCGCTGTCGAAGGTCTTGTCCAGACGGCGGCGCGCATCTTCGTCGGACTCGGCACGCACCAGGCAGATCAGCGTGCCGTCGACTAGGTCCATCCGCTCCAGCAACTCCAGGGCCAGATAACGCCCGAGGAAACCGGTCGCCCCGGTCAGCAGGACCGTCCGAATTTCGGCGCTCGGACCTGGCAGCCCCGGAGCGCCGGTTATCGTCGTGGCGTCGATGAACTTGTCCAGCGTGAGATCGCCGGCGCGCACCTCGGTACTGTCGCGGCCGTGCACGGACGCAAAGCTGGGCCCCTTGACCTCGCGCTTTTGCTCGGCCTCGAAGTCGTTGGCCTGGTCTTCCACCACGCTGGCATGAGCGCCCAACTGTCGGCTTAAGCTTCGTACGGACGGCGCGTCGAATAAGGTGCGCACCGAAAGGTGGGCATCGAGGCGAGTGTTGATGGTGGCAATCAGGCGCATGGCGGTAAGCGAGTTGCCGCCGACGTCGAAGAACGAGTCGTCGACCCCGACGCGCTCGAGCCCCAGCACTTGGGCGTAGATACCGGCCAGGATCTCCTCGGTGGGACTGGCCGGGGCGCGGTAACGGTCGGTGTCCTGGTATTCGGGTGCTGGCAGGGCGCGGGTGTCGAGTTTACCGTTGGGTGTTAGCGGCAGCGCGTCGATCACCACCACCGCCGCCGGGATCATGTAGGCCGGGAGCCGCTGCGCCAGCGCGGCGCGTATCTCGGCCGGGTCCGCGGTCCCGGTCACATACCCCACCAGCCGCGGTTCGCCGGGGCGGTCCTCACGGGCGATCACCGCCGCCTGCCCCACCCCATCCAGCCCGGCCAGTGCGGCCTGGACCTCCCCGAGTTCGATGCGATACCCGCGGATCTTGACCTGCTCATCAGCGCGCCCCACATACTCCAGCTGCCCATCGGCACGCCA
>NZ_JBKQTQ010000058.1:0-3359 GCF_052143115.1 Mycobacterium sp.
GCCGACGGCGTGGCCAACACCCGGATCGCCGATGAGATCGGTGTGACCGCGGTGACGGTGCGGGCCTGGCGGAACCGGTTCGCCGAGGACGGTCTGGCCAAGCTCGGGGAGGTCCGCAAGGGGCGCGGACCGAAGCCGTCGATCCCTGCCGAGAAGGTCGAGGAGATCGTGGCGGCCACGCTGCATTCCAAGCCCAAGGGCGAAACCCATTGGAGCACACGGTCGATGGCCAAGCACGCCGGTGTCAGCCGGAACACTGTGCAGCGGATCTGGAAGGCACGCGGGCTGAAACCGCATCTGGTGAACACCTTCAAGATCTCCAACGATCCGGCGTTCGAGGACAAGCTCACCGACGTCGTCGGCCTGTATCTGAACGCGCCGCAGCGGGCGGTGGTGCTGTGCATGGACGAGAAGTCCCAGGTGCAGGCGTTGGACCGCACCCAGCCGTCGCTGCCGATGAAGAAGGGCCGCGCCGGCACGGTGACCCACGACTACAAGCGCAACGGCACCACCACCTTGTTCGCCGCGCTGAACGTGCTCACCGGGGTCGTGATCGGGCAGTGCCTGCCCCGGCATCGGCACGAGGAATTTCTGACATTCCTCCGCACCGTCGACAACCAGGTGCCAAAACACCTTGCGGTGCATCTGATCCTGGACAACTACGCCACCCACACGCACCCCGACGCGCGGAACTGGCTGCGCCGCCACCAGCGGTTCCACCTCCATTTCACCCCGACCTCGTCGTCGTGGCTGAACCTGGTCGAACGCTGGTTCCGCGAACTCACCGACAAGGCACTGCGCCGTGGCAGCTTCAACTCCGTGCCCGACCTCATCACCGCCATCGAGGAATACCTCGACGCCCACAACGACGACCCGAAACCGTTCGTCTGGACCGCCACAGCCGAATCGATCCTGGAAAAGGTCCGCCGCGGCCGCGTCACCCTCGAACAAGTAGTTACTCAATGACGGGACACACCACTAGCATGCGCCAGACACATTGATCTCGCGCTCGGGCGAAGGTCGTTCACGATATGGTGGCATGACCGCTCGTCGCCGCGAGTCCCCCGCGGAGTTCGAACACAGAAGGTCTCACCCCGCACGTAGTGTCTCCATGTCGTGAACTACTTGCTTTTCCTCGGCCCGGTCATTCTCGTCAGCTGCTATCTCCTGCGCCTCAGCGCGAACGGCCGCCGCCGCCTTCCGCCGCGCAGCCTCGATTAGAGCTTCGGCTACGGCTCGCCCGGTGGGTGTAGCGGTTGTTTATCCCTTCACGCAAGGCGCGCAACAGGATTCGGCGTTCACCTAGTTCGGCGATGGTCCGGATGACTTCGGCAACAAGCGGGGCCGGTCGGCCAATCAGGCAGCGCACCGGTGCGCAGTACGGTGCGCGGCACCATCGACGCGGCAGGGCCATCCACGTCTAAACGTAAACGCGCCCAACACTATTGGTGCTCGTCCGGAGCGCAGCTCCGCCTGTGCGACCGTCATCTCGGCGTAGCAGGTCCGCACACCGCCGGCAATGAGAGTCCCGTCGGCCCGCACAGCGCAAACCGTGGCTCGCTGGGCTTCATGGCCCTGCGGACGGCAGGTCAGCCCGAGCGCACTGAGCTGTCGTACCCCATGCTCAAAACCACAGACCGCGATCGAGGCGGCTAGCATGGCAAACCGGCTACCCTCGACGAGCGGCAGCTGGAGCCAGCGCGTGATCACCGCGCGGGAAAAGTGGCCGTGACTCGAAAATAACACGTCGCGTGACGCCATGTGGTGTAGCGCCAACGCGACGGCTCGGTCAGCACGATCGGTGACCTGAGTGACGCTTTCACCGCCCGGGCAACCGTGCGTCCAGACCAGACAGTCCGGCTGCAATTCCCGGGTCTGCGCGGTCGTCAGGCCCTCGTAGCGGCCGTAATCCCATTCGGCGATCAACGGCGACACCTCATCGACGCTCAGACTGGCAAACTCGGCGGTGGCCAAGGCCCGTCGGCGCGGGCTGCTGATCACCATGAGGTTCTCGAGCTTGAGTTCACCCAGTGTCCGGCCCGCCTGGGCTTTTTCACGTCCGGTGTCGGTCAGCTCCAGCTCGGTGCGGCCGGTGTGCTGGCCCGACTTCGACTACTCGGTCTCCCCGTGTCGGAGCAGCACCAGCCGGTGGTTCTCCACGCCCATGCCGACCGATTGTGCCAGACATTTGCGAGTCGCCCCGCGGCACGAGGAAAAGGTGCCAGGATGTCTCTGTGACTGATACCCAGGTACTGGCGGTGGCCAACCAGAAGGGTGAGGTGGCCAAGACGACGGTGGCGTCGCTGGGTCACCCTGGGGTTGTGCTTCTTGAAGGCGACGACGATCGCATCCTCGAGTCGGCCGGGCGGGTGCTGCAGCGCGGGATCGCGGATCTGACCATCCTTGGCGACGAGTTCTGGGTCCGCTTGCGCGCAGCCGAACTCGGTGTCGATCTCGACGAGGCGGCGGTGATCGACCCGCGGACCAGCGAGTTGTGCGATCAGTTCGCCGACCAGTACGCGGCGTTGCGCAAGAGCAAGGGTGTCACCGTCGAGCAGGCCGACGAGATCATCCACGACGACTCGTATTTCGGCACCATGCTCGTGTACAACGGCATCGTGGACGGCATGGTGTCGGGTGCGGCGCACACCGCTGCGTGCACTGTCCGGCCTGCGTTCGAGATCATCCGGACCGCGCCGGATGTCTCCACGGTGTCCAGCATGTTCCTGATGTGCCTGTCGGATCGGGTGCCGGCGTACGGCGATTGCTCGATCGTCCCGGAGCCCACGACCGAACAGCTCGCCGATATCGCGATCAGCTCGGCGCGCACCGCCGCACAGTTCGGCATCGAGCCGCAGGTGGCCATGCTGTCCTATTCCATAGGCGAGTCCGGCGTCGGTGCCGATCTCGACAAGGCCAGGGCGGCAACGGAGTTGGTGCGCAGCCGGGCGCCCGACCTGCTGGTAGAAGGCCCCATCCAATACGACGCCGCAGTCGACCCCTCGGTCGCGGCCACCAAGACGCGTGATTCGGTGGTCGCCGACCTCGCCACGGTGCTGATCTTCCCTGAACTCAAGAGCGGCAACAACGCCTATAAGGCGTTGCAGCGCAGCGCCGTCGCGATCGCGATCGGCCCGGTGCTGCAGGGTTTGAACAAGACGGTGAACGACCTGTCCCGCGGCGCGTCGGTCGAAGAACATCGTCAACACCGTCGCCATCACCGTGATCCAGGCACAGGGCGTCTATGATCGCTGAGAGCCGTGTCGTGCTGGTGATCAACTCCGGCTCGTCGTCGCTGAAATATCAACTGGTCGACCCTGACTCGGGCGCGTCGCGGGCGGTCGGCATCGTCGAGCAGA
>NZ_JBKQTQ010000059.1:0-5415 GCF_052143115.1 Mycobacterium sp.
TAACAAAAAGACACCAAAAACTGGCATCCAAAAAAACCACACCCCAACACGGGGCATCAAGGCATGGCAAAAAACAACAACAAAAACAAAACCACCAAACACACTATTGAGTTCTCAAACAACACCCGTAAACAGGCAACCCTGCTACTATACTCTGCGGCACAGGCACCGTCAACTGCACTGACGATCCCTTGAGGAAGCGCCGTGCGTCGTTAAGTCCCACTAGTCTACGCGCTCAATCTCCGCTCCGAGACTGACCAGATTCTCCACGAACAGCGGATAGCCGCGGTCGATATGAAAGACGTCGTGCACCTCGGTGTCACCGTCGGCGACCAATCCAGCAAGCACCAGACCGGCGCCGGCCCGGATGTCCGACGACCACACGGGTGCACTCGATAGTTGCGGCAGGCCCCGCACGACGGCATGGTGCCCGTCGGTGCGGGCGTCGGCGCCCAGGCGGATCATCTCCTCGACAAACCGGAACCGCGCCTCGAACACGTTCTCGGTAATCATTGATGTGCCATCGGCGATCGACGCCAGGCCGATCGCCATCGGCTGCAGATCCGTCGGGAACCCCGGGAACGGCAACGTTGCGACGTTGACGGCCTTCGGGCGCTCGTACTGCGTCACGCGAAAACTGTCGTCGGTCTGGGTAACGGTGGCGCCCACGTCGTGCAGTTTGTGCAGTACAACCTGAAGATGTGCCGGATCAACCCCGGTCACCGTAATGTCGCCGCGGGTCATCGCTGCGGCGATGCCCCAGGTGGCTGCCACGATCCGGTCGCCGATGACGCGGTGCTCGGTCGGGTACAGCCGCGGTACACCGGTAATGGTCATCGTCGGCGAACCGGCACCTTCGACCTGCGCACCCATCTGGTTCAACATCGTGCACAGGTCCACCACGTCGGGCTCGCGCGCCGCATTGTGAATTGTGGTGACGCCCTCCGCCAAGACTGCGGCCATCAAGATGTTCTCGGTGGCTCCCACTGATGGGAACTCCAACTGAATTTCGGCGCCCCGCAAGGTATCCGCCTGGGCAACCACGCAGCCGTGCTCGATATTGCAGACGGCACCCAACTGCCGCAGCCCGGCCTGGTGCATATCCAGCGGACGCGACCCGATGGCGTCACCGCCCGGCAGTGCGACTTTGGCTCGTTTGCACCTCCCGACGAGCGGGCCGAGCACGCAGACCGAGGCTCGGAACTGACGGACTGCGGCGAAGTCGGCATCGTATTTCGGCTCGTCCGGGGAGGTGATGCGCACGGTTGCGCCGGCCAGTTCGACCGTGGCGCCCAGGCCCCTCAGCACCTCCGCCATCAGCGGGACGTCGAGGATGTCGGGGCAGTTGGTGATTGTGCTGGTGCCTTCAGCAAGGAGAGCCGCAGCCATCAGCTTGAGAACGCTATTCTTCGCGCCACCAACAGCGACTTCGCCCGACAACCGACTGCCACCGGTCACCACGAATCGCTCGGCCACCCGGGTTAGTTTAGTGAAGCGGTATCGACCTGTCAGTCGGCATGGCGGTCAGAGCGGTACGGTTTTTAGTCATGGCAGTACACCTGACGCGCATCTATACCCGGACCGGCGACGATGGAACCACCGGGTTGAGCGATTTCTCGCGGGTCTCAAAGAACGACGGGCGGTTGGTGGCGTATGCCGACTGCGACGAAGCCAACGCGGCGATCGGCGCTGCGATCGCGCTGGGAAATCCGATTAAGCAATTAGCGGATGTCTTACAGCAGGTACAGAACGACCTGTTCGATGCCGGTGCGGACCTCTCTACCCCGGTTGTGGAGAATCCCCAGTATCCACCGCTGCGCATCACGCAGTCATACATCGATCGTCTCGAGGCGTGGTGTGACGAGTTCAACGAAGGGCTGCCGGCGCTCAATTCCTTTGTACTTCCTGGTGGTTCGCCACTTTCGGCGCTGCTGCATGTCGCCCGCACGGCGGCACGCCGCGCCGAGCGTTCGGCGTGGGCCGCGATCGAAATGCACCCGTCGGACGTCAGTCCAGTGCCGGCCAAGTATCTGAATCGATTGTCCGACTTGCTGTTTATCCTGTGCCGGGTAGCCAACCCGGACGGCGACGTGCTGTGGCAACCGGGCGGCGGACGGCCCGGGCGGCCGGAGAAGTAGACCCGCAGATCAGATGCTGCGGCGGCGTGCACGTGGCGAGGGACGTGATTCCAACCACGACTGGAAAGCGGTCAATGCGCCTCGGTCCAGCGCGATTTCATAGCCCGCCCTACGGTCCTGCGTCGTGTCGCGCAGTTCCAACACGATGATCTCTTCGGTCATGATGTCGAACTCGTCACCGCGTGGTGAACGCCGCGAAACGATGTCCACACCTCGCCTGTTGAGTTGACGATCCGGCCATAAGCGAACACTGGACAATCGGTAGAAGGCGGCATCACCACCCCGGTAGCGGATGACGCCGTGTCGCCACCCGTGGCCTCCGACTGCGGGGATGTCCCGCATGATCGCCGCCGTCCCACCCTGGCGTAGCTTCCACAAGCGATAGCTCAAGGCGACGACGGCGATTCCCAATATGGCGACGAGCACGACCATGGCAATCATGAGCGCGCTCATCGCGGTTACCGGCTAGTCGAGCGCGCCGACAGCGCGCAGTCTGGCCCGCCCCCTGGCGGCGACGCGGGGATCGTCTGACTCCGAATCCTCTCTGGCCGCGGCCTCGTCGATCTCTGATTCGAATTCCGCGGATTCGGCGAGGATGCTGACCCCCTCCTCGGTCACCGACATAAAGCCGCCGTCTACCGCGATGCGCAGGTCCTTCTCGTCCTCACGTTCGACGCGCACCATGGCATCATCGACCAGCTGCGCCACCAGCGGGATATGCCGTGGCAGGATACCGATCTCCCCGACGGTGGTACGGGTGAAGATGAACGTCGCCTCGCCCGACCAGATCTTCCGGTCGACGGCAACGATCTCCACGTTCATGCCGGCCATGTCAAGCCACCTTTCGCCGCTGGCAAGAACAGATCACAGCTTGGCGCCGAAGCTTTCAGCCTTCTTAGCCAGGTCGTCGAGACCGCCGATCAGGAAGAATGCCTGCTCGGGCACATGGTCGAACTCACCTTTTGTGAGCTTGTCGAACGCCTCGATGGTTTCCTTCACCGGCACGGTGGAACCTGGCTGACCGGTGAACTGTTCGGCGGCCATCATGTTCTGCGACAGGAACCGTTCGATGCGTCGCGCCCGGTTGACCTGTTGCTTGTCCTCTTCGGACAGCTCGTCGATACCAAGAATCGCGATGATGTCTTGTAGGTCCTTGTAGCGCTGCAGGATTCGGATAACTTCCTGCGCCACCCGGTAGTGCTCGTCGCCGAGCACCGCGGGGTCCAAGATGGTGGAGCTGGACGCCAACGGGTCCACCGCGGGGAAGATGCCCTTGGAGAACACATTTCGGGACAGCTCGGTGGTCGCGTCCAGGTGTGCGAACGTCGTCGCCGGCGCGGGGTCGGTGTAGTCGTCGGCCGGCACGTACACGGCTTGCATCGAGGTGATGGACCGGCCACGCGTCGAGGTGATCCGCTCCTGGAGCTCACCCATTTCGTCGGCCAGCGTGGGCTGATACCCCACCGCCGAGGGCATCCGGCCGAGTAGCGTGGAAACCTCGGATCCGGCCTGGGTGAACCGGAAGATGTTGTCGATGAACAACAGCACGTCCTGCTTCTCGACGTCGCGGAAGTACTCGGCCATGGTGAGGGCCGACAGGCCTACCCGCAAACGAGTGCCCGGCGGCTCGTCCATCTGGCCGTACACCAGCGCGGTGTCCTGGATGACACCGGACTCGGTCATCTCGAGCCACAGGTCGTTGGCCTCGCGGGTCCGCTCCCCCACCCCGGCGAACACCGAGACACCGCCGAAGTTCTGGGCGACGCGGCGGATCATCTCCTGGATCAGCACGGTCTTGCCGACCCCGGCTCCGCCGAACAGCCCGATCTTGCCACCCCGGACGTACGGCGTCAGCAGGTCGAGGACCTTGATGCCGGTGACGAACATCTCGGTCCTCGGCTCGAGCTGGTCCAGCGGCGGGGGATCACGGTGGATCGGCCACCGCTCGGTGATGTCCAGGGACGAGGTGGGTACGTCGAGCGTCTCGCCGAGGGCGTTGAACACGTGCCCCTTGACCACGTCACCCACCGGCACCTCGATCGGCGCGCCGGTATTGGTCACCTCGGCGCCGCGCACTAGGCCGTCGGTGGGCTCCATGGAGATGGCGCGGACGATGTCGTCGCCGAGGTGCTGCTCCACCTCCAGCGTCAGCAGCCGGGTGTCGTCGCCGAGCGTGACCTCGGTGTGCAGCGCGTAGTAGATCTCCGGCAGCTGGTCCGCAGGGAACTCGACGTCCACGACGGGGCCGATGATCCTCGCGACACGGCCGGCACCCGTCGCGGCTTCGCCGCTCTCGGCTGAGTTTTCAACGGTCGCGGTCATGTGTCCCTCACTCACTCGTTTGCGCTTGCGTCCGCGAGCGCGTTGGCGCCGCCGACAATTTCGCTGATTTCTTGGGTGATCTCGGCCTGCCGGGCGTTGTTGGCTTGACGAGTCAGCGTCTCGAGCAGATCACTCGCGTTGTCGGTGGCCGCCTTCATGGCCCGCCGCCTCGACGCCAGCTCGGCGGCCGCGGCCTCCAGCATCGAGTAGTAAAGCCTGCTCGTCATGTATTGCGGCAGCAGGGCGTCGAGCACCTCGGCCGGCCCGGGTTCGAACTCGTACTGCGGAAGGGGCCCGGACGGGTGCTCCTCCTCCGTCTCCTCGATCTGCAGCGGCAGGGCCCTGCGGACCACGGGCCGCTGCGTCAGCATGGAGACGAACTCGGTGGTGACCAGGTGGATCTCGTCCACGCCGCGTTCGTGGTCGCCGTGCTGGCCGGCTTCGAACGCCTCGAGCAGCACGGTGGCGATCTGCTGCGCGTCCCGGTACCTCGGCGCGGCGGAGAAACCGCTCCAGGATTCGGCGACGTCGAGCTCGCGGAACCGGTGCCAGGCGATGCCCTTGCGGCCCGCCACGTACAGGACCGGCTCGATGCCCCGGTCCTGCAGCAGCTGCCGCAGCCGGGCCGATTCACGCAGCACGTTCGCGTTGTAGGCGCCGGCGAAGCCCTGGTCGCTGGTCAGGATCAGCACCGCGGCGCGGGTCGGGTGCTGCGGCTCCTCGGTGAACGGGTGGTTGATCGTGGTCGAGCGGCTGATCACCGCCTCCACCGCGCGGGTGAGCTCCCGCGCGTACGGCTCGGCCGCGCGCACCTGCTGCTGCGCCCGCACGATCCGCGACGACGCGATCAGCTCCTGCGCACGGGTGATCTGGGCGATGGACTGCACCGAGCTGATCCGCCGCCTGACCAGGCGAAGCTGGGCTCCCATGGGCTACTTCTTCTCGGCCGTGGCGG
>NZ_JBKQTQ010000060.1:0-4379 GCF_052143115.1 Mycobacterium sp.
TGACCCACAGCGCATTGGGCGCGGTCGTGGTGAAATCCCGGCCCACCAGATCGGGATGACGCGCCGCGGCCGGGTCGGTCTTGGTGGTGCGGACCCGTTTGCCGCGGCGCACCCCTTCGATGCCGGCAGCCCGCATATGCCGGGCGACCTGATCACGTCCGACGTCGTGACCAGCACGGCGGGCTGCTTTCCACAGCTTGCGGGCGCCGTAGACGCGATAGTTGTCTTCCCAGATCTGCCGCAGCGCCGGCCCCACGACGGCGTCGCGGCAAGCTCGCACAGAGGGCGGACGCGCCTTATTCGCGTAGTAGGTGCTCGGGGCCACCTGCACGCCTGCTGATCGCAGGACAGTGCAGATGGGCTCGACCCCGAACTCGTCGCGGTTAACGTCGATGAAGGTGACTACTTCTTGTGTTGGCGGTCGAGCTCCGCCCCGAAGAAACTGGCCGCTCGCTTCAGAATTTCGTTGGCACGCTTCAGTTCTCGGATCTCCTGCTCAAGTTCCCTGACCCGCTGCGACTCCGCGGTCGACACCCCGGGCGCGTAACCGTCGTCGATGTCGGCCTGGCGCACCCAGGAGCGCACCGATTCCACGCCGTATCCGAGTTGGCGGGCAACCCGGTACACCGTCCCATGCTCGGTGCCCAACTCGGCACGCAAGGTGCGCACCATCCGCACCGCAGCGGCCTTCTCCTCCGGGCTGTACCTACGCGTCGTCGCCTTCCCTGGCGACTGTTCCTTCGGCATGGCTCCATCCTCGTTTCCAAGGTCAGGAGCCTCCAGGATTTCCAGGGCGATTCAATATCGCCACCCTCCGTCGTCCCCCCGACAGTCCCATCTACGAACACGAAGCGCTCCTAACATTCGGGGGAGACAAAATTACGCCGATACATCAGATTCTTGTGAGAATGCCCAAGGTCGGATGCGAACGGACCGCCGGGGCCGAATTTCCCCGTCACAGTGGTCTCCGCTGAACTGGTAACCGCAGCGACGTTCACCCACACCAATGCGGACGGTAAGCGATGGCGGTGCTGCCTGTCGGCTCCGACGGGCGCCCCGTCAATCGGCCTGGGACCGCACGGGACCGCAGTAGAATTTCCCGAGACTTTCAGCCGCCAGCACAACCAACCCGTTGACCTGCTGCTTTATCCCGCAACCGTCACAACTTCGTTCGGCAAACGCCGAGGTGCGTTCGTACGACAAGGTCAACACGTTCTGAGCCGGGCACTGACAAGGCCAAGTAGCCGCTCGTCACGAATCATTTAGCGACCATGTACTTTCTTTTCGCCGCAGCGCCAGCACAAAAACCCCTTAAGGTTCGTGAAGGTCTGACTCCGCACCACAGCGAGCGCACCAAGCGCCGGTTACTTCTCCAGCGTGTACTGGGCGATATCGATGTAGCCCTCGTGGAACGCCTTCGCACCTCCACTGAGAAATCTGTCATAGCGGTTGTAGACGACTTCACCCTGTAGCGCGATGGCCTCATCCTTATGTTCCCTCAGCGCCGCCGACCACATATCCAAAGTCTTCGCATAGTGTGACTGCAGCTGCTGGATGCGGGTGCAGGTGTAGCCGACCTTAGCGGCATGGTCTGGCACCATATCGAGTGTTGGGAGCCGACAGCCGGGGAAAATCTCATCGACCATGAACTTGACGAAGCGTGCCAGCTCCAAGGTCAGTGGCAAACCCTCTGCGGTCATCTCTTTGGCAGTCAAGATGGTGATGGTGTGCAGCAGCATCACTCCGTCAGTCGGCATCGCCTTATAGGTGATGTCGAAGAACTCGTCGTAGCGGTCGAAGTCGAAGTGCTCGAACGCGCCGACCGACACAATCCGGTCAACCTTGCCGTCCCATTCTTCCCAGCCACGCAACTGGACCGACTTCGAGCGTTTGCTCGGGTTCTTGTCGAGAAGCGACTGAACATGGGCGAGCTGGTTCTTACTCAGCGTCAGACCGATGACATTGACGTCGTACTTGTCGAGGGCTCGGTTAATACAGGCACCCCAGCCGCAGCCGATATCGAGCAGCGTCATCCCAGGCTCCAGACCCAGCTTGCCGAGTGACAGGTCAATCTTCGCGAGCTGTGCCTCTTCGAGGGTCATGTCCTCCCGCTCGAAGTACGCACAGCTGTAAGTCTGCGTCGGGTCTTGGAAAAGCCGGAAGAACTCGTCAGACAGGTCGTAGTGTGCCTGCGCCATCTCAAATTTGGGGGTTAGTTTGGGGGAAATTTCATCACGACCTTCGCTCGAACTGTGTAGAGACGCCTTCCCAAAAGCTACGGCGCCACACGCCTTTATTCAAGCGTGCGGTGGGCCCCATGCGCGATGAGATCGAGACGCGCGTTCGGCACCTGCTGGCGGAGCTCGGCATCGAAACGAGGCTGTGACGCGCCCCGCGCTGTGGGGTCCGCTAAGGGGCCATCAAGTGCGCAGCAGGGTCAATTTCAGCCGTACCAGCTCTAAAGCTGCCATCACGGCGGGCCGTCACGGTCCAGCCCTTCGGCGCGGATCGCTTCGCGTTCGATCTCGTCCAGACCGGCTTAGGCGCACCGCAGCGCTGCGCTGGTTCCGGTTTGCTGGCGAGGCAATCTTGCCCTTAACTGATCTAAGCCGTTGCCGAAATGCTGCTAAATCGGTCGCGGCCGCGGCTACGGGCTGGAACTATGATTGTGCTTCTCATATTGTGGCTGAACAAATGAACGAAGATGACGGCGAGTCTGGTGATCCGGTGTCCCGGCCTCGCCGTCGGTGTGTCTGCCTCGCGCGTAGTCACCTTGCCACTCCACTTGCTCTCCCGCTGCGACCCTCGCGATCTGCTCGATCTGTTTTGTCGCGTCACGTGAGCGAAGAAACGACTTGTGCTTGCGCTGCAGATCTTCGTCAGACTCGATGCGCCTGAGTTCGGGGGCGAACTCTTCAAGCTCAGCTCGGCGCTGCGGGACGATCATGCACATCGGTTCGTCGACCTCGAATCGCACCGGCATCAGTTTGCGGGTGAATTTCCAGCTCATGCTGAAACTCGCACTTGCCCAGTCGGTTTCGACTATGCCCTCTAACGGATACACGGCGTCCTTCGGATAATTTGCGGGTCCGCGGACTAACAGGTTGTAGCCCGCAGGAGTGCGAAACAACATCGGCAGATGCCAGGTCAGGATGCCGTTACCGAAATGGCTGAGGGGCAGGAACTGGCCGGTATCGCGCTTATCGGGTTGGATCATCACGTCCGCCTCGTCTTCCTGACCGAACCACGTAGCGGTGAACGCGCACCGGTTGCGCAGCTCCCAGCCGCTTTGGTTAGCGATGAGCATCGGCAAACACCGATTGGGCCAACCGTTACGCGTCGCTGACATTGCTGACATCCACGTCCGGCTACTCGGTGCCGGGGTAATTCGCGGCGCGTCATCACGGGTGGTGAACCCGATCAGTGGACGGACCGGCCTGCTGGAGTTGTCACTCATCTGATCCTCGATTAGCTCGCGGCACCCGTTGCCGCAGACGTTGGAATGCCTTCCCCCAAACAGATGGCGCACGTCGTGGTCGGCGGCTTCGGACCGTTAGTATTGAATGCACAGCTTACTCACAGCTCGTCGAGGGGCGGTGGTAATCGTCTTTGCAGGGCCGGTGCGGAGCCACCCCGGCACAGCGAAAGGCCGATCACCGCGTTCTGGCCAGCTCCGCGATGTCGTTGACCCGCCGGATGGCCGTGGCGATTTCGTCGGCGAACCCCCGTCGCCGTTGAGCAAAGCCGGCGAGTGACGACCGGCTGCCGAGAAAGCTAGCGCCGTCGTGCCCTCACGTACCAGAACGCCATCTCGACTTGGTTGCCGTCGATCTCGCGGCGCCAGGTCGCAGGCTCCAGTGACTCGATATCCCAGCCTGCGCCGCCGAGGACGTCGCGCAGGGTCTGCTCGGGCACCGCCGGCCGGGGCCATTCGTCGTCCGACGGGTTGGCGTCGGAGAAGCAGCTGAGCAGCAGGGTGGCGCCCGGCCTGGTCGCCCGATGCGCCGCGGCCGCATAGCTGCGCTTGCCGTCATCGTCCAGGCAGTGGAACATGCCGCTGTCGACGATGGTGTCGAACGCGTCGGTGTAACCGTCGAGCTTGGTGGAGTCGGTCACCGCGAACTTGACGTCGACCCCGGCGTCCTTGGCCCGCCGCTCGGCGGTGATCAGCGCGGTCGGCGAGATGTCCAACCCGGTCACATTGTGTCCGCTTTTGGCCAGGTAGATGGCGTTGTCGCCGAGCCCGCAGCCAATGTCTAGGACGTCACCGTGCACCCAGCCGCCCTCCTGCCACGCGACGACGTTCTCTTTGGGCGCCTTGGTGTCCCACGGTGGTGTGGCCACAGCGGGAAAGCCTTCGGCCGGGCTTTCGCCGCGGT
>NZ_JBKQTQ010000061.1:0-31793 GCF_052143115.1 Mycobacterium sp.
GTGGCGCCCGCCTGCCGCCGTCGAAATGCCGCCGCCGCCTGGCTGTGCGACAGTGTGCGCGTGTCTTCCTATCTGCTGCGAGTTCAGCTTGCCGACCGGCCGGGCAGCCTCGGCTCGCTGGCCGTGGCCTTGGGGTCGGTAGGGGCCGACATCTTGTCGCTGGACGTCGTGGAACGCGGGTCCGGCTACGCGATCGACGATCTTGTGGTCGAGCTACCGCCGCGGGCCATGCCGGACACGCTGATCACGGCAGCCGAAGCGCTCAATGGGGTGCGGGTGGACAGCCTGCGACCGCACACCGGGCTGCTGGACGCGCACCGAGAGCTGGCGCTGATCGACCACGTCGCCGCAGAGGGCGACACAACGGCCAAGCTGAAGGTGCTCGTCGACGAAGCCCCCCAAGTGCTCCGGGTGAGCTGGTGTGCGGTGCTGCGCAGTTCCGACGACGGGATCCAGCCTGTGGTGGGCAGCCCGGGCGCGCCGGAAACCGGACTGAACGCCGTCCCGTGGATGCCTATCACGCGCGCCACTGCGCTGGACGCCACCGGCGACTGGGTACCGCAGGTATGGCGCGAGCTGGACACCACCCTGGTCGCCGCGCCGCTGGGCGCGCCCGACACCGCGGTCATGCTGGGACGGCCTGGCGGTCCGGCATTCCGGCCGTCAGAGGTGGCACGGCTGGGCTACCTGGCCGGGATCGTCGGGACCCTGCTGCACTGAGCACGCCGATAAACGCCGATGAACGGGGTATTGCTCAAGTGTGAGCCTGCTGTCCGATGCCCAGATCGCTGCGATGTCCCCGGCCGAGCGCCGTCAACTGATACGACGGCTTGAGCGACCCCTGTCCGAGCTGATGCCGGTCGCCGTGGCGCGCCGGATCCGGTGGGGCTGGCTGGGGATCATGATCGGCGGGACGCTGGTGCTGATCCCCTGGACCGTGTACCTCGCCTTCGAACTGCCCGACGACTACGTGGTGCACGACTGGACGGCGACCTGGGTCGGCTTCGACCTGCTGCTGATTGCCCTGATGACCGCAACCGTCGTCTTCGGCATGTTGCGCCGACAGGTGATGCTGCTGACCGCGTTCGCAACCGGCGTGTTGCTGATCTGCGACGCCTGGTTCGACGTGCTCACCGCCGGACCCAACGACTTCCGCGTGTCGGAGCTGACCGCGGCACTGGGAGACTTGCCGCTGGCGGCCGTACTCATCACCGGCGCCCTGCGACTGTTCCGATTCACCGCGATCCGCATATGGCTGCTCGAGCCGAGCACCCCGCTGTGGCGGCTGCCACTGCTGCTCTGATCCGAGTTCCGTATGAGGTTGATATGTATGGCGATGCGGCTGTCCAGATGCGCTGTTAGAGTTGGCGCACTGTGACTTTCAGCAAACGATCGAGAACGGACCAGCTGGGCTGCGTCACGTGCGTGACGGTCGCCATCTGCGTTCTGGTCAGCGTAATCGGTTGTGGGCTAGCGCGATTCGAGCTCTCAGCCTCGGATCAACCTTCCGCAACGCTGCTGGCATCGAGCGTTGACGATATCGACCGCGCAGACCTCAAACACGATTCGTTATCCACAGCTCCTAAGCCGTTGGACGCCATCGCGCCACACCAACGCGCTGTACCTCAGCGGTTGCGCACTTTGACGATGTGGCGATGGTGGTACCGGCCAGCAGCTTGGCATGCCTTTCAGCACAGGTTCGGCGTCCCCGACGCGTTCGGTCTCGACGTATCTCGCACGGGCCGAAAGCTTTTGACACAGCTCTGTATCTCGCTCTGCTGATCAGCCATGCGCCCAGCCGTCGCGCAGCTGCTATGTGACGACGGGCGTTGAAGACTCTCCCGCGCTGATCCGCATCCGCGCGGCAGATCACGAGCGCCATGCCCACCCACGGATCGGTGTGCGCTGATCCGCGTCGGCATGCGTCGAAACGACGCGTCTCATACACCTGCGTTGCCGCGAATCAGCACACCAGCGCGCTCTGCCGGCGGGTGCCGCATAGCTCATCGAACGAATTCGAAGGAAACAAATGACTTTGAGTACCGCAGTAGTCGACGAAGAGACCTTCCTTGACGATCCCGAGCTTTTCGGACGTGAGGCGCGACTGTCGTGGGTGCTGGCCGGTCTGGCCGGCCTGCTCGGCGCCACCGCCTTCACCCAATCCGCGGGATACTTCCTGACTTTCATGACTGGCAACAGCGAGCGTGCGGTACTGGGCTTCTTCCGCGACGAGTCCTGGTTGTCGATAACAGCGACGTCACTGCTGGCGGCATTCGTCGGTGGCGTCGTGATCGCGTCGCTGTGCCGGAGGCATATCTGGGTAGCTCATCCCCACGGTCCCACCGTGCTGACCACGTTTTGCCTGCTGACGGCCGTCGCAGTCGATGCGCTCGCGGGTGGATGGTCGGCCGACCACGTTTCCTTCGTGCCAATTCTTTTCGTTGCCTTCGGCATTGGCGCCTTGAACACTTCCTTCGTCAGAGATGGTGAGGTATCGATCCCGCTGAGCTACGTGACGGGGACACTGGTGAAGCTAGGCCAAGGCATCGAACGCCACCTCAGCGGCGGGGTCGCCGCGGCGTGGCTGGGTTACTTTCTGCTGTACGTCAGCTTCCTGGTCGGAGCCACGATCGGCGGCTGCATCAGTCTGGTCGTCAACGGGTCCGCGATGCTGGCGGTCGCCGCTGCCGTGTCTGCACTGACGACCGGGCACACCTACTGCCACGCCGATCGCCGTGTGCTGCTGGAAGCCTCGGGTAGACCTGATCCGCGGCCGATCACGGCCGCGGATCACCCTGCGCAGGCGACCCTGATTACTCGTCTGGTTCGCTGTCGGAAAACCCCTGGGCCAACAGCTTTCGGAATCCGTCCTCGTCGAGGACGGGCACGCCGAGTTCGACGGCCTTGTCGTATTTCGATCCGGGGGAATCGCCGGCGACGACATAGGCGGTCTTCTTCGACACCGACCCGGCGGCTTTGCCGCCACGCGCCACAATGGCCTCCTTGGCGTCATCGCGGGAAAAGCCGGTCAACGAGCCGGTCACCACGATCGTCAATCCCGCCAGCGTGCGGGGCACGCTGGCGTCACGCTCGTCGGCCATCCGCACGCCGGCCGATCGCCACTTATCGACGATGGCCCGATGCCAGTCCACGGTGAACCACTCGGTCACCGCTGCGGCGATGATCGGGCCGACACCCTCGACCGCGGCCAGCTGCTCGGTCGAGGCCGACGTGATCGCATCCAGGCTGCCGAACTCGGTCGCCAGCGCGCGGGCAGCGGTCGGCCCGACGTGGCGAATCGACAATGCCACCAGCACCCGCCACAGCGGTTGCTTCTTGGCCGTGTTCAGGTTGACCAGCAGGCGCTTGCCGTTGGCAGACAGCGCGCCGCTTTTGGTGGTGAACAACTCGGTGCGCAACAAGTCGTCTTCGGTGAGGCCGAACAGATCACCCTCGTCGCCGATCACGTGAGCTTTCAGCAGTGCGATGGCCGCCTCGTAGCCCAGGCCTTCGATGTCGAAAGCACCACGACCGGCGACGTGAAACACCCGCTCACGCAATTGCGCCGGGCAGGACTGCGCGTTGGGGCAACGGATGTCGGCATCGCCCTCCTTCGCCGGAGCGAGCGGGGTTCCGCATTCGGGACACGTTGTGGGCATGACGAATTCGCGTTCGGAGCCGTCGCGCAAGTCGACGACGGGACCCAAGACTTCGGGGATCACGTCGCCGGCCTTGCGGATCACCACCGTGTCGCCGATCAACACTCCCTTGCGCTTGACCTCGGCAGCGTTGTGCAAGGTGGCCAGCCCCACCGTCGATCCGGCAACGGTAACCGGCGTCATGAACGCGAACGGTGTGACCCGCCCGGTGCGACCGACATTCACCCGGATGTCGAGCAGCTTGGTCTGCACCTCCTGCGGCGGATACTTGTAGGCGATCGCCCACCGCGGTGCCCGCGACGTGGAACCCAGCCTGCGCTGCAGCGATACATCGTCGATTTTGACGACGACGCCGTCGATTTCGTGAGCCACGTCATGGCGATGCTCGCCCCAGTAGGCGATGCGTTCCAGGGCGCCGGCAGCGTTTTCCACCCGCCTGGTGTGTTCGGAGACGGGCAGGCCCCAGGCATCCAGCGCCAGATAGGCGTCGTGCAGGGTGGGCGGCCGAAATCCCTCGATGTGTCCCAAGCCGTGGCAGATCATCCGCAGCTTGCGGCGAGCGGTGACGGCGGGATCCTTCTGCCGCAGCGATCCCGCCGCACTGTTGCGTGGGTTGGCGAACGGCGCCTTGCCGTCTTCGACCAATGCGGCGTTGAGCGCTTCGAAATCGGCGACCCGGAAGAACACTTCACCCCGTACCTCGAGCACGTCGGGTACCGGATAGTCGTCGCTGGCGATGAGCCGCTCGGGGACGTCGTCAATCGTGCGCGCGTTGAGCGTGACGTCCTCGCCGGTGCGGCCGTCGCCACGAGTTGCGGCCCGGACCAGCCGTCCGTCGCGGTAGACCAAAGCCAATGCGACACCGTCGATCTTGAGCTCGCACAGAAATGGGACATCGTTACCGACCTCGGCGTGGATGCGCGCCGCCCACACGTCGAATTCCTCGGTGCTGAACACATTGTCCAGGGACAGCATCCGCTCCAAGTGCTCGGCCGAGGTGAAATCGGTGGCGAAGCCGGCGCCGCCGACGAGCTGAGTCGGTGAGTCGGGCGTGCGCAGCTCGGGATGCTCCTCCTCGAGTGCGGCCAGCCGACGCAGCAAGCGGTCAAAGTCGGCGTCGGAAATGATCGGCGCGTCGCGCAAGTAGTAGCGGAACTGGTGTTCGCGCACCTCGTCGGCCAGTTCGCGCCAAAGACGGCGCACCTCGGGGGCGACGGGATCAGCCTCTGCTGAGATCACGTTGGCAGGCTATCGGAGGACGCCGACGAAAAGACCGGCGCGCTTAGATCGCGTCGGGGTCGTCGGCGAAGGCCTCCGCGGCCCGCCGGGCGAGCCCGATGGCGGCGCGCGCCCACTGCGGCGTCGCCAAGGCGAGGCCGCACGCCGGCGTGACGCCGATACGGTCGCGCAGCGCCGAGCGGCCGAAGCCGAGCCCGTCGGTGACCGCCACGACGGCGGCCGCGACCTCCTCCGCCGAGGGACGCCGCGCCGGGGTGCTGGACGAGACGACGCCGAGGATGACGGCGCGGCCCGATTCGACGAATTCCGCGATCGAGTCCAGATCGGCGGCGTCAAGTGTCGACACGTCGACAGAAACTGCTGCAACATTGCTGCGCTGCATTACTTTCCACGGTAACGCCGTGGCGCAGCTGTGCACTGACACCTCAGCGCCCGCGGCGGCCACGCAAGTGTCCAACACGGTGGTGGCCAGCGTCTCGTCGATCGGGGCCACCGGGCTCAGCGTGGTCACTCCGGTCAGCCGGCCGGCCACCGCCGCCGGCAGCAACGGCTCGTCGAATTGCACCATCACGGGCGTGTCGAGTCGACGGGACACCGACGCACGATGGGCGGCGACACCTTCGGCCAGTGAGGCGGCGATGTCGTGCACGGCCCCGAGATCGGTGATAGCCCGGTGACCGTTGGCCAATTCCAGCTCGGCGGCCAGGGTGATCGGCCCGGGCGCCTGGATCTTGACCGGCTGCCCATTGCCGCGCAAACCCGCGATCTCCCACGCCTCTTCCAGCGCGTCGATGTCTTCGTCGAGCAGGCTGACCGCCCGACGGGTCACCGCGCCGGGCCGGGCCGCCACCCGATAGCCACGCGGCACCGTGTCAATGGCCACGTCGATCAGCAGCGCACCGGCGCGCCCCACCAGGTCGGCGCCCACTCCCCTGGCGGGCAACTCGACGATGTGGGCCATCGCGGCGCCCAGTTCACCGACCACGACCTCGGCCGCTTGCCGCGCAGCGGTGCCGGGCCACGACCCGGTGCCGCTGGCGGTTGCGAAAACGCTCACCGGCCAACCGTATTCGACCGGGGGTGATGCAACCGACCGGGCCTGGTAATCCCTAGGTCGCACGTTCGAGTCGTGCCGAGGGCACGGTTTCTGGCCAGGTAGGCGGGCCGGTAACCTGCCGGCCGGTCCCGCTCGGTCGTTCGCCCCGGCATTACCCCGGCGGGCGGGTTGCAACCGCAAAACACAATATCTTGTGGTACACCTGGTTGTCACCCACTAGGTGTAGTGTTGTCGCCGAAGAAAGAACCGAGGTGTTAAGCGCATGAAGACGATTGCAAGCCAGAGCAATATGAAGGTCGATACGCTCGCGAAGCATGTGCTGTTCTGCACCATTCGCATCACAAACAACAAGAAGAACGGAAAGGTGGAGGTCGGGACCGGTTTTCTCTTCAACGCCTCCGAATCACCACTTGACCCCGCAGGTACGGCAGTGCCGCTGTTGGTCTCCAACAAGCACGTTTTCGCCGACGCTGCTGTGCTGCGCCTCGACTTCTTGCTCGCGAATGCGGATAACTCTGGACCTGAACTCGGGCAAGTGCATGGGCAGCTTAACGTCGGGCCCGCGGCCACTGATGTGATTGGTCACCCCGACCCCAAGGTTGACGTCGCCGTAAAACCGCTGGGTGACTCGATTCAGTTGATCCTCGACGAGAAACAGAAGCCGTACCTTCCGATGCTCAACTGGGGCCATATCCCCTCAGATGCGACGGTCGAAAACCTCGATGTGCTTGAGGAATTGGTTTTTATCGGCTACCCGAACGGGTGGGCTGATCCTGTCCACCACACGCCAATCATGCGGAATGCCATAACTGCGACGCCCGTTGCAATTCCGTTTGGCGGAGAGCCAACATTCCTGCTGGATGGCTCCGTTTTCGGCGGAAGCAGCGGCAGCCCGGTATTCATCCTCGACCGGGGATCTTGGACGGGACATGAAGGCCTGATGTTGGGCGACCGGATCCACCTCGTTGGCGTCGTCGGCTCGACCTTGGTACGGAATTCCCAAGTTCCGCTTCAGGCGGCCGCGGCACCGTTCATCCAGCTCTCTCAGGAGCTCAATCTGGGCGTCGCCTACTCCTACAAGGCGATCACCGCGACGATCAACCATTTCCTCTCAACTCAGGGCCTAGCGACCGGCACCGGCACGAGCTGACGCCTAAACCCGCTGCTACCCAACCAAACTGACCACGTTCGTCGACAGGGCGGTCGGTCGCGGCGGCTCCGCCAGCGTGTTGGCCGCAGTCCACGAGTGGACCCGCCGCGCAGTGGTGTGGGCATCCCGCGTCAGCACCCACGGCCGCGCGGTGAGGTTTGCGGCTACCCAGGCGACAAGATTGCTGACTGACCCAGCCCGCCACCCGCGACCCCGAACGCATTCCTACGGCAAAACGCGGATGCGCGGCAGCGGACCCCGAGTCGGGCCGGGGGGAGGTGTCTGGATGGTGCCCCGTCCCTCGCCCCGGTGGCTCCAACCGGAAGGAACGAAAACGATGGCCACCAAGAAGCAGGCCGCAGCCCGCGCGAGGCTCGCGAAGTCAACCCGTGCGAACGCCAACACCAAAGCCGGTCGCGCCGCGAAGCGCACTGTGGCGACGCCCCAAAGAAGAGGCGCCGCCGGTGAAAGTGTGGGCTGGACCGGATTCGAACCGGCAACCTCTCCTTCGTCGATGGAGCGCTCGGTCCCTTTGAGCTAGCAGGACTCAAGTTGAGCATGGACCGGGTCGGGCGCTCTGAGTCACCCCCGCGGCTAGGACGCCTTGGGCGTTCCGTCCTCGGCGGCCTTTACTTTCCCTTGCACGACGGCCATCAACTCGGGATCCTCGTGGACCGGCTTCCACTTACTAAGGTCAAGCTCGCTCAGATCGGTCGGCATCGGCGCGCCACCCAACGGCACGCAATAGGCCTGAGTTGGTTGGTCGATTTCGCAGTCGGCAACCACTTGTTGGGTGAACGCCGCCTTGTCGAGCTCAAGCAGCCCCTCGCTGACCAAGTGGTCGATGAAGGCATAGGTGTACTGCAAGCACGCCCCGATGCGCGAGTAGACACCCACAGCCGCCTTGTATCGCTCGTTCAGGCTCATGTCCTTCCCGACTGCTGACTGAATCGGCTGTGTATGGAGCGCATCAGAATTCAGCCACAAGTCGGCCAACTGAACATCCGAGAGCTGGCCGCTGTCGGTCATCACATAGTAGGCCTGCGCGGCTACCTGGGAGCCTTCGACGACCTCTGACCAATAGTCGCGGAGGGTTTGCATATCCACAAGATCCGTCAGCGTTTCCTCGCTCAGCAGCTTTTCGAGCGCGTCCAGCACCACCGCCCAGTAGACGGATTCCTTGCGCATGACAAACGGCCGCAGCCTTGCAGCGAACGACTCGAATTGCTCTTCGAGCGGCAGCTTCATCTGTAGTCGGTGCTTGGCCTCGCCCGTCACGTGGTTCCACTCCACGTGGACCGTGATGGTGCCCTGGGCCGCTTTACTCAGAAGGTCAAGATGGTCGCGCACGAGAGAATGCGCCAGCACCCTTCGGGCGCGCACAACGAACCGCTGAACACGGTCGCGAGGATCGAGAGCTGGCATGCCTCCAGCCTATGACCGCCCACCGACATCTCCCGGGCGTGTCGCCAAGCGTGTATCACCCAGACTCGTCACCGTGCGGGTGGTGCCCCCGGCTAGTTACTACGCGGTGTCGTTGATGCCAGTCAAATGTGACGCGCACCGGTTTTCGCACCACATCAGGTTCGGCATCGGGCTTTCGTGACCGACCCAGCCGCCGTCGTTCCACTGGGCCTGGACCTTGATCCGGCCCTTGCAGTTTTTGTAGCTTTTGAACGGGTGTGTGTATTCCGGCCCGTATTGGATAGCCATCGGGTGCCTCCCTTCAGAGGTCGTCAGCAAACTTGAATTCAACGCTAGATCGCTGCCACGGCGGCCACCAAAAAGACACGCCCGGTTGTGGACAACTATTCTGCACCCCGGCTCACCCCGGCGTCACCCCGGCGACTGGGGGCGTTCTGACGCCGAAGCGAAGCCCTACTGCGTTCGTAACGGCAATGCCGAAAATAGCTGTCTAGTAGGCAGTATTGGACGAGTGGCACACTCGTGACCGCTAGTCGCGGAAGCGGTGGCCACAGACTTCTAATCCCGAGGTCGCAGCTTGAGTCCGGATGGGTGGCCGGCCAGAGGTGGTATTTAGCTTCGTTAAATAAGGCGGTGATCGGTTATGTCCACAACGCCGCAGCCCAGCAGGGCAGCGACCTGATTTTTCTGTCACCTCGCGCCGCGACTACGCTCGACTGCAGGAAACAGGCCAAAGACCTGGAAAAACCGGGAAAAACGATGTCACGGATGGCGGTAGCGGTACGCCCGCTGGCGCTGTGTGGCGCGGCGCTGCTGGCCACGGCATGCACCCGCGTGGTGGGCGGCGCCGCGGTACCGGGATTCGGCGCCGAACCCAATCTTTCCGGGGTCGACGTCGATCGCGTCCTGCTCGATCAGTCCCGCATGCGCGCGATCACCGGCGCCGACGAGCACCTCACGATTATCCCGTCGATGGACGGCAAGTCCCCGGTCGACGTTGACACGCTCGCGAAGGCCGCGCCGCCGCAATGCCGGTTCGTCTACGAGGACACCGCCACCTTCGGGCCCGACATCGAAGAGTTCCACAAGACCACTTTCCAATATCCGCCTCGCGGCGGGCTGATCTCCGAGGGCGCCGCCGCCTACCGCGATGCCAATACCGCGCGTCATGCGTTCGACGCCCTGGTGGCAACCGTCCGCGACTGCGCCAACACCTCGGCCGGCGAGGGATACGTCGGTCCCTGGATCGCCGACGAACGGTCGCTGCAGACTCGCCCCGGCGACTGCGGACGTGATTACGAAGTCAAGTCAGTGGTGCTGATCGAAGTCACCTACTGCGGATTCCCGGAGTCGGTGTCGACGATCGTGATCACCAACATCGCCGCCAACGTCCCGTCGCGTTAGGCCGTCGCGGTGGGCCCGAGGTCAGACCGCCTCGGACGCAAGGCGTAGATACGGACGGGTTGCGATTTCCCTTTAACCCGAAGTTACGGTGTCATGGGTAGTGAATTGTTGTTTTGCCCTGGGGTTTTGCCGGTTTGGTGGGTTGGGGGTTCTGGCTACGCGGCGCTGAGAGGGATGGCGGTGCCGATGAGGTCGAAGGCGCGGCGTTGCTCGGGGGTGGGTTCGGCGAGTGTGGGCACTTCGGTGTTGGTGCCGTGGTAGCGGATTTGGTTGCGGGTGAGGGTGGCCAGGTGGTCGAGCAGGCCCCGGAAGCTGCGTAGCGGGTTGCCCTCGGGGGTTTGGTGTCGGGAGGCTTTGGCCTGGGCGCCGGCGGAGCGTTGCGCGGGGGCGACGGGGTTGTCCCGGCTGGGTGGGTGTTCGTCGGTGAAGGTCAGCGGCGCCCAGGCGTGGCGGAGGTGCCAGGTCAGGTAGCAGGCGAGTAGGCAGATCAGCACGTGGGCTTTGACCCGTTCGGTGAGCCGGTGGTGGATGGGGCGCAGGTCCAGGTCGTCGGTTTTGATGCTGCGGAAGTCGCGTTCGATGTGGGCCAGGTTCTTGTAGCCGGTTACCACCCCGGCGGCATCCAGGTCGGTGGCCGGCACGCTGGTGCGCAGCACGTAGATGCCGTCGAGGGCGGCTTCGGCGTCGATGCCGGCCTGGTCACGGTGGTAGCTGAAGCTGGTGTCGGTGATGGTGCGGTGAAAGTGCTTGCCCACCTTGTATTTACCGGCCACTTTGCCGACGGCTTCACCGATCCGGCCGGCCCCGTGCAGGGTGCCGCGATCGACTCGTTCGGCGATGGCCGCCAGCAGGGTCTCGGTGGCGGCCAGCAGCTCGCCGCGTTTGCGGGCCCGTTCGGCGGCCAGGGCGGGGTTGCGGCAGGCGATCAACCGTTCGCCCGGGTAGTCGGGGTGGGTGATCTCGGCTAGGTCCTGGGTGTCGAACAGGCTCATCTGTAGCGGCCCGTCGTCGGCGGCGAGTTTGGCGATAGCGGGGGCGCGCAGCGCGGTGATCCACCCGAAACCGGCTCCGGCGTCGTTGAGGTCACCCAGCGCGTCGATGCGCGCGGCGGTGATCATGCCGCGATCGCCCACCAGCACCAGGTTGGTGATTGCGAACTTGGCCCGGATCACCTCGACGATGTCGGTGAACGCGGTCGGGTCGGCGGTGTTGCCCGCAAAGACCCGCACCGCCACCGGGCGCCCGGCCGGGTCGGTGAGGATGCCGTATTCGATTTGCGGCAGCCCTTTTTTGCCGTCGCGGGAGTAGCCGCGCGCGGCCAGCTCACAGCATCGGCCGGTCACCCAGGAGCTGGTCAGATCGAACAACGCCATCCGCGACGGATTCATCTCGGGCCCAAGGTGTTTGGCAGCCAGGCGCTTCTCGATCGGGTCTTGCCGGTCGGCCAGCCAGTCCATCGCCGCATACAGCTCATCGGTGGATGCGCCGGTGATGTCTAGGTCGGCGCCCAAGGTGGTGTCGGCCCACCAGGCCAGCGTGGACAGCTTCGAGATGGGCCGCACCACCCGCGAGATGATCAACCCCAGCGCCAGATCCCGCGACCGGCACGGCGGGCCCAGCAGCGCCGGGAAACCTAACGCGCGGGCCATCGCCGCCACCGCGGCCACATGCCCGTGCGGCAGTGCACGGGTGATGGTGCACACCGATGCGGCGGGCACCAACGCCTGGCCCTTCAGCGCCGCCTGCACCGTGGCGATCACCTCGGTGGGCAGTTTGGACAGGTTGGCCAGGGTTTCGTGGCGCACCTTCTTGCCGTCCCGATAGGTACGGCGCACCAACACCGACTCGTAGCGGCGCACCTTGCCCGCCTTGTCCACATATGTGCTCGGAGTCCGGGCTACATGCATCGACACTGGCTTCGCCATACATGAATATTACAAGACGAACTCAGCTATGACAGTCAACAACATGCCTAAATTGATGGCTACATATACAGGTCATAAACCGACAACAATCCAAGCTCAAACCCAGATTCTGCCTATCTCACCGGCAGTAACTTCGGTTTAACTGAACTGCAGGACGCTACGCAAAGCCCGTCACAACCGCGGAGCCGCCGGCATTGCCGATGAGCGCGACCAACCCGAGCCGACGCAGAACCCGCGCGGTCATGCGCGACAGTTGCGCTCCGGTTTGCGCCACGGCGATCGGGTCAGGACGCGGCGGTGATGGTGGCGCTGCCGATCACCTCGTCGCCGTCCGGGTCGGGGCGATACAGCACAAGCGTCTGCCCCGGCGCCACACCGCGCAGCGGTGTGCGCAGCCGCACCACAAGCTCGTCGCCGGCCAACTCGGCGACCGCGTCGACGGCCTCGCCGTGCGCACGCACCTGCACCGCACACTCGAAGGGTCCGACCGGCGGCGTCCCCGCGGTGAAAACCGGCTGCTGCCCGGTCAGCTTCCACACATCCAGTTCAGCCGCCGAGCCGACCTGCACGGTGCCGCTGTCGGCGTCGATCGCGGTGACGTAGCGCGGCCGGCCGTCCGGGCCCGGGCCCGCAATGCCCAGTCCCTTGCGCTGGCCGATGGTGAAACCGTGTACCCCGTCATGGGTGGCCAGCACAGTCCCCCGCTGGTCGACGACCGAGCCGCGGCGCACGCCGATCTGGGCCCCCAGGAACGCGCGAGTGTCACCGGACGGGATGAAGCAGATGTCATGGCTGTCCGGCTTGTCGGCGACCGCCAGGCCGCGGCGGGCCGCCTCGGCGCGGATCTGCGACTTGGGCGTGTCTCCGATCGGGAACGCCGCATGGCGCAGCTGACCGCAGGTCAGCACCGCCAGCACGTAGGACTGGTCCTTGTCCCGGTCGACAGCCCGACGCAGCCGCCCGCCGGACAGCCGCGCGTAATGCCCGGTGGCGACCGCGTCGAAACCCAATGCCAACGCGCGTGTCGCCAGCGCCGAGAACTTGATCCGCTCGTTGCACCGCACACATGGATTCGGGGTCTCACCGCGGGCGTAGGACGACACGAAATCGTCGATCACGTCTTCTTTGAACTTATCCACGAAATCCCATACATAGAACGGGATCCCGAGCACATCGGCGACCCGCCGAGCATCTCCGGCGTCCTCTTTGGAGCAGCAGCCCCGCGAGCCGCTGCGCAGTGTCCCGGGGGCCTGCGATAGCGCCAGATGCACGCCGACCACGTCGTGTCCGGCGTCGACCATGCGGGCGGCGGCGACAGACGAATCGACACCGCCGCTCATCGCGGCGAGGACCTTCATCGCGACGCCCCGGCGGCGGCCAGCGCGGCTTGCCGGGCGCGGGCGACGGCGCCGGGCAGCACTCGCAGCGCCGCGTCGACGTCCGCCTCGACGCTGGTGTGCCCCAACGACAGTCGCAGCGACCCGCGGGCGCTGGCAGCATCAGCGCCCATCGCGAGCAACACGTGCGACGGCTGCGGCACTCCGGCAGTGCACGCTGACCCGGTTGAGCATTCGATTCCGTTGGCGTCCAACAACATCAGCAGCGCGTCGCCCTCGCACCCGTCGAAGGTGAAGTGCGCGTTACCCGGGAGTCGTCGAGATCCCGCAGCACCGTTGAGGCGAGTGTCCTCGACGCCTGTCAGCACACCGTCGATGAGACTGTCGCGCAGCAGCCGCAGCCGCGCGCTGTTGGCCTCCAGCCCGTCGACGGCGAGCTGCACCGCGGTGGCCATGCCGACGGCACCGGCAACGTCGGGGGTGCCGGAGCGGATGTCGCGTTCCTGCCCACCGCCGTGCGACAACGGCACACAGCCGACGTCGCGGCGCAGCAGCAGCGCGCCCACACCGGGCGGGCCGCCGAACTTGTGGGCGGCCACACTCATCGCCGACAGCTGGCTGGCGGCGAAGACGACCGGCAGCTGCCCCACCGCCTGAACCGCGTCGCTGTGCATCGGGACGGCAAACTCGGCAGCGATGGCGGCGAGTTCATCGATCGGCATGACGGTGCCGACCTCGTTGTTGGCCCACATCACCGAGACCAGCGCAACGTCGTCGTGGCGCTGAAGAGCGTCACGCAGCGCGGCACCGGACACCGATCCGTCCGCGGCGGTGGACAACCAGGTCACCTGGGCGTCTTCATGCTCGACGAGCCAGTTCACCGAATCCAGCACGGCGTGGTGTTCCACCGCGGTGGTGACAATGCGCCGGTGGCGTGGCTCGGCATCGCGGCGCGCCCAGTAAATCCCCTTGACGGCGAGATTGTCGCTCTCGGTGCCGCCGGCGGTGAAGACCACCTCGGACGGACGCGCACCCAGCTTGGCCGCGATCAACTCGCGGGATTCTTCCATTCGACGCCGAGCGGCCCGACCCGTGGTGTGCAGCGAGGAAGCGTTGCCCACCGTGTTCAGCGCGCCCGTCATCGCCTCGATGGCGGCGGGGTACATCGGGGAGGTAGCGGCGTGATCGAGATAGACCATGACCCGCCCAGAATACCGGCGCGGTCCTTGAGGTCAGGAGGCCAGCACGGGTCGACGCGGCCCATGACCTGGGTGCGGCACCGCCGTCGCGCGGATAGCGGCCTGGCAGCGACGGGCCAGCTCCCGCCGATCGGCACCCGGCAGCTGCAGTGATTCGACGTAGACCCGCGCCACAGTGCGGCGTGCGACCAGCAACCGGCCAATCGAACGCAGCAGCGTGTCGTCGCCGATATAGGCCGGAACGGTCGAGACCCTGCCGTCCCGGTGGTGGTAACGCAGCCGCAGCGGCTGGACCGGTCGGCCGGTGTCCACGGCGGCCTGGAACATCGCCGGATAGAACGGCCCAGACGCCAGGCCGCACCAGGTGGTGCCCTCCGGGAACGCCACCACCGTCTGACCGGCGCGCAGCCGAGCGGCGACGGCATCGACGACACCGGGCAGCTGACGCAGGCTGGCCCGGTCGATCGGGATGACCTTGATGATGAACGTCATCATCCGCACGACGAGATTGCCGGCCACATCGGCGCGGCCGACAAATGACGCGGGCGCCGCGCGCCACCGGCTGGTGGGAAGTACCGCGCCGATCGTCACGATATCCAGCCAAGACGTGTGGTCACTGACCACCAACACACCGGGCAGATTGCGAATCGGCCCGCCCGACACCGTGATCCGGACGCCGAGACACCACAACATCAGTCGGCAGTAGAGCCGCCTGGCCCGCGACCGGCCCGGTAGCGGAAGCGAGACCAGCAACAGCGCGGGCGCCAAGAGCAGGCCCAAGCTGACACGCAGCGTCACCCGCAGCGCCACGATCAACCGACGGGACGCGTCCGGGCCTCCGGCCTGCACGCAGCTTGTATCGCAGGACGCCCGCGGCAGCCAGGCGTGGTCGCGCGCTAGCGGACTGCTCATCGGGCCACCCCGCCCGCCGCCTCGGTGGCCGCCGCTACCGACCGGAGTCGGCGCAGATATCGCGTGTCGGCTTGACGCTTGTCCAGCAGAGCAGGGAAATCGCCCACGCCGAAGTCGGCGTCGTAGGCCGGCTCACCGCATATCCGCGCGCCCAACCGCAGGTAGCCGCGCATCAGCGGCGGGATCATCGGCCGCGCGGGCGCAGGGATCTCGTCGAGGGTCCGTCCGTCGATGATCACCGGGCGATGCGGATGCACCCGGTACTCGGGCGGGGCGGCATGGCGCCGCAGCACGAAGTCGCGCACGCCGCGAATCTGGGCGCCCGGCGGCCCGCCGTCGCCGGCGACCGGAACCGACACGCAGCCAGCGACGTAGTCGTAGCCGCATCGGTCTAGGTAAGCGAGGATGCCGGCCCACATCAGCAGCACGACGGCACCGTTGCGGTGATCCTTGCGAACCACCGCGCGCCCCATCTCCACCAGCGACGGCCGCAGGCAATCCAGCGCCCGGATGTCGAATTCGGTTGCGGTGTAAAGTCCTTCGGCGGCGACGGCACCAGTTGGCGACAGCATCCGGTAACAACCAACCAGCTCACCCGAGTTGTCCTCGCGGACCAGCAAGTGGTCGCAGTGCTCGTCGAAACGGTCAACGTCGAGGCCCGCGTCCTGCCCGGTCAGCGTAAAGCCTGGCTCGTCGTTGAATACGTCGTAGCGGAGCCGCTGCGCGGACTCGATCAGCGCAGGATCGGTGGACAGCAGCAGTGAGTACCGCGGCTCGGTGGGCAAACCTGTCCCCGAGGCGGGCTTGTCAGCGGGTATGAGGATCGAGTCAATGCTCATGCCATCACAGTTAGCCCTGTTGATCAGCTAAATGGCATCGGCGCCGTGACGTGTCCGTGCACGGCAGATGACGATGTCGCAGCGAAGATCCGACAACCGTGCAGGTCGAGGGCAAAAACGTTGCCTGGATCACAAAATTGGTTCAGTATTCTGCCGTGGCTTACAGGAGCAACGCAGGCTTGGTCTGTCACGGCTTCCGGGCACCCGCTTGGGCGGACGACCGCAAAGACTGCGATCGTGGCTGAGGTCGACGGCGCGACATTTGACCCCGATGCACTGCGCGCCAAATACGCGCAGGAACGTCAGCGGCGCCTGCGCGCCGACGGGATCTCCCAATACGTGCAAGTCGCCGGCGCATTCAGCCGGTTTGCCCACGACCCCTGGGCCGATCCCGACTTCACCCGCGACCCGATCACCGACGCGGTTGACGTCGCGGTCGTCGGCGCGGGCTTCGGCGGGTTACTCATCGGAGCGCGATGCAAGCAACTCGGCGTCGACAACGTCCGGTTGATCGACAAAGCCGCCGATGTCGGCGGGACCTGGTATTGGAATCGTTACCCCGGAATCGCCTGCGACGTCGAGTCCTACGTCTATATGCCGTTGCTCGAGGAGCTCGGCTACATCCCGACCGAGAAGTATGCGAAGGGCGCCGAAATCCTGGCTCACTGCCGCCGCGTCGCCGAACATTACGACTTGTACCGCGATGCGTGTCTGCAGACCGAGGTAGACGAAATTCGTTGGGAGCCCAATAGTTCACGCTGGGTGATCTCCACCGACCGCGGTGACGAGATTCGCGCACGGTTTGTGGCGATGGCAAACGGCTATCTACAGAGGCCGAAACTTCCTGGAATAACCGGTATTACCACGTTCGGCGGTCATGCATTCCACACCAGCCGGTGGGACTACGAATACACCGGCACCGACCTTGCCGGATTGTCCGACAAGCGCGTCGGCATCATCGGAACCGGCGCGACCGCGATTCAGTGCGTGCCGCGGCTGGCCGAATCCGCGCATCGGCTGTTCGTCTTCCAGCGCACCCCGTCAACGGTCGACGTGCGGGCAAACCGGCCGACCGAACCCGAGTGGGCGTCATCGCTGGAACCCGGTTGGCAGCATCGCCGCATGGAGAACTTCCAAATCCTCACCGCGGGTGGCGCAGCCGACGAGGATCTGGTCGACGACGCGTGGACCAGCCTCACCAAAAAAATGCCGATCGTGAACGACCAAGGTCCGAACGCTGCCGAATTGGCCGACTTCGCCAAGATGGAAGAGATCCGGGCGCGCGTCGATGCGATCGTCGCCGACGTCGCCACCGCGGAGGCGCTCAAGCCGTGGTACGGGTACTACTGCAAGCGGCCCTGCTTCCACGACGAGTACCTGCAGGCGTTCAACCGTGACAACGTCACCCTCGTCGACACGCACGGCCAGGGAGTCGAGCAGATCACCCGTGACGGCGTGGTCGTGGACGGCGTCGAATACCCGCTGGACTCTTTGATTTTCGCCACCGGCTTCGAGGTCGGCACCAGTTACTCCCAACGTACCGGCTTCGAAGTCATCGGCCGCGACGGCGCGACCCTCACCGAGAAGTGGGCCGACGGCGTACGCACGCTGCACGGCCTGCACGTCAACGGATTTCCCAATTGCTTCATCGAAAGCATCGCTCAGTCCGGCTTCACGGTGAACTTCCCGTACCTCATCGACACCCAGTCCCGCCACATCGCCTGGGTGATCGCCTGGGCATTGCAGCACGGCGCCGCCGAGGTGGAGGCCAGCCCCGACGCCGAAGCAGGCTGGGTCGACACCGTGGTGGAACGCTCCAGCGTGATCGCCGGCCGGCGCGAGTCGTGCACCCCCGGCTACTACAACCGCGAGGGCCACGCGGACGCTAGCTTGAACCAGGACAGCTTCTTCTTCGGCCGCCCAACCGAATACGCCGACATCCTCGACGCCTGGCGGGAGACGGGGACACTCGACGGGCTCGACGTCCGGTCGTCGGCGCCGAGCGGCCACACTCAAGAGGTCGCTTCGTGATTGAGCCGATGTGGCTGGCACACGCAGATCGGCGTCGGGTCAACCGGACAGCGCGATCCGCAGAATCAGGCGTGGTTTCTCCTTCCGCGGCAGCAGGCGCTCGAGGAACGTCACGACGCTGAACATCAGGCCGTACTTACGGCGGATCACCCCGGCCAGTCGCTGAACCGTCGCCGGCTCGGTAATCACCTCGGCGACCCCATCAACCGGATCAGCGCCTTCGCGGACCTTCCCGCAGCGCCCGCATGGCGCCAGCACAACCCGGGGATTGTTCTTGACCCGCTTGGCCTTCCAGCTGTCGGCCGGCGTCCAGACGAAAAGGTGATCGCCGTCGCGCCCTATCCACATTGGCGTTGCGACGGCGGCCCCATCCCTCTTGAACGTCGTCAGCGAAACGAATCTCTGCGCACCCAGTGCTGATAAAGCGTCTGTCATCGCGCTCCTTGATCCAAGCTCTCCGGCGGTTATGTTGGTGAACAGACCAGCCGCTTACCGCGTCAAACCGCGCCAGCGTCCACTGGACCGAGAAACTGCGCTGTTAACCAATTCGGATTCTGCATGCAAGGGTATGGCAGGCGACATGAGTGTTGACGCCCGGCGCTGGTGTTTCGGCGACCGGCTCGGTGGGCGCGCTCCCTAGCCTGTCAGGTCGCCGGTGTGCAACCGAGGCAATAGGGGTATCTCCTCATCGTGCTGGCCGTCGACAAGTTGATCACAGCGCCGTCGTCGGCGGTTTGGGCCGTTCTGGTCGACCTCGATGCGTGGCCGAAATGGGGTCCTACGATCAGCCGGGCACGGCTTGACCCCCCGTACACCGAACTGGCCTTGCACGCCACCGGCACAGTGCACACCTCACTGGGGTTCGCGGTGCCGTTCGTCGTCACCGACTTCGAGCCGGGCCGGCATTCAACTCCTGATGCGCCGGCATCCACGATGATCGCCGAGAGCACTCCGCGCAATATCTCAAGCTGCGCGGTAGCCCCGCTGCTGTCGTCCTGGCCGGCAGGAAACTCGGCCAATGAAACATCGTCATCATCGACGAAGCGGATACCCAGCTCTCCGGTTCTGCGTTCCAGCGCAACGCTTTCCAATCCCATCCGGCGCAGCGCCTCGCGACCCGGCCCGCGAACATCGACGTTCTGGCCTGCTCCGCGTAACCTCTGTGCTCGTTCCACCAGCGTGACCCGGTGGCCGGCCCGCCGCAACCAGAAAGCCAATGCCGGACCGGCGATACTGGCTCCTGAAACGAGGACGCCCAAACCACCAACCATCGCGTTCCCCTCGATACGGAGCATCGGGCAGCCCCTTGTTCGACGTTACCTGACGGCCGGGGTGGCCTGTCTGTGCTCAACTACTGACGACTACAACCGAACGATCCTGCGATGCCGAGCACGCGTGAATACCTCGGTGGCTCAGCAGATCCCCGCGAGGATCTCCTGACAGACACCCCCCGGTTACATGACGACGTGGCCAGCGTCGACGGGTAGCGTCACGCCCGTCACGTACCGGGCCCGGGGGCTGACAAGCCACAGCACCGCTTCCGTGACGTCCTGCGACTCGACCAGCGGCACGTCGGGCAGCAGGGTCGCCGAGATGGCCGGGTTCGGGTTCTCCATCATCCGGTTGACGACGTAATCGTTGAGAATCATCGGGGTCGCGACACCGCTCGGATGCACCGAGTTGACCCGTATCTTCTGTGGCGCATATGCATTGGCTGCTGAACGCATCAAACCCACCACGCCGTGCTTCGCCGCGGCGTACGCGAACATCGCGGCGCTACCGTCACCACCGCGGCCGGTCAGGCCCTGCGATGAACTGACCAAGACGATGGATCCGCCGCGGTCCTTGCGGATGATCGACGGGACCGTCGCAACGATCGTGTGCCACACACCCTTCAGGTTGGTGTCGACGATCGCGTTGAACACCGGTTCGGCGTGGGGCTCCGTGTCGCCGATCGCCACCACCCCTGCGTTGGCGATGACGATGTCGATATCGCCCAGATCGGTGGTGCCGGCCTGCACTCCGGCTTCCAACTGTGCGAGGTCGCGGACATCGGCGATGACGGGAACCACCCTGCGGCGGGCGGCTTGGACCAACCGCACGGTCTCATCGAGATCGGATTTGGTTGCCAGAGGGTACGGGACTCCATCGATATCGGCGCACAGGTCTGCGGCGATGATGTCGGCGCCTTGCTCCGCGAGTGCGACGGCATGGCTGCGACCCTGGCCGCGCGCGGCGCCGGTGATGACGGCCACGGTGTTGTCGAGTTCACCCACGGCTACACCGAAAGCGTCGTGCCGGTTCCCTCTTCGGCGAGAGCCGGTCGCCGAGGTCGGTGTTGCTTACGGCCAAGATCACGTGGGCGCCGGCTTGGGCAAGAGCATGCGCCGTACCCGGCCCGACGCCGTTCGGTGCCCCGGTGGCGATGACTCGCTTGCCGGTCAAGTTGCCGAGCAGGTTCGGCGACCACGGTGATGTCACGGCGATCAGATTAGCGGCCCATTCGACACAAAATGACCGTAAGCCCGGCCCGTTCTGCCACCATTGTCTGCGATTACTGGCACTGGCAGGCAAAGCGGAGGCTATTCAGGGTGATTCGACATGACTGACAGTGCACTGGAAATCACCAACCTGATCTACACCTACGCTGAACTCCTGGATGCCGGGAATCTGGACGCGGTGGCCGGGCTCTTCGCACACGGACGTATCTGCGGAGTGGAGAACGGTCCGCCCGAGACCGTGTTCACCGGGACCGCCAGGGTGCGGCAGATGTACGAAATGGCCACCCGCATCTACGAGGACGGCACTCCGAAGACCAAGCACAACACGAGCAATGTGCAGCTCACCATCGACGAGGCAGCGGGGACCGCCCGCAGCAGGTCCTACTACTGCGTCACGCAGGCAACCCCCGAATTGCCACTGCAGGTGATCGTCACCGGGCATTACAAGGACACGTTTCACCGGCTGGACGGGGTGTGGTGGTTCGACAGCCGCACGATGTTCGTCGACCAGGTCGGCGATGTCAGTCACCACCTGAAGTTCTGATCACGTGGCAAACCCGAGCGCCTTCGACCTCGCTACCGTGCTGGCTGACGCGCAGCGCAAGGAGGCACTCGCCGATTGGGGCGAAGGAGAGTTCGAACGCCCGCTGAGCGTGCTGCTGGCCGACTACGACCGCGCCTATCTCAATGCCGACCTCAACGCAGTCGGAACGCACATCCTGCGGTCCGGCATCGTGCACAGCCTGCGAATGCGGCTGCGGGCTCAGGAGTGGATCCGCCGCCACCCGGAGATCCTCGACGAGCGGATCGTCGCGCCGGTCGTCGTCGTCGGGATGATGCGCAGTGGGACCACGTTGCTGCAGCGCCTGCTGGCCGCCGACCCGCGTTTCAATTGCGCCTACGGCTGGGAGGTGGTCGAGGTCGCGCCCCGGCTCGACCACCGGTTCACCGGTGTCGATCCGCGCATCGCCATCAGCGAAACGCGCGAAGCGAAATCCCGGGAACTGGCACCGGATCTGTTCGCTATCCACCCGATGTATGCGCGAGAAGCCGAGGAGGAGATCGTCTTTCTCGCCGATGCGTTTTTGTCGCATGTCCCCGAATCCGGTGCGCACCTTCCCACCTATCGGTCCTGGCTCGACGAGCAGGACTTCGCCCCCGCCTACGACTACCTGCATCGCATGCTGCGGTTCCTGCAGTGGCAGAAGCGGCAGCGGCGTCCACAGGGGGGTCAGGTAGCTCAGCGCTGGGTGCTCAAGTCACCGGCGCACCTCGGCTATCTGGACCTGCTGCGAGCGCAGTTCGCAGACCTGCACATCGCGCACATGCACCGCGACCCCCGCGCCACGATCGCTTCGGGCGCCAGCCTCAATGCGACTCTGCACGCAATGCACGCCGACACCGTCGACCTGAACCGGGTGGGCGCGCAGTGGCTGCAGCGGATGGGCTGGACCAATGACCGTGCCATGGATATCCGCGACGGTTGGGCCGACGACGCTGCGCGGGTCACCGACATCGCGTTCGACGACGCGGTGGCCGATCCGATCGGACAGGTGGCCCGGGTCTACGACGCTGTCGACTTACCGCTTACTGTCGAGGCGGAAGGCGCGATGCTGCGCTGGCTCGATGAGCGTCCCCGAGAAGCAGCACGCCCGGCCTACGGACTGGAGAGCTACGGCCTGCGTCCAGAGCAGGTCGACGAGCGGTTCACGTTGTACAACAAGCGTTTTCGACAGTATCCCGGAGAGTGAGGAGCAGTTCATGCCCGAGGACCCCGTGGCGACGGCATCCCAGCACGAACAGGAACTGGCGGCGCTCGAGCTGATCGGGCACCCCACCGTCAAAGCGGCCTATCGCACCGTGGCAGAGACCTGGCTGGGCCGGGCCAAGGCGTCGGAGGCGATGCGAGAGCGGTTCGACGATTCGTTCGCCGAGGTGATGTTCTCGGCATCAGTGTGGTCGTCCAACCAGGACAAGCTACGGCCGAAGGTCAGTTGCATCACCCGGCTGGCGCATCCAGTGGACGGCTGCCGTATCCCGGGATCACGTTGGGGCATAGATAATCCCGACAGCGTGTACCGGGTGATACCGATATCCGGCGAGGAACGCTACGAGATCCACGGCCGGGTTGGCGAGCACCGCATGACAGAGAACTACTTCACGCTGTGGGATGCCCACATGGGCACCGTCGACGTGCTCAACGGCCGCACCATGGCGGTCGACTCCGACGGCAGCTTCACCATCACTGTCGACGCCGACCCCGCCAACGGGCGGGGAAACCATGTACGGACTTCTTCTGCGGCACAAGAGTTCTACATCCGCGATGTGCTGCTCGACTGGCAGCACGACGACCCCAATCATCTCGATGTGCAGCGACTCGGTGGCTCGCCGGTGACGCCGGCGCGCACACTCGACGAGCAGGCCGAGGCGACGGCGGCGATGATGGCGTATTTCGCCGACTTCACCGGCAAGCTCAGTCACGGCGTGTACAAGATGCCGCCCAACCATTTCAACCTGGCCTGGTCGGCCGACAAGGTCGGCGCGATGCGCAACCAGGTCTATGTGATGGGCCGCTTCGAACTCGGGGTCGACGAGGCGTTCGTTGTCGACCTCAGCGACGGTGGTGCCGAATACTTCACGGTGCCGCTGAGCAATGTCTGGGGCACCACGCTGGACATCGTCGACCGCACCGGCAGCCTCAACAAGGCGCAGTCGGTTGCCAACGAGGACGGCACCTACATCTACGTGATCTCGCCGGTAGATCCCGGCGTCGCGAACTGGATCGACTCCGACGGGCTGCGCGAGGGCATTTTGACACTGCGAATGGCCGAGTTCGGCGATACCGGTCCCCGCGAGGACCTCGGGGCGCGCGGCCGGGTAGTCAAGCTGGACCGGCTCGACGCCGAAGTGCCGACACTGCGCCAGGTGAGTCCCGAGGAGCGCGCGGCCCAACTCGCGGACCGACGGAACGCGTACCTGCGCCGTCTCCCGGAAGGGACTATTTGAGATGGCCCGCTGGCTGATCACCGGATGTTCCACTGGCTTCGGCCGCGAGATCGCGCGCGCCGCGTTGGAAGCCGGCCACAGCGTGGTGGTGACTGCGCGACGAGCTGATGCGGTGCGGGATTTCGTCGACGAGTTCGGCGATCAGGCTGTGGCCGTCGAACTTGACGTGACCGACGGGGGCCAGATCGCAGCCGCGCTAGCCGCGGCCGACGATGCGTTCGGCGGAATCGACGTCCTGGTTAACAACGCTGGTCACGGCTATCTATCCGCGGTTGAGGAAGGTGAGGACGCCGAGGTTCGAAAGCTGTTCGACGTCAACTATTTCGGTGCTGTCGACATGATCAAGGCTGTGCTGCCGGCGATGCGTGCCCGCGGCTCGGGCCACATCGTCAACATTTCGTCGATGACCGGTCTGGTGGCCAACCCGCCCAATGCCTACTACTCGTCGACCAAGTTCGCGCTGGAAGCGGTGACCGAAGCGCTTGCTGCCGAGGTGCGGCCACTCGGCATCAAGGTGACCGCCATCGAACCGGGCGCCTTCCGTACCGACTGGGCGACGCGATCGATGAAGGAATCGGGTAGCCCGATAGCCGACTATGCCGACGTGGCGGCGCGGAAGGATCTGATCAAGCAGTTCGCCGATCACCTGCCCGGCGACCCGCGAAAGGTTGCCGAGGCGGTGCTGATGGTGACCAAACTCGAAGAGCCGCCGATGCGGCTGCTGCTGGGCCGCGACGTACTCAAGGCGATGCGCGACAAGATCGCCGCGGCGACGTCGTCCATCGATGAGTGGGAACCTGTCACGCGGGACGTGAACTTCCCGGGTTCGTGAACTAACGCCTCGTGCGCACGCCCGTCAACTGGGCAAAGGGTGCAGGCGGCTACCAACTCATGGATCCCGAGATCCCCTTGAATGGCCCGACAATCCAGCTAGTGATCCAACCGCCATAGAAGCCGCCGGGTTGCGGGATCACCTTCTCGCCATTAACAGTGCAGCGGTCCACTGCTGCGGGCATGACCGCGATGGCACCTGCGATCGGCGAGAATCCGTTGGTGGGCCGTTCGTAGGTCCATGCCGCCCTCGGGGCCTCCCTTGTTGCGGTTACCAAGTCGTAGTAGCTTGCCTGGCCTTTCCATTCACACCACGACGCGCCGACAGTCGGGCGCAGGACGCCTTCGATGAAGGCGTCGCGGGGCAGATAGTAGGTCGGAGGGTGACTCGTTTCTAACACCCTCCAACCGCGAGTCGTCGACGCGATCGTTCGGCCGCCGAACTCGATAGTGATCGAGCCGGTGAACTCTTCCAAACGGGGCGGGCGCGGATAGTCCCACACCGACTCCTGTCCGGGGCCGGGGGCATCAGGCTTTGGCCACGGCGTCACGACGGTCCTCCACCCCCAGATATCAGCCCTTGCGGGCCTTGACCGCTTCGGTGAGCTGCGGCGCAACCTTGAACAGGTCGCCGACCACGCCGTAGTCGGCGATCTCGAAGATCGGCGCCTCTTCGTCCTTGTTGACCGCGATGATCGTTTTCGACGTCTGCATGCCGGCGCGGTGCTGGATGGCCCCGGAGATCCCGAGCGCGATGTAGAGCTGCGGCGAGACCGTCTTACCGGTCTGGCCGACCTGGAACTGGCCCGGGTAGTAGCCGGAGTCCACCGCGGCGCGGGACGCGCCGACCGCGGCGCCCAGTGAGTCGGCCAATTCCTCGACCACGCTGAAGTTCTCGGCACTGCCCACACCACGGCCACCGGAAACCACGATGGTCGCCTCGGTGAGCTCCGGTCGGTCGCCGGCGACCGCGGGCTCCCGCGCGGTGACCTTGGCCGCGTTCTCGGCGGCCTCCGGCACCTCCACGGTGACCTGCTCGCCCGCGCCGTCGGCGGGTTCGGCATCGATCGCGCCGGCCCGCACGGTGATCACCGGGGTGTCGCCGTTGGCCTGCGCCTCGACGGTGAACGCACCACCGAAGATGGAGTGCACTGCCTTGGGCCCGGCCTGCACATCGACCACGTCGACCAGCAGACCTGAACCGATCCGGGCCGCCAGCCGACCCGCGATTTCTTTGCCGTCAGCGCTGGCCGCCAGCAAAACGGCTGCCGGACTTGCCGATTCGGCCAGAGCGGCCAGCACGTCGACGGCCGGAGTGATGAGATAACTCTCGGCGGTGTCGGATTCGGCCACGTAGATCTTGGCGGCACCGGCCGCCTTCAACCCGTCGACCAGCGGCGCGGCGGTGCCGGGCTTACCCACCACGACAGCAGCCGGCTCGCCCAAAACGCGAGCCGCAGTGATCAATTCGGAGCTGACCTTCTTCAAAGCGCCTTCAGCGTGCTCGGCGAGCACCAGTACTTCAGCCATGGGTTTTCCGTGTCTTTCGGTTCGGGATTTGAGTCTTAGATGAGCTTCTGCGAAACCAGGTACCCGGCGATCTTGCTACCGCCGTCGCCCTCGTCGGTGACCTTCTCACCCGCGGTCTTGGGCGGCTTGGGGGTGGCACTCAGCACCGTCGACCCGGCGTTCTCCAGCCCGACCTCGTCGGTCTCGACGCCGATCTCGGCCAGCGTCAGCTTGGTGACTTCCTTCTTCTTGGCGGCCATGATGCCCTTGAAGGACGGGAAGCGCGGCTCGTTGATCTTCTCGTTCACGCTCACCACAGCGGGCAGCGAGGCCTCGATGGTGAACACGCCGTCATCGGTTTCCCGCTCGCCGGTGATCTTGCCGCCATCAAGCGACAGCTTCCGCAAATGGGTCAGCTGCGGCAGGCCCAGGTACTCGGCGATGATGGCCGGCACCGCGCCGCCGACGCCGTCGGTGGCCTCGTTACCGGCGATCACCAGCTCGGTGCCCTCGATGGTGCCTAGCGCGCGCGCCAGCGCCCACCCGGTCTGGACGACGTCCGAGCCGTGCATGCCGTCGTCGAGCAGGTGGACAGCCTTGTCGGCGCCCATCGACAACGCCTTGCGAATGGCCTCGGCGGCCCGCTCCGGGCCCGCGGTCAGCAAGGTCACCGATCCCTCGGTGCCGTCGGCGGCTTCTTTCTCCCTGATGAGCAGCGCCTCCTCGACGGCCCGCTCGTTGATCTCGTCCAGCACAGCGTCGGCGGCCTCACGGTCCAGCGTCCAATCGCCGTCTTTGAGCTTGCGCTCTGACCAGGTGTCTGGGACCTGCTTGATCAGGACCACGATGTTCGTCATGAGTGTGGCTCGTCCTCCTCGAATGAGTCCTGCAGCCGCCAGCGGCAAGACTTAGCTCATGTCTTTCGCCCCCGCACGCGCATGTTACTGACTGGTAACTTTGTGCGGTTCGCTCTCACACCATAGCGGGTCGTCCTGCAGGTTCTGCCCCCCGTCTGCCCCGTGAGCGGGAATACCCCCGGTGAACCATTCGCGAATGCGGCCCCAGGAGCTAGCCTGCCTATGCAATGAGCGCATTTGTCCCCGACGTTCCGCGCGCCCCCGTCGACGCCGTTTTGACGTTGACCGGTGAACGCACCATCCCAGGCCTCGACGTGGAGAATTACTGGTTTCGCCGCCACGAGGTGGTCTACCAGCGGTTGACGCAACGCTGCGCGGGCCGCGAAGTGCTCGAGGCGGGCTGCGGGGAAGGCTACGGCGCCGACCTGATCGCCGGGGTCGCGTGGCGGGTGATCGCGCTGGACTACGACGAAGCCACGGTTGCGCACGTACGGGCCCACTACCCGCGGGTGGAGGTCGTCCACGGCAACCTGGCCGAGCTACCGCTGGCCGACGCCTCGGTCGATGTGGTGGTCAACTTTCAAGTCATCGAGCACCTGTGGGATCAGGCCCAGTTCGTCAGCGAGTGCGCCAGGGTGCTGCGGTCATCGGGGCTGCTGATGGTGTCCACCCCGAACCGGATCACGTTCTCGCCGGGTCGCGACACCCCGATCAATCCGTTCCACACCAGAGAGCTCAATGCCGACGAGCTGACCCAGTTGCTGGTCGACGCCGGGTTTGCCTCGGTGGCATTGAGTGGCGTGTTTCACGGGCCGCGGCTGGCCGAGATGGACGCCCGGCACGGCGGCTCGATCATCGACGCCCAGATCGCGCGGGCGGTCGCCGACGCGCCCTGGCCGGCGAAGCTGCTGGCCGATGTCGCCGCAGTCACCACCGCTGACTTCGATGTGGTCGAGGCCGGAACCGATCAGGCGCACCACATCGATGAAAGCCTGGATCTGGTCGCGATCGCGGTGCTCCCGTGAGCCAGCCGACCGGTAGCCAGGTGCCCGGTCTGTTCACCCTGGTGCTGCATACCCATCTGCCGTGGCTGGCCCACCACGGCCGCTGGCCCGTGGGTGAGGAATGGCTCTACCAGTCCTGGTCGGCGGCCTATCTGCCGCTGCTGCGGGTGCTGCGGAAACTGGCCGGCGAGGACCGCCATCGACTGATCACGCTGGGCATGACGCCGGTGGTGACGGCGCAGCTCGACGACCCGTACTGCCTGGACGGCATGTATCACTGGTTGGCCAACTGGCAACTGCGCGCCGCCGAGGCGGCCAGCATCCGTCCCGGAGACCTGTCCGATGCCGCGGCGTCCTGCACACCAGAAGTATTGCAGTCCTTGGGGATTCGTGAATTCGCCGAGACCGAGCAGGCGCTCGACGATTTCACCACCGGGTGGCGGCATGGCGGAAGCCCGCTGCTGCGCGGGTTGATTGACGCCGGCACGGTTGAGTTGTTGGGCGGTCCGCTGGCGCATCCGTTTCAGCCGTTGCTGACACCGCGGTTGCGGGAGTTCGCGCTGCGCGAGGGCCTAGCCGATGCCCGGCAGCGGTTGTCGCACAAGCCGATTGGCATCTGGGCACCCGAATGCGCCTATGCACCGGGAATGGAACACGACTATGCGGCCGCCGGGATCGGCCATTTCATGGTCGACGGGCCATCGCTGCACGGTGACACCGCGCTGGGCCGGCCGGTCGGCGACTCCGAGGTCGTCGCGTTCGGGCGCGACCTGCAGGTCAGCTTCCGGGTGTGGTCGCCGAAATCCGGCTATCCCGGCCACGCCGCCTATCGCGATTTCCACACCTACGACCACCGCACCGGCCTGAAGCCCGCCCGGGTCACCGGCCGCAACGTGCCGTCGGACGCCAAGGCGCCCTACGATCCCGAGCGTGCCGACCGCGCAATCGACGGCCACGTCACTGATTTCGTTGACGTGGTCCGCCGCAGACTGCAGGCCGAATCCGAGCGCATCGGGCGACCCGCGCACGTGGTGGCCGCGTTCGACACCGAGTTGTTCGGCCACTGGTGGTACGAGGGACCGGTGTGGCTGGAGCGGGTGCTGCGGGCATTGCCGGAGGCCGGGGTGCGCATCGGCACACTGAGCGACGCCGTCGCCGCGGGTTTCGTCGGCGACGCCGTCGAATTACCGCCCAGCTCTTGGGGTTCTGGCAAAGACTGGCAGGTGTGGGCCGGCGACAAGGTGGCCGACCTGGTGCAGCTCAACAACGAAGTTGTCGACACCGCGCTGAGCACCGTGGACAAGGCGCTGGCCCAGACCGCGTCCCTGGACGGGCCGATACCGCGCGACCACATCGCCGATCAGATCCTGCGCGAGACACTGCTTACCGTTTCCAGCGATTGGCCGTTCATGGTGAGCAAGGACTCGGCCGCCGACTATGCCCGCTACCGGGCACATCTGCACGCACATGCCACCCGTGAGATCGCCGATGCGCTGGCGTCCGGCCGCCGGGAGGTCGCGCAGCGCCTGGCAGATGGCTGGAACCGGGCCGACGGGCTCTTCGGCGCGCTGGACGCACGCAGGCTGCCGCGATGAAAGTTCTGATGGTGTCGTGGGAATACCCACCGGTCGTGATCGGTGGGCTCGGCCGCCACGTCCATCACCTGTCGACCGCGCTGGCGGCTGCCGGGCACGAGGTTGTCGTGCTGTCCCGCCGCCCGTCGGGAACCGATCCGAGCACCCACCCGTCGTCGGATGAAATCAACGAAGACGTCCGAGTAGTTGCCGCCGCGCAAGACCCGCACGAGTTCACCTTCGCCAAGGACATGATGGCCTGGACGCTGGCCATGGGCCATGCCATGGTCCGCACCGGATTGTCGCTGAAGGGCACGTCAAGCGACCACCCGTGGCGCCCCGATGTCGTGCACGCGCACGACTGGCTGGTGGCGCATCCCGCCGTCGCACTATCCGAGTTTTACGACGTGCCAATGGTTTCCACAGTTCACGCGACCGAAGCCGGTCGGCATTCCGGATGGGTCTCCGGATCGCTGAGCAGGCAGGTGCATGCCGTGGAGTCGTGGCTGGTGCGCGAATCCGATTCGCTGATCACCTGTTCGGCGTCGATGCGCGACGAGATCACCGAGCTGTTCGGGCCCGGCCTGGCCGAGGTCACGGTGATCCGCAATGGCATCGACGCGGCCCGCTGGCCGTTCGCGGAACGCCGGCGCCACGGTGTGGCCGGCGGGCCGCCGGAGCTGCTTTTCGTGGGCCGGCTGGAATACGAGAAGGGTGTGCACGACGCGATCGCGGCGCTGCCGCGGATCAGGCGCGCCCACCCTGGTACCACGCTGACGATTGCCGGTGACGGTACCCAGCAGGACTGGCTGGTCGAGCAGGCTCGTAAGCACCGGGTGCTCAAGGCAACCCGGTTCGTCGGACGGCTCGACCACGCCGAGCTCCTGGCGGCGCTGCATCGCGCCGACGCCGCGGTGCTACCCAGCCACTACGAGCCGTTCGGGCTGGTGGCGCTGGAGGCCGCCGCGGCGGGAACGCCATTGGTGACGTCGAACATCGGCGGGCTGGGCGAGGCGGTGATCAACGGCGAAACCGGGATGTCGTGTCCGCCCCGCGATGTGGCGCGGCTTGCCGAAGCGGTCGGCGCCGTGCTTGACGATCCGGCCGCCGCCCAACGCCGGGCCCGGGCCGCTCGTGAACGCCTGACCGCGGACTTCGACTGGCACACGGTGGCTGACGAGACCGCGCAGGTGTACCTGGCGTCCAAACGCCGCGAACGCCAGCCGCTTCCGCGGCTGCCGATCGTCGAGCACGCGCTGCCGGACCGGTAGTCGACAGGCCCGGCCGACTCGCAGGTACCGTCGGGCTAATGGGACTTGTGTATTCGAGCGTGGTCGACGCGCCGATCTACGAGGTATTCGACTGGCACACCCGGCCCGGCGCCATTACCCGGCTGTCGCCGCCGTGGCAGCCGGTGCGGGTCGTGGCAGAAGCGGATTCGTTGCAGAGCGGGCGCGCTGAGCTCGGCCTGCCGGGCGGTCTGCGCTGGGTGGCTGATCACCAACCGGATTCCTACGATCCACCACGACGCTTCGTCGACACGATCGGGACCGAAGGGCTGGCGTCGTTGCCGGTACGGCTGGCAGTGCGGTGGCGGCACACCCACGACTTCGAAGAGCTCAGCGGTGAGCGGACACGGGTGACCGACCGCGTCGCCACGCCGGTCCCGGCGCGCGCGCTGCAGGCGATGTTCGGTTATCGGCATCGCCAGTTGGCCGATGACATCGGCGTACACCGGCATGCGGCCGCGCAGGGGTTGGCGCCGGCGACGGTCGCGGTCACCGGGTCCTCCGGACTAGTCGGCTCGCAATTGACCGCCTTCCTGTCCACCGGCGGCCACCGGGTGATCCGCCTGGTGCGTCACGCGGCCACCAAATCTGATGAGCGGCAATGGAATCCGGACGACCCCGATCCGGGTCTGCTGGCCGGCGTGGATGCGGTAATTCACCTGGCGGGCGCTTCGATCGCGGGCCGCTTCACCGAGGAACATCGAGCCGCGATCCGCGACAGCCGGATCGGTCCGACTCGCCGGTTGGCGGAACTGATCGCGAAATCGGCCGACGGGCCCAAGGTGCTGATCAGCGCGTCGGCGGTCGGATATTACGGCTACGACCGCCGCGAGGAGACGCTGACCGAAGACAGCGAGCGCGGTGACGGCTTTCTGGCTGACGTGGTCGCTGAGTGGGAGAACGCGACCGCCCCGGCTGAACAGGCCGGGGTCCGCGTGGTGCGAGTGCGCACCGGGATCGTGCAATCCCCCGGCGGCGGCACCCTTAGCCTGCTACTTCCGCTGTTCCGCGCCGGGCTCGGCGGTCGCGTCGGCGACGGTCAACA
>NZ_JBKQTQ010000062.1:0-2955 GCF_052143115.1 Mycobacterium sp.
AACTCGCCCAGGAAGCAGCCCGACACACCTGAACGCCCCCGCGACAAGAGTTTCCGGGGACTCGTCGCTAGCGTTGCGCGACTGGTGAATTGTGGCTCCAAGGCCCGACACGGGTTGAGGTCCGCGCATGAACACGAGCACCGATCGGCTCGGCGGCGACGACGGTGAACGGTGTGGCCAGGGGGAAGTCGTCATTAAGCGATTCGATCCGGGCCGCTCGGATGATGGTGGCCAGTGCGAGGGTGGCTTCCAGCATGGCGAAGTGGTCGCCGATACATGAGCGAGGTCCGCCGCCGAACGGCAGGTACTGCCAGCGGCTGCGGCCCTGCGAGCGCTCCGGCAGGAACCGATCCGGGTCAAATTTCAGCGGGTCGTCCCACAGTTCCGGGTTTCGGTGCATGGCGTAGAAGCTGACCACCGCCACGGTGCTGGCTTCCAGCCGGTAGCCGTCGACGGCCAAATCCTTTTTGAGCAGGCGCGGCGTTCCGGCACCGGGCGGGCATAGCCGCAGGGCCTCGTGCAGCACGCGCACAGTGTGGCCGAGCCGGGGCACGTCGTCGGGTGTCAGCGGCCGGTCGCCGAGTGCGCTGACCTCATCGAACACTCGGTCTTGGATTTCGGGGTGGTGCCCGAGCGCCCACAGTGAGTACGTGAGAGTGGTGGATGTGGTGTCGTGGCCGGCGAGGATGAACAGCACCAGCTCGTGGCAGATGTCGTCGTCCGAGAGTGGTTGGCCCGTATGCGGATCGGCTGCGGTCATCAAGGCACGCACCAGTGGTGCGTCTCGGGCGGGGTCGGCGCGCACCGCGGCGAGAATCTCGGCGGCCAGCTGATGCAGAGTCGCATTGGCCCTGCGGGCCCGCCGCTGGCCGGGGGTGGGCACCCATTGCGGCAGATTCACGGGCCGGGTCGCACGATCGGCTACCCAGGTGAGCGCGGTGCGCAGCGCCGGCCCGACGGTGTCGGCCCTAGCGTCGAGGTCCATGCCGAGCACAGAGTGCCCGAGGGCGCGCAGGGTAAGCGCGCGGCATTCGGTGTCCAGGTCTACCGTCGCGCCGTCGCACCAGCCGTCGACCACCGTCTGTGCCGCCGCGGCCATGTGGCCGGCGTAGCGCGGGGACCCGCTGTTTGGTGAACATCGGCTGCAGGGAGCGGCGGCGCGGCAGCCATTGCTGGTGCGGCAGGTCCAGCAGGTTGCCGCCCATCAGCCGGCGCATCTGGATCGTGCTCGTCGTCCCTCCTCGGTCGGCGATCTCGTCGGTGCGGCCCAGCACGTCCCGCGCGCCCTGCGGCGAGGCGATCAACACCGCCGTCGGGAAAAGCCATTTGGGCCCGAGCACCATACGGGTGACCGGGCCGCCGGCATCGAGGAGCTCCTGGAACCCGTCGATCAGGGACCGCACGGCCCTGAGCTGGTGCCGGAAGGGTAGCGGATTCTTCGGCGCCAGCGGCAGTTTGGCGACGTCGGCCGATTCAGGCGCGTCAAGCATGGCAGTTCACCTTTCAGAAAAACCAACTGTGTCAGCGCCTAGCCCTGGGGACACGAGTAGTGCACTACCTGAATCCGTTAGGTCCAGCGGTCGCACTCGACTGTCCGGCGCCAGGAGCCTGGAGAACATCGGCCTCAGCGCGTAGATCTGCGCCCGCAGGGGTCGTATATTGCGTTGGCCGCAAATCTGCGCGTTTGCGCTGATGTTTTGGGGTCGTGCCGGCCACATGCTGGCTAGCATGAGCGAGATCGATCCACGCGCGGAGATGCCGCTGGTGGACTGGAGCGAGCTGGACGTGAGCGGGCTGTTGCCGACGGGCACCGTGACGTTGCTGTTGGCCGACGTCGAGGGCTCCACGCGGCTCTGGGAAGCCCAACCCCAGGAGATGGCAGCGGCCATCGCGAGGCTCAACCACGTCGTGTCCGACGTCATCGCCGCCCACGACGGCGTGCGGCCCGTCGAACAGGGTGAAGGTGACAGCTTTCGTGGCCGCGTTCACCCGCGCCTCCGATGCGGTCGCAGCTGCCTTGGAGTTGCAGCGCGCTCCCCTAGCGCCGATCCGGTTGCGCATCGGTGTGCACACCGGCGAAATCCAGCTGCGCGATGAAGGCAACTACGCCGGCCCGACCATCAACCGCACCGCGCGACTGCGCGATCTCGGCCACGGCGGTCAAACGCTGTTGTCGGGCACCACCGAAGACCTGGTAGCCGACCGACTGCCCGCCGATACCTGGTTGACCGATCTGGGTACTCACCCGCTGCGGGATCTCCCCCGCCCCGAGCGAGTCGTTCAGCTGTGCCATCCCGACCTGGTCAACGAATTTGCGCCACTGCGCGTCTCGAAACCATCTGTCTCTGAGCATCTCCCGATGCAACTCACGAACTTCGTTGGGCGCCAAGCGGAGCTGACCCAAGTGCGGGAGCTGCTCGGCGAGAACCGGCTGGTGACGTTGACGGGTGCGGGCGGCGTAGGTAAGACCCGGCTGGCGATACAGATCGCGGGTCAGCTCGCGGACGAGTTCAGCGGCGGGGTCTGGTATGTGGATCTGGCACCGATCACCGACGCCGAGTTGGTGCCGACCACAGCAGCCCGCGCATTCGGGCTGCCCGACCAGCCTGGGCGCTCAACGATGGACACCCTGACTCGATTTATCGCCGACCGGCAGATGCTGGTGATCCTGGATAACTGCGAGCATCTGCTCGATGCCAGCGCAGCTTTGACGGCGGCACTGCTGGAAGCATGTCCGGGATTGACCTTCTTGGCGACGAGCCGGGAGCCGATCGGTGTTGCCGGTGAGGTGAGTTGGCGGCTGCCGTCACTGTCGCTGACCGACGAAGCCATCGAATTGTTCAGCGACCGAGCTCGCCATGCCCGGCACGATTTCGCGATCACCGACGACAACGTCGCGGCGGTGGGCGAGATCTGCACGCGCCTCGACGGCTTGCCGCTGGCGATCGAACTGGC
>NZ_JBKQTQ010000063.1:0-14868 GCF_052143115.1 Mycobacterium sp.
ATTCAGCTTGGGAAGCTATTTCTAGCGCCGAACGGCTGTTTGAAAGTGCATGGTCGGGGCGCCGTCCGCGAACTCAGACGCCGTCTGCACCTGCGTTGTCGGTTCGTCCGGCACACGCTCACGGTTCGCTGCCGGTGCGGCTGTGGTTCGGTAGCGTTCGGGGTACGAACGGGGTACCCCAGCGCCAATCCGGCCGAGTCGATGGCGGCCGGGGCCGCGCCGTATGTGGCGTGGATGAGCGCCACCGCCACGCAGGCTGAGCAGCCGGGCGCTCAGGCCAAGGCCCGCCGCGTCGGCGTATGAGGCGGCGTTTGCGATGACGGTGCCACCGCCGGTGATCGCGGTCAACCGCGTCAGCTGGCAGCACTGGTGGCGTTTGGACGAATGCTGCTCGGGGCTCGGCGAACGCATCGGCGAGCCACACCAACCGTGTCGCATCCGCGAACGCTCGCGACCGCTACGGCGTTACGGGTGAACTGCGCAAAAAGCCCGCATGAGCGCGTACGCCCAATCCGACGACGAGGGCCGCTTGGTGGCCGGCCCCGAGAAGATGAACACCGCAGCGCCGATCCCGGCATTGACGTTGACGATTCATTCGGTTCAGCATTTCGAGCCGACCGCCGACAGCGACGGCACCATACCGCTATTGGTCTGTGCCGGTGAATCTGAGCGCACAGCGCACGAACATCGCCGCCACCGTTGAACCCGCCAAAAACGAACCGGGCGGCAATCTCCCTGCTCGCGGGGCGGCGAGGCCAGCGTCGAGAACGTGCTTAAGGCTGGCCGGCGGCCCTAGGAATGGTGGACGAGGTCCACCAGCGGCTCAAGGTGACCGCTCAGCAGTGAGGGGCCCAGCATCGCTGGTTGGGGCAGTAGGTCGAGTGCGCGATGTTCACCAGGGAGCCGACGTCGTTCACATGGATGTTGTCCGGGTCCAAGTTGGCGTGGATTTGGTTGGCAATCTGCTGTGGCGTCCAACCCCATCCGAGATCGTCGCAGATCAGGTAAGCCATCCCGATGAGCGCCTCCTCGTGGCCCTCCGGCCAGGTGAGGCCGGCGCCACGCAGTTGGTTGAGGTATCCGTCACTAACGGGATCGGCAGTCGCAATCGCAGCGCTAGTGACGAGGGCAGCGCCAGCCATAATGGGGATGGTCAGTCTGGCCAGCCAGCGAGGTGCGGGCATTTAATGCGCCTCCAGTCTTCTTGACGTTGATGATGCCCGTCAGTATGCGGCCGCAAAGCGTCACAGATATGAAAACCAGCGAAAGCTGAGGAAAAGCTTTGTTTTGAGCGTCTAGTTATCTCATCGGACCCATAAGCACTGACGACAGAACCATCAGCAAAGGCCTGCGGACGTGCCCCAAGGCACCGCGCTGTTGGCCGATTTTTAAGAGTTGGCGTTGTTCGTGCGGGACGGCATCCGCATCACGTGGCGACGCAAGGTGATCCGACCGGCGCCGAGGACGATTTGTTCGGGTCGAACGCTTTCGTGATTCGTTCTGGAATCCCAGTGGTTTCGGCATTCTGCAGCCGCAAGCGTTCGCCGTTATCGCGTTGGGGGGGTGTTAGCCAACGCCGCTCGCGCCCGGAATGTTGCACCCGGGCCCCACTTTCCGCGACGGCACGCGCACGGGATCGGGGGGTACGGGCCAGTGGCCGAACCGGCGTTGGCGTTGGTCGAATCTGGAGCCGATGACGGGAATCGAACCCGCGTATTCAGCTTGGGAAGTCGATTCTATGCTTCCAGGGTTGCCTCGGACTGTCCGCCGAGTCGGATGACTTGCGGATTGGCATCCAAGGAAGTCTGGGGTCGTCCGTCGTCATCGCCATCACTTGTGACAGCCTCGTGACACGCTCGGGTGCTCAATCCCGCTTGGCCGAGTCGATCAATGCACTGGGTGGGACTGACATACCTACTGCAACAAAAAGCCGGGAACGGCCATAGAGGCGGTTCCCGGGCTTAAGCTTGTCGCGCACTCGCGTAGGTACCACAATACGCGAGGATGGCTAGGTGAGCAATTCTCAGGCCGCTCGGTCAAGCGCGTCGTTAGACCAAGACCCTTATGCGCGGCACATCGTAGGGAGGCTGCGGGACTTCTTCGCCGACACGACGACTTGGCAACGCCGCTTATGGGACACCGGGACAGTGCTCGCGCTTCGCGAGCTTGCGGAAGCGGCAGACTGGTGCGAGAAGGGGGCGCTCTCTCCCGGCGCTGTCACTTGGCTAGCACGGGACATAGAGCGGCTCGCTGGCAGGGATCGAGGCGTCGGTCAAAAAGATCTCCGGATTCAGCTCACTCAGACCTTGCGCTCTGGTGTTCCATGCGGGAGTCGACACCACCGGCGCCTGCGCGAGTTGATCGACTTCGTAAACGAGGACTACCTCCTCCGCTGGGCACAAGCAATCGATAGCACGAACCCTCCATCACCTGAACGTTGCTCTCGGGCGGTCGCATCCCACCTCTTGGACTGCGGTTACAGCATGCGGTTCCTAAGGCGATGGACAGGTGAGCTTCTCAACTCGCATGGCTCGTTGGCTGATCTTTTCGATTCAGCTCAGCAACTGGCGGGAGGCGCTGACCGTCTGTATCACGTCGTAATCCCCTTTACTTCGCTTCCCAAGTACAGAGAACTCGCGATGACCCTTCCGAATTGGATGAATAGCAGGCAAATACGAGACTGGTTATCGCCTTACGCTGACTATCCCAGCGGCCTGCGGCTAAATGGCGGCTTTCGTTACGAGATAGAGGCGCGCGATGCGTTTGCAGCAGCCGAACTAGCTGCGGGAACTGTCGACCGTCTCAAAGCTAGAAGCAGTCATGGACGAGGCATCGGTAAGCGGGGTCCCGTTGCTGTCGGCGACATCTGGGTACTACAGGGACAGGAATTGGAGAAGGTAACCTTGGCGAACGAACCACGTGCCGCATTCGTTCTCTCGCTTGAGGCGGAGAGGAAAGTCTACGACGTTAGCAAGCCAACGCCTTTGGATGATGCGCTAGAACTCGCCGCGCCGTTAAATTATGGTCCGCCAGGTCCTGCCGTATCGGGCGGTTGGGCCGCGCTTGAGGCACTCCTCACCACCCCCGCCGATGTAGAAGACGGACGAGAAGGGCGCGGGGCAGTCGCAGCAGATAGAGCGGCCGTCCTCATCGCCGCCTCCTGGCCCCGCGGTGAGCTAACAACGTTGTCCTATCGGCACGTCCCGGCCGCCGCGGATCGGCTTAGCAAGGAGCTGGAAGAAACCACCGTGAACAGCGAGCGTGCTCGCGCAGTCGCCGGTGCGCTTCAGGCCGGCCGCAAACTTGCGTTGGCCAATCCATCCGACGAAGCGGCCCAGCACCGCATGCTCGGTCTGGTCGCTCAACCAAAGCAGACATTAAGTGATGTCAATCGCCATATGCTGACGGCGATACGACGGCTCTACAGACAGAGAAATTTATTACTGCATGGGGGTACGACAAATTCGATCGCATTACCCGCAGCGCTGCGGTGTGCTGCGCCGTTAGTGGGGGCTGCTCTAGATCGAATTACGCATGCCAGCCTGTTAGAAGGAATTGATCCCCTGCAGCTCGCCGCACGGGCGCGACTTAATCTCGACTTAGTTGGGGGCGACGACGGACGCCACTTGGTGGATTTGTTGGAGTAACGACTTCATGCCCTGCGTGTAGGCCACCATGGCCTGGCGGATTACTGCCTGTCTTCTGCAAGCACCCGGTACACCGTCGCTCTACTCACGCCTAGGGTGGCCGCGATCGTGCTCGCCGATTCGCCGCTACCGTGCATCCGCTGCGCCAGAGCGGCTTTCGCCGTATAAACCACTGACCTACTCGATGCGAACGAGTCAACATGGGCGTTTGTTGCGATTGATCGCGTTGGCTCCGTACAAAAGTCCGAGGTCAGACGGTTGGGAGCGTTGGCAAGCGAGGGCCGCTGATGAAACTACTGCGGACGCACCGCGGACGTCGATATGTAGCAGACGTCGGATGCACCAAGACCTCAACCAAATACGCCATCCGGTAATGCCGTTCGCGCCGCACGGGAGCGACACTCCTGCGCGCGGAGACGAGCACGGTGGAATGTACATCGGCACGATCAACGATTGTCAACTACCGCCAGACGGCATCGGGCCCGGACCCCACGCTGGGAGTGCGGGTTGGGTCCGGGCCAGGTGCTTCCGGTTTAGACGTGGACTGCTGCGTACTTTTTCAGCTGGGCTTCTAGTGCCTCCGGCTTGGAAACCAGGCCGACGACGCCACCCCCATCGCCGCGATCCTCGATGCCGAAGTTCGGCACCAAGTTGCGAATGCGGCCCTCCCGCGCCAACTTCGACGGATAGTGCGGCACCTGCGGTGGCGCGTCGCCGGCCGGGTTCGCCGTCCACCCGATGGTGTCGGGGTCAGTGCCCGGCCACGCGGGTGGGCGTAACGCCATCGACGGGGTATGGCTGAACGCCACCGGTGGAGCGAACCGCGTGAAGGTGCCCCACGGGCTGACCTGGTCCACGCCGTGGTCGATCAGGTCCTGCTCGGTGATCGGCGCGTAGGACTCGTCATCGACCGGCTCGACGAGGGTTTGACCGAAAGTGGAACAACGGGTGAGCGAGGTGTCGACGCGCCAGTAGCCGCCTTGTTCTTCGCGCTCGGCCAGCGCCGCCACCACCGCAATGGCCAACAGATAGCCGGTCAGGTGGTCATTCATCAGCGCGGGGGTCACGGTGGGAGCGTCTAGCCCCAGACCCTCGGAGTGCACGTGCGCGGTGCCGCTGACCGCCTGCGCAATCTGCTCAAATCCCCGGCGCCCGGCCCACGGCGTACCGAGGGAAGCGAACGACTCGGACCCGTAAACGAGATTGGGATTGATGTCGCGCAGCTCGGCCTCGCTGAGACCAAGACCGTCAAGCGCACCAGGCCGGTTGCTGCTAAGCAACACGTCCGCGCCGACCAGCAGGTCCACGAAGCGCTTCTTACCGTCGGGACTCTTGATGTCGGTCAGGATGGTTTTCTTTCCCCAGTTCACGCTCAGCCAGATCGGGGTCACCCAGTCGCCGCGGGGCGGATGAACCGCAATGACATCTGCGCCCTGTTCGGCCAGCGCGAAACCCGCGGTGGGACCGGCAACGACGTTGGTCAGGTCAATCACCCGCACCCCTTCCAGCGGGCGATACTTGGCGTTGCCCAGCGCGCGCCTTTTGGTGGTGCCATGTTGATCGATGTTGAACAACGGCAGCCTGGCCGTTGCTGCTCCCTGCGGGTGGGCCAGCCATTCCTGCGGCGTGCGCACCACGCCCAGCGCCAGATTGAGGCCACCCGCGACCTCATCCTCGAGCTGCTGCGCGGTGTACTTCTCGACCGCCGCTTGGATCGCCTGAGCGGTGTTCGCGCACTGCAGTTGGCCCAACAGCGCGTTGACCAAGTGCGGAAAAAGCCCAATCATCCAGACGTAGCGCCCGTCCTTCGTGCGATAGGCACCGTTGTCGGCGCCCATCGGCCACGTGTCCAGCATGACCGAGTAGCCGTTGAGCAGCTGGACCTGCAGTTCGTTGAGATGAAACCCGCACAGCCGACGGTTCAGGGTCATCGTCTGGGACGGCAACCCGCGTAGCTCGCCGAGATGTTCGACGACCGAGCCGAACGCGGCCATGACACCGGCGGCATAGTCGTGAAGCTTGATCGGGCTCGGCAGGTAAGACACCCCGGGCTCCACGGTGATCTTCGCAGGATCAATTGCAAACGGAAGCGCGGCCGCGACCGCGTCGTAGGCTTTCCTCTGGAACGGGTTGCTGATCATTTTGGTTCTCCTTCTTACGGATCTTTGGTGGTTTTCTTCGGTTGTGTCTCTTCGATGCCGCGGTTCTGTAATTCGTTGGCAGGAAGCGTGTTTTCAGGTGTGGCGATTGCAGAAGCTCAGCGTCCGCCAGCCCGCTCGGTGCCCATTTGGCTACTGGTCTGCATATCGAGGACCACACGAAATCTGGCCTGGCCGGACATCATTCGCTCATAGGCCGCAGGTGCCTCTTCGAAGGGCAGCACCTCGGTCATGGGTGCGACTCCGTGTGTGGCGCTGAACTGCAGGCTCGCCTCGTTTTCACTCGCCGAGCCGGTGAGGCTGCCGACGATCGAGCGGCTATCAAAGACGAGATCGGAGGCGTTGACCTCGATCGGGTCGTCGCCCACGCCGACGACCACCAGCTGACCGCGTGGTGCCAGCCCGGCCAGCAGCGGCGACATGGATGCGCCGCTGGCCGCGGTGGCCACGATCGCGACCGCTCCGCCGAGTTCCTGTAACGCCTGGGCGGGATCGACTGCGGCACTGTCGATGTAGTGGTGCGCGCCGAGTTTCTCTGCCAGCACAGCCTTGTCGGTGCCCCGAGCGATGGCCGCGACGCGGTAACCCAACTTGTTGGCGTATTGCACGCCCAGATGACCCAGGCCACCGATGCCCTGGATCGCCACCAGCGCGTCGGGTTCCGCGTTCAACTTCTGGACTGCATTGTAGGTGGTGATGCCGGCGCACAGCAGCGGAGAGGCATCCACCGACGCCAGGGCGTCGGGAATACGGACCAGCCCGGTCGCGCGGGCATAGACCACCTCGGCGTATCCGCCATCCGCGGTGGTGCCCGGCCGAGGTTGGTTTTCGCAGTTGACGAAGTCCCCGCGACGGCACCAGACACACACGCCGCAGTGGCCGCCCAAAAAACCAAGGCCAACGCGGTCACCGACGCTCCATCCGGTTACGCCTTCTCCGAGCGCGTCGATGACGCCGACGACCTCATGCCCGGGTACCACCGGCCGGCGCGGGTCGGGGCGCAAGCCCTCAACGGCGAGCACATCGCTGTGGCACACGCCGCAACTGTGCACCCGAAACCGCACATGACCAGGCCGCGGCCCGAGCAGCTCGCGCTGCACCAATTCAAACTGCCGCTGCCCGGTGACCTGAAAAGCGCGATACGTCGACATGCCAAGCCTCCCTTTGGTTTGTGAGGGTGTGCGCCCTAGGACAGGGCGATGTCCTCGAGGTCGATGGAGATGATCACCGGCTCGGCCACCTTGCGGCCGTTCTCATCGGTGGGGTACACGCGGCGATGCGTCGCGAAGACGAACCCGTCGAAAACCTGGTGGCCCCAGCCGTAGTGCGCCGAGTCGGTCTCGGCCGGGCCGAGCACGTCCGGGCGGTAGTCGTGGCGTCGGATCAGGCCCTGCGCGTCGATGTAGTAGGTCTGCACGCGGTTGTGGGTGGCGATGCGCTCGGGGAAGGTCACCTGCAGGCGGCGCCAGGTCTCGCCATCCTCTTCCCATGGCTCGAGCTCGACGGTGCAGAAGCCCGGCTCGGCGAAGGTGAACGGCTCGGTGAGGTAGGTCCACATCGCGTAGCCCGCGAAATACGCCGCGTGCAGCCGGTCCCACGGGGTCTGTAGGGTGTGCCCGCTGAAGGAGGCGCGCGGGTTTGTGCGCTCCTCGACCAGCCGGCCGTCCACGGTCTCGATGGCGACGCGCTCGGGCGTGTAGGTGGCGCGCAGGTCGGGGGCCGCGAACGGCGCCAGGGTCGCGGACTGCAGGTTCGGGGTTAGCGTGAGCGTGTAGTGATCGAGGATGCCGGGCTGGCCCTTGAGGCCCCACAGCACACCGCCCGCGGAGACCTTCGCGGTCAGCCGGTCGAGCGAGCGCCAGCGGTCGAGGTCGCCGTACGCGGTAATAACGGTGTCGAGCAGGTCAGACTTGGGCGTGTCTGATGCTGTGCTGGTCATGATGATGGTTCTCCTTTGTGTGTAAATGGACCGCAGAACGTGCTCTCCTGTTGTCGATCGTGTCGAGCCGCAGCCAGGGCTGGGTAAACCCGTTGGGGCTGGTAGCGGCAGGGCGACGTTTAGGCTTAGTCGCGTGGGCAAGGCCAATCACCTGGGCGATTACCTGCGGGCACGGCGCGCGCGGGTGACACCCGCCGAGGTGGGACTGGTGCCGGGGCCGCGACGGCGGCTCGCGGGGTTGCGCCGCGACGAATTGGCCATGTTGGCCGGCATCAGCAGCGAGTATCTGCAGCGCCTGGAGCAGGGCCGCGACCGACACCCCTCCGCGGAAGTCCTCGATGCGATTGCCCGGGCACTGTGCATGGACGCCAAAGCGACCGCCCACCTGCATCAGCTCGCTCGGCCGGCCTCCCGGCCACACAGCGTGGCGCACGAGCATGTGTCGGCGGCGATCGCCGAACTGATCGACCAGTTTCCTATGCCCGCGGTCGTCGTGAGCTGGTATCAGGACGTGCTGGCCGCAAACCCGCTCGCCCGCGCGTTGTGTCCGGGATTTGAAGTGGGACAGAATCTCTCGCGTTGGCGGTTCCTCGATCCTGCGGCCGAGCAGGTGTATCCCGACTGGGACGAAGCGACCGCCCTGGCCGTTCGGGGTCTGCGGCAAGGCTCCGCCGATTATCCCGACGATCCTCGACTGCGCGCACTCATCAGCGAACTGTCCAGTGCCAGCAAGCGATTCAAGCAGCTCTGGGAACAGGCCGACGTGGGATACCCCAAGGGGATCAGCCACATGCGCCATCCAGATGTCGGCGATCTATACCTCACCCGCACGCAGCTCGACCTCACCCAGTCTCCCGGCCAATACATCATCACCTTGCACGCACCGCCCAACAGCACATCGGCACACGCACTCGAGAAGTTGCGTGCGTCGCTGCCAAAAGATTCACTGCCTGACCGCTGAGAAACAAGCTCTGACAGGCCAAGCATTCCGCCAACGTTGGCGTCACCTTCAAACAGCCTTGAGTCGGCTCCAGCAGCGGCAGCGGCAACGCCCCCTATTGCTAACGCTCTCGTGCGTGCATGGAGGTCAGCCGGGCTGTTCTGCCAATACACGGTAAACAGTGGCACGGCTGACCCCAAGCGTTGCCGCAATCGTGCTCGCCGATTCACCGCTGGCGTGCATCCGCTGCGCCAGGGCAGCTTTCGACTCGTCTAATGACTTGGGCCGACCAATGGATTGCCCGCGTGCCCGTCGTGCCTCACGGGCGGCGGTGCGACGTTCCCGACCGAGTTCCAACTCAAGCTCGGCCAGACTGGCCAGCACCCCGGCCACCATCCGGCCCGTCGCGTTCGACGTGTCGATCCCCTCGCGCAGCGACCGCAGCACGATCCCCCGCTCACCAAGCTCGCGGATGGTCGTCATCACCTCAGCAGCGTCGCGGCCCAGCCGGTCAATGCCAACCACGACGATGGCGTCGCCCTCGCGTGCATAGTCCAGGAGTGCGGCGAGGCCGGGACGCTGCTCCCGCGTAGACATGCCCGACAGCTTGTCGCTATAGACGCGGGCCGTCTCAACGCCCGCACCCGTGAGTGCATCGACTTGCTGGTCGAGAGACTGGTGTCCGGTGCTGACTCGGGCGTATCCGAGTTGGGTGCCGGTCGCGCCGGGAGCGGTGTCGATAGCCATATGGAGATTGTCTCAAAAGTCTCAGAACATGTCAATATGAGACAGCTGTTTTGAGTCAACTTCTGAGACACCACCAACTGGCGTTTTCTGTAACACAACCCATCCCACCGAAGTGGTCTCAATTCTTTAGTTGTGAGACGGACCCGTTAGCCGCTCTGTGGCAGAAAGTATCCACGTCGCGCCGTTGCAGAAGTTGCCTGGCGTCGTCTAGTGATGTTCCTGCGGGCGGAACGGCGGGTCTAGGGCCGTCTGCCCTGGTCAGCGGGTTAACCCGCCTATACGTCGTAGTAGAGCGCGTACTACGTGCAGGACGATTGTATCGGTTAGCTGTGTTGGTAGCGCCAGGAACCAGCAGGTCAGGGCGTTGGCTCTATTGATTGCCGGAAGCCGCCCCTAGTCATGCTGCGTACTGGCTGCGTACTGGCTGCACGTTCACGCTTAATGACGGGAAGCAACGCGATCGGCTCCGCGACCTACTCGATGCGAACGAGTCAACGTGGGCGTTTGGGACGGTAGAGAGCGTTGGCTGCGACGGAAAATCCCATGTCACAGCGTTGGAAAAGTTGGGTGGGGAAGACGGTCGTCGAAACTGCTGCGGACTGACTGCGGACCAGGTTCGTGGATCCCGTGATCTGTTGTCTGGGTCGTCCTGTGATGTTCAAGGTGGAACGGGGTTCGTTGTGACATTCTGAAGAGGTGCCCGCTCCTTCGGGTGTCGTGACGTTCCTGTTCACAACGACGCCCGAGACGCCAAATTCCGCGCTATGCAGACCGACCTCGCGGACCTGGAGTACCGCATCGACAGTCAGCGCGCCGAGGCCGCCCGCATGGGCCGCGTCCCCACCAACCTGGCCCGCGCTGCCCAGACACAGACAAGGAAGAACACCGTGTCCACTCACGTGACCTTTGAGCCGCTGACCTACCGGCGCGGCGACAACAAGCACTCGTACGTGCGCGACCTGATCCGGCTGCAACTCAACCGCGACGACGACGGCAGCTCACGCGACCGGCTGATGCGCCACGCGCACGAGGTCGCCACCAGCGACGAGTACACTGAGTTCAGGGATCTGGACCGGGTCGACGGCTCCGGCGGCTACGCCGTCCCACCCGCCTGGCTCATGATGCAGTACATCGAGGTGGCAAGGCCCGGAAGGGCTTTCGCGAATGTCTGCCAGCGCCAGCCGTTGCCCGGTGACACCGATTCGATTAACATCCCGAAGCTGCTGACCGGTACGGCCACGGCGATCCAGACCGCCGACAACACGCCGGTCACGCAAGTCGACCTGACCGACACGTTCGTCAACGCGCCCGTGAGAACCATTGCGGGACAGGAAGGTTTGGCTATCCAGCTGATCGACCAGTCGCCGATCGCGTTCGATGATGTGGTGTTTCGGGATTTGGTGACGTCCCACGCCGCGACCACCGACCATCAGGTTATCCAGGGCTCGGGTACCAACGGCGAAGTTCTGGGAACGATTAATACACCGAACATTTCGACCATCGCCGCCACATCGGTTGATATCAAGGGTGTGTATTCGGCGCTTGCCAACGCGGTGCAAACTATCCACACGACGCGGTTTTTGCCGCCTGACGTGATCGTGATGCACCCGAGACGCTGGGGCTGGTTCCTGTCCCTGCTCGATCAGCAGCAGCGCCCGCTGTTCCTGCCGGTTGACAACGCCCCGATGAACGCCGCCGGTATCCTCACCGACGTCGACTCCCAGCAGGTGGTCGGGCGCATGCACGGCCTGCCAATCGTGACCGATCCCAACCTGCCCGTGAATTTGGGCACCGGTAACAACGAGGACCCCATTTTCGTGATGAGGGCGTCGGATTTGGTGCTCTTCGAATCGGGTATCCGCGCCAGGGTCATGCCGGAAACGAAGGCCCAGACGCTTACAGTCATTTTGCAGGTGTATTCGTACATCAGCTACACCGCTGCCCGTTTCCCGCAGAGCGTCTGCCAAATCTCGGGCCTCGCAGCACCGGCGTTCTGAGGAGCTTGCTGCCGCACGGTAACGAGAAATCAGGTAGAGCCGCTGTAAGGTGCGGCGGCGAGTCGGTCCACCGGACCCGGTAGCTCGGGCACCGCGCTCTCGTTGTAAGACTTGGCGTTTGGCGGAAGCTCAGTTCCGCACGGCCCATACACCAAGCCCAGCCCCCGTCATGGCATCGCCTCGGCCCACGCGATATGCCCCTCGAAGCCCAGCTCGGTGGCCATGGCGCGGTAGCGCTCCCGATCGTCTCGGTAGGCGGCCTCATCGCCGTGCGCCCGCGCTAGCAGTGCCCGCAGCCGCAACAGCCAGATGTCGCGTATCACCAGACCCTCATCGGCTGGCGCGGCCGCTAACCGCTCGATTGCGGCCTCGGCTTCGGCCACGTCACCCTCGGCCCCGCGGTCCAGCAGTGTCTCCACCAGAACACACGTCGCCGGAACGCCCCCCGCATGCAGCTGTCCCTCCTGGAACAGATGGTCGACGGCGGCGCGCATGAGCGGAATCGCCTCATCGCGATCTCCACGCCGAGCCCGCTCCCGCGCCAAGTACACCTCGACGATCGGTAACTCCACCAGGTTGTGCCCCCGGCGCACCATCACTTCGCTGACCTCGGCCAGCAGCTGCTGTCCGCGGTCACACTCCGCGGCCGTTGGGCGGTGCACCAGCGCAAAACCCAGCGTCAGCCGGGCGTTCGACAACGCCATGTCATCACCGGATCGTTCGGCCATCCGTAGGGCATCCTCGCTCTCGCGCACCGCGGAATCGTCGGGCCTCAGCACGCCAAACGGTATCCCCGCGCCGTAGACGTAGGTCACGGCCATGGCGTAGGACACGGCGTCGGCGCTGCGGGCCATGGCCAGGCCGTGCCGCAGGTCGTCGCGCCATCCGGGACGACCGAGAAAATACCGGGCCACACCCCGCGTCGTAAAGGCGACCGCCAACGGCGACCCGAACATGAAGTTGCCTTTAGACGGATCACCGTCGGCCAGGTCGATAACCTGCTGTGACCAGCGCACCACGTCAGACCACTCCCCGCTTTCAATCTTGGCGTAGATGGGCGAGGCGGACAGCCCCACCGTGAGGGTCGGATCGCCGACGGACTCGACGAGGGCCATCGCCTCGGATGCCAGCCGCGACGCCTCGCCCGCCCGGTCCTGCCACGCGCGAGCTGCCACCAGGCTCACCATCCCGATCGCCAGTGACGCCTTGTCCCCGGCGGCGGCGCACAACTGCCGCAATTCCTCGAAGCGGGCGTCGGACACCTGCTCATGGACGCGCCAGGCGGTCGCGCACAACATGGTGCGCGGGGCGATGCACATGGCCGCTCGGTTCGGGTCATCGGCGGGTAGGGCGTCGGCGATCTTCTGGGCACGCCCCCAACTCAGTCGCGCCGCGGCGATGTCGCGGTAGGTGGCCCACGTAGCGGCGCGCATGTGCCAGCCGTAGGCGGCGTGCAGATCGCCCGCGGCTTCCAGGTGTTCGGCAATCAAGGCCGCGTTCTGCTCGGCCGCTGCCGGGTCACGTGATTCGATGGCGGCCGCGACGCGCCGGTGCAGCTCGGCGCGATCCGATTTGAGCTGTGATTCGTAGGCCACCGCGCGGATCAGCGGGTGGCGGAAGGCGTACTCGGCGGTTGGGGTGAACCGCACCTGATCGATCAGCTCCGCGCCCAGCGGCTCGTCGACCACCGCATCGATCCCCAGCGCAGCCAGCAGCTGCGCCCCGAAGCGGGCTCCGATCACCGACGCCGCGTTCAACGTCCGCTTGGCCGGGGTGTTCAGCCGGTCGATGCGCGCCTCGATGGCCGCCTGCACCGTGGCCGGCACGCTCACCTCGGCGACATCGACCCGGCGCACGTAGCCACCACGCTCACCGGCCAACACCCCGCGCTGGGCCAACTCGCGCACCATCTCCTCGGCGAAAAACGGATTCCCGGCGGCCCGCTCGGCCAGGGCCGCCGCCAGCTCGCCGACCGAGGGATCCGACCCCAGCAGCTCACCCATCAGCGCCGCGGTGTCCGCATCACCCAGCGGGGCAAGCGCGATCGTCTGCGAGCCGGGCACCCGCGTCAACGCCCCCTGGTACTCGGGGCGGGCGGTGATCAGCACCATCGACGGGGTTTGCGGAATGACGGACAGGAAATCGGCCAGCATCGACTCGCTGACCGCATCGATCCACTGGGCATCCTCGATGATGAACAGCGCCGGTGCGCTGCGCGCCACCGACGCGGCGTTGATCAGTGCGGTCAACCGGCGCCGCCGCGCATCCGGGTCGATCTGGGGCAGCGCCACCTCCGGGTCGGCGATGCCGAGCAAATCCTCCAGCAGCAGCAGATCCTGCGGGTCGGCATCCGGGACTTGTTCCCGCACCCGGGCGCGGGCGGCTTGGCCGTCGAGATCGGCCACGCGGGTGCCCACCCGCAGCAGCTGGGCCACCACACCGAAGGAAATGTCACCGGCGTGGGATTCGCAGAAGGCCCAAAACACCTCGACCCCGCGACCGGCCGCCAAGGCCGCCGTCTCCCGCGCCGTGCGGCTCTTGCCGATGCCCGGCGGTCCCACCACACCCACCACAGCACCGCGGCCACCGATCGTGCGGTCCACAAAGGCGTCGAGGGCCGCCATCTCCCATTGCCGTCCGACCAGGCTCGCCTCGGCGCGCCCGACCAGCCCATCCCGTGGGCTGATCGCCACCAGCCGACGCGCGCGCACCGGCTCGTCGGCCCCCTTGATGCGTACCCACTCCGGTTCACCCAGTGTCACGATGTGCTCGACCAGCCGCGCGGTCGACTCCGACAGCATCACCCCACCCGGCGGTGCCACCGATTCCATCCGCTGCGCAAACCCGACCGGCTCGCCGGTCGCGGCGTACCCCAAGGCCCCCGAACCGATCTCACCGGCGATCACCCGGCCCGAATTCAGGCCCACCCGCAACCGCAGCACCACACCATCGCGGCGTTGCACCTCCGCGGCCAACCGGTTCGCCTCCTGCTGGATGGCCAGCGCGGCCAGGCACGCCCGAAAAGCGTGATCCTCCAACGCTATCGGGGCGCCGAAGATCGCCATCACGCCGTCGCCGGTGTACTCCACGGTCCCGCCGCCGTAGCGCTGCACCACCTTGGTGCAGCAGTCGACCAGCTCGGTCATGATCTCGCGCAACCGCTCCAAATCCACCGCGGCCGCGATGCCCATCGACCCCACCACATCGGCAAACAACACCGTCACCTGCTTGTACTCGGCCGGCGTCGTCGCAGTCGCAACCGCCACACCGCACTCGTTACAGAACTTCGAGTTCGGCGGCAGCGCGGTACCGCACGACCCGCACACCAGGGCTGCCGCCGTCATCTCACGCGGCCAGCCCACTGTCGTTCACGTCACTATCGTGTCACCGCTGGCCGGCCAGCATGCGCGATATCGCGGCCGCGATCCGGCCAACGGGT
>NZ_JBKQTQ010000064.1:0-2801 GCF_052143115.1 Mycobacterium sp.
CCTACGCCTACGACCAAATCGACCAGGCCCGAGCAGAGCTGAACGCTGTCTCGGAATAGACCCGAATGAGACACCGTCGGCACTGTCGGCGGCCAGATCCGGAACCCTCGATCCGCCGCCGGTTCCACTGCGAATCCGCCTGTCTCGAAAACGATGGGTTGATGAGACAGCGAAGGCTCGTTCGTTAGCACGCCCGCTTCCAGGCTCAACGGCGCGATCGGCTGTCTTGAAAACCAGTCTCATAACCGGTAGTATCGAAACCAAGAGTTTGACGGGATTATGAGACAGGGAGCAGCGGTTGGCCATCATTGGATACGCGAGGGTGTCGACGGTCGACCAGAATCCGCAGCTTCAGCTCGACGCGCTTCAGGAAGCCGGGGCGACGCGCATCTGGACCGACTATGGCGTGAGCGGCTCGACTGCGTCCCGACCCCATCTCGATGCCTGCCTGGACCATCTCCGCGAGGGTGACGTGCTCACCGTCTGGAAGCTCGACCGCCTCGGACGCAACACCCAACACGTTCTCGCGGTGGTCCACGATCTGACGTCCCGAGGGATCGGATTCCGCAGCCTCACCGAAGGTCTACACACCGACGGGCCGATGGGCAAGGCGATGCTGACCATCATGGCGGCCTTCGCCCAACTCGAACGCGACACGATGATCGAGCGCACCCGTGCCGGGCTGGCCGCTGCCGCAGCCAACGGGCGCAAGGGTGGACGGCCGCGCAAGATCGACGACGCCGATGCCGCCAAAGCCCGTCAGCTTAGGGAGAAGGGCATCACGGCCACCGACATCGCGAAAATGTTGGGAGTCTCACGCGCCACGGCGTACCGGTATCTCAACGAGGCTGCGCCGCTCTCTGCGTGACTTCGCCGAACCCACCGCTACGGAGAGGCGACGGCGAAGAGATGCCATTCGCCGGGCACGCCCTTGATCTAATGAGCGCCGCGCGGTCCTCGAACTCGAGTCCTGAACCGAGTCTCGCCTCACAAATTCTCCCAAGACGAAGACAGAAGAAAATGTAGGCTCCCTTCCGTTGGCTCTCGCACGCATGGAGAAAGGTTCACGCTCATGAGCGGTTCCCCAGAGTCGGTCGTAAGGCAATTCTTTGCGGCGGTGCGTGAGCCGAACGTTGACGAGCTAGCCGGATTCTTCAGCGCTGACGCTGTCTATATTGACGGGCCACGTGGCACTTACAGCGGCATCGATGCGATCAGGGCCGAATTTGAATCGATGGTGCAGGTTTCTCCAAGTGTTGTCGTCGACATAAAAACTCTGGTTGCCGATGGCGCAACCGTGATCGCCGAGAGGGTCGACTCTTTCGAGATGCAAGGAAAATGGTTCGACATGGAGGTGGTCGGAGTATTCGAGGTGGACGGTGAGGGCAAGATCAAGCGCTACCGTGATTACTACGATCTGCAGTCGCTCACTGACGAAATTGCATCTGCTTTCGCTGAGTTGTCGTAAGCATGAAGTCGCTGTGGTGTGCCGACATGAAACTCTAGGCGGCCGGGGCATGTTGACCTGCGGCGATGCCTACGACGGTCGCCGAAAAGCCACCGCTACGCAGAGGCGACGGCGAAGAGATGCCATTCGCCGGGCACACCCTTGAGTGCGTGAGCGCCGCGCTCCTCGAACTCGAGTCCTGACCCGATCACGAGGTCGCGCAGCGTGCTGGACACCAGCACGTCGTTTGCTCCTGCCAGTGCGCTCACGCGCGCACCGATGTGCACGGCGATCCCGCCGATGTCGTCACCTCGGACCTCGCACTCGCCGGTGTGCAACCCGGCCCGCACCTCGATGCCGAGCGTCTGCACCGCGTCGCGAATCGCCATGGCGCAGCGGATCGCCCGCTGCGGGCCGTCGAACATCGCGAGGAAGCCATCGCCCGAGGTGTTCACCTCGCGGCCCCGAAAGCGAGACAGCTGCGACCGAACGACGGCGTCGTGCGCATCGAGCAAGGCATGCCAGTCACGGTCACCCATCTCCGCCGCGCGGCGCGTTGAGTCCACGATGTCGGTGAACAAAACCGTGGCAAGAACCCGATCATCAGCCACCTCTGCCTGCTGGCCAGTAAGGAACTCGGCGATCTCCTGGAACGACTCGCGCCACGGTTCAACGAAGTGATACAGGTTGCGCCCCGGCAGCTCGACGTACTTTGCGCCCGAGATGTGATTAGCGATGTACTTACCCAACTCGGGCGGGATCACCTGGTCATCGGTGTGGTGGACAACGAGGGTGGGCACGCGGATTGTCGGAAGCAGAGGTCGCACGTTCAACTCGGCCATCCGACTCACCATGAGGGCGAGGGTCGCTGGGCTTGCCGCCAGACGTTCGTGCCGTGCCCAGGCTGCCCGAATTTCCTCGTTCCAGGGCATGTCCGGATTCGCGAGATGCGCGAACTCGCCCGTACCCCACATGGTGACATAGGCAGCGACAGATTCCTCGAGGGCTGCTCCTGTTGTGCGTTCAGCAAGCGGATCCGCGTAGCCCTCGAGGACGACCAGCGCGGTTGTGCGGGATGGATGTGTTGCCGCGAAAAGCGCCACTTGGGGGAACGCGCCGTCGACCGCGACGAGGACCGCTTCGCTGCTTCCGAGATCGTCAAGCACCGAAGTGATGCTGTCGGCCTGTAGCTCCAAGGTCGGTGCAGTGGGATCGGATACCCCCGTGCCCGGCAGGTCGAAGAAGACGAGTCGACCAAGCGATGTCATCGCCTCGAACCAGCCTTGGATATACGGCAGCTCGAGAAACACCTCACAATTTGTGAACGGGTTAGATACGAAGACAATGTCACGCG
>NZ_JBKQTQ010000065.1:0-9923 GCF_052143115.1 Mycobacterium sp.
GGTAGAAAGTACTCGTTCAGCGCCAAACTAGAGGGAAGCGAAGGCAGCCACGTTGTCGGGAAAGCCCTTAAGTAGCTCGATCACGATCTCTTCCTGAACTGAGATGGGGTCTGCTCTCGTCGTGTCATCGTCTCCTGCGCGAATATCCTTCTTTAGAGGCCAAAGTCACCAATGATGCCCGTTGGTGCCTGACGCGCCGAAGTTGGTCGTGAGCACGGTCGGCGTGCCTCCCCGGCTGCTGGTGTACCCGCAGGGTGGTTGGGGATGGGGTTGTGCGCCTTGGTGTTTGGGGGCTGCTACCAGCTTCCTGCCACGCTCCGCAGCCATATGGCCTTCCCAATGACCATCCCGGCATGCCGATCCACTGTGCGAGATGGGGGTAGGCTCACCTTTGCTCGACCCTTCGGATCATCCTGCCCCGCATTGGCATAGGTGAGAAGGCGTACGACGTCAGCGGGCACCCAGGGTCTACACTGCTGCCGAAGGTCAAATACGAAACATGACAGCTATCCATGCACAGCCATTCCCCACATCTGTGAAGACACTTGCCCCAACGTTTTGTGACTTTCGGCCCTATGAAGCGGGCTAGCGGTCCAGCGCAAAACCACGATGCCCTCCCAAGGGTGTGCCGCGCACACCCAGTATCACCCCGGCACTGGGTGTTGGAGTCGTGTTCCTCGACCGCATCGGGCTGCGTGCTGGAAGCCGAATTGCCGTGCCGGTGCCCATGTTTCACGCGTTCGGGTTCGGGATGCTGTTGCTCACGGTTATACTCGGCGGCACGCTGCTGACGAGACGCCGGTTCGACGCCGAAGCAACGCTTGCGCAGGCGTCGTTGCATCGCGCGCATGCGCTCGCCGCGGTCCCGGTCATGCTCGCCCGGATTCTTGACCTTTCGGACGAGGTGCGGGCGCGAAACCGGGTTCCGTCGCTGCGCGTGGTGATCTCCGCCGGGGCACGCCTGGATCCGAGCCTGGCGCAGCGGTTCATGGACGCCTACGGCGAGATCCTCTACAACGGCTACGGCTCCTCGGAGGTCGCGATCGGGTCGTTTGCCACGCCCGCCGATCTACGGGAGGCACCGGAAACGGTTGGCTGGCCGGTTGCCGGCTGTCCGGTCGAAATTTTCGACGAGAACGACAGTCCCGTCGGGCCGCACGTCACCGGGCGGGTGTTCGTGGGTGGTGGCCTGAGGTTCGACGGCTACACCGGCGGCGGTGGCAAGGATGTGGTCGCCAGGATGACGGACACCGGGGACATGGGCTACTTCGACGAGGCGGGGCGGCTGTTCATCGTCGGCCGCGAAGACGACATGATCGTCTCCGGCGGAGAGAACGTCTACCCCAGCGCGGTTGAGAACGCGCTCGGCGAACATCCCGACGTGGCCGACCACGCGGTGATCGGTGTCCCGGATGAGGACTTCGGCCAGCGGCTCGTTGCGTTCGTCGTCCCCCGCCCGGGCGCCGACATCGATGAAGCAAAACTGCGGGAGTACTTGAAGGACCAGGTGTCTCGTTTCGAACAACCGCGGGACGTCATCGTCGTCGCCGAGATCCCGCGCAATCCCACCGGCAAGGTGCTGCGAAACGAACTGCCGACATGAGTGGCGACGCTGCTGGGGCCGGCGCGTCTTGATTCGGCGCCAAAGCTGAACATGGCTTAACCAAGCAGACGCTGCGGGACATTAACCCCAATCTGGTTTTGGCGCGATTGTTTTGGCGGAGATGTTCGCGGTTGCGGCTTTTTCTTGTCGACTGTTTATGTACCACCAAACACTGGTGCGACTTCGGTGCCGTCGATTTGTTACCGGTCATTGAGTGCCGGACTTGTTGTCAAGGGGACGCAGATGGACGATGTCGCCCGCCGACACCGCGACGGACTCGCCGTCGCAGTCCACGACGAGCCGGCCCTCCCCATCGATCGCGCGCGCCGCGCCGACGAGTTTGCGGTCCCCGGGCAGCACCGCACGAACTTCGGATCCGATCGTCACGCTGCGGGCGCGGTAGTCGGCGATCAACTTTTCGTCGAGGCCGCCCGCTAGGCGCCAGTTGATGATGCGCGTACCAAGCTCGGACAGCAACCGGCGCACCAGCCGATCCCGATCGGGTGCCGCCACGCCGACGTCGAGCAGCGACACCGCCACCGGATCGCCCGCTTCTTCGGCGCTCAACGTGACATTGAGCCCAATCCCGATGACGACCAACGTCTTCGGAGCAGCCACCTCCGAGAAGATGCCAGCCAGCTTGCGGTCGCCGACCATCACGTCGTTGGGCCACTTCAGACCGGCATGGACGCCGGCCTCGGCCGCCACGGTGTCGACCACCGCCACGCCAGCGGCAAGCGGTAGCCAGCCCCAGTGGTCAACCGGTACGTCCGCGGCCCGCACGCCCACCGACAGCGTGATCTGTGCCCGCGGGGCCGCGGACCAACTCCGGCCCATGCGCCCATGTCCGGCGGTCTGGTGTTCTGCGATCAAAACCATCCGGTCGATGTCTTCACCGGCAGTCGCACGCGCGAGTAGATCCGAGTTGGTGGATCCGGTCTCGTCGACCACCTCGACATAACGCCATGGCCGCCCCGGGCCCGCCACCTCCTGCCGCAGTGTTGTGGCATGCAGCGGGCGTCGCAATCTGTCGCGATCCATATCCGGAGCCTATGTCGCCGCGCCTACCGCCGCACAGTCGAGTGGGGGGACGGATACGAGAAGTTCGATGAGCTGCGCAGGCTGCTCACGACTGCGCTTGACGAGCTTGAGACCGCAACCCGAGAGCTGACTGCAATCGAATTCAGCTAACTGCCATATAAATTCAGCTAACTGCCATATAGGTTGAAGACATGAGGCCAGAATGCAACGGTCGAAGGATACGGGCTTGCGCCCGCGATCGCACGGGGTATCCCGCCACCGCTTCGAGAAGGTCCCTGCCACGTCGGACCCCCCAGGCGACACTGGTCGGTGAAGTTTGCCAGGGTAGACGTGACGGTGGCGTCGCAACAACCATTGCTGCGGCGGTTTTTATGGCGACGGTCGCTGCGGCCCTGTGACGGCGCGGCTCGGAAAGGACACCAATGGCGGGGCGGACGGTCATCATTACCGGCGCCAGTGATGGCATCGGCGCCGCTGCTGCAGCCAGACTGAGCCGAAGCGGCGAGAACGTGGTCGTGGTGGGCCGATCCGAACCGAAAACAACCGCCGTCGCGGCAGGGTCAGGTTCTCGTATTCGACCGAGCTAAGGTCGGTTTCGGCAACCATAACTGTGTAAACCTTCGGCTCGATGCAACAGACAAGTTGACGATGTGACAGAAAGCGGATTGAGACAAGCCTTGTAATCTCCGTGTGCGCCATCTCCAGGCACACCGTGGTGAAACGTCACTGTGGCGAATCCTCGGGCGGCGGGCCGGGCGATGTGAGCTAACAAGGCATGTCGACGGTTTCTATGCCGACTACGCTTTTCGTCGGTTGTACATGAACATGTATACAACGACAGCGGCGAGGGCGACCGCGACTACGAGCTGCACTTCGTAGGATCTGCCGACATGGATGTCATCTATGACCCACACTAGGTTCATCCCCAACAGCACCACGACAGGTGCTGCTTGAGGGCGGCCAGTTCTGCGCGTAGTGCATCGGGAATGGTGTTGGTACCGATGGTCGCGTACCACTCGTCGATCAGGCTGGTCTCGGCGAGCCACTCCTCGGGGGAGAAGTTCAGTGCGGCGGCGATTTTGGCCCGATCGAACCTTAGCCCGGTCAGGTCGAGGTCGGCGATGCGCGGCACGTTTCCGATCGGTGTCGGGTTGGCCGTTGCTCGGCCGTCGATGCGCTGCAGAGCCCATTTGAGGATCCGGCAGTTCTCCCCAAACCCGGGCCAGAGGAATTCGTCGTCGTCGCCGCGGCGGAACAAGTTGACGCAGAAGATCTTTGGCAGCCGGTGGCGGTCCGCCTTGGTGCCGATGTCGAGCCAGTGGGCGAAGTAGTCGCCGACGTGGTAGCCCAGGAACGGCAGCATCGCCATCGGGTCGCGGCGGACCACCCCGACTGTGCCGGTGGCCGCGGCGGTGGTTTCCGAAGACAGCGTGGAGGCGAGGAATACCCCGTGCTGCCAGCTCAGGGACTCGGTGACCAAGGGGATGGTGGTTGCGCGGCGACCGCCGAAGAAGATCGCCGAAATCGGAACCCCGGCCGGGTCATTCCATTCAGGGGCGACGGTCGGGCATTGCGCGATCGGGGTGCAGTACCGCGAGTTCGGGTGTGCCGCAGGGTCACCGGCGGTCGGGGTCCAGTCCCGCCGCCGCCAGTCGGTCAAGTGGGCGGGCGGCGAACTGGTCATCCCTTCCCACCAGACGTCTCCCTCGTCGGTGAGCGCGACGTTGGTGAAGATGGAGTTGCCGCGTTCGATGGTGGCCATCGCGTTCGGGTTGGTGTGCCCACCGGTGCCGGGGGCGACGCCGAAGAATCCGGCTTCGGGGTTCACGGCGTAGAGGCGGCCGTCTTCGCCGAAGCGCATCCAGGCGATGTCGTCGCCGATGGTTTCGGCGGTCCACCCCTTCAGGGTCGGTGAAAGCATGGCCAGGTTGGTTTTACCGCAGGACGACGGGAACGCCGCGGCGATGTAATACACCTGCTGCTCGGGGGAGGTGAGTTTCACGATGAGCATGTGTTCGGCCAGCCAGCCCTCATCTTTGGCCATCTTGGAGGCGATGCGCAGCGCAAAGCATTTCTTGCCGAGCAGGGCGTTGCCGCCGTAGCCAGAGCCGTAGCTCCAGATGGTGTGTTCCTCGGGGAAGTGGGAGATGTATTTGGTGTGGTCACACGGCCACAGGACATCTTGCTGTCCTGGCTGCAGCGGCGCGCCGACCGAGTGCAGGCACTTGACGAATTCGGCTCCCTTATCGAGCTTGTCCCACACCGCGGTTCCCGAGCGGGTCATGATCTGCATGCAGACCGCCACGTATTCCGAATCGGTGACCTGCACCCCGTACTTGGGTTGGGCTGCATCCAACGGCCCCATGCAGAACGCGATCACGTACATGGTGCGCCCGGCCATCGCGCCGCGGTACTCCTCGGTCATCTCGGTTTTCATGTCGACGGGATCCATCCAGTTGTTGGTGGGGCCGGCGTCGGATTGCTGCCGTGAGCAGATGAAGGTGCGGTCCTCGACACGGGCCACGTCCTCGGGGTCCGATGCGCACCAGAACGAGTTGGGCTTGCGTGACAGCCGCACGAAGGTGCCCTTGTTCACCAGACGTGTTGTCAGGCGCCGCCATTCGTCGTCGCTGCCGTCGCACCACACCACCTGCTCGGGTGTGGTGAGCGCAGCGACGCACTCAACCCAGTCGATGACCGCGGAGTTCGTCGTTGGGGCGCTGGCGTGTGCGGGCACGGTGGTTGTCATGCGAATCTCCTTGGGTGTTATCGGTGTTGGTCGGTGAGAGTCTGTGATACGTGGTGGGCGATGGTGCTGACCAGCTGCGAGTCATCCAGTTCGGGCAGCACATGCAGGGTGGGGGTGACCAGGGCCACCGCGTGGGCGGCGGCGGCCAGATGCAGAACGTCCAGTGCCGTGACGCCGTGCCCGCACAGCGCGCCGAGCAGTCCGGGCAAGACCAGTGCGCCGAAGTCGAACGGGTCGTGTGGAATCGTCACGGCCCGGTCCCAGGCGACCAGCATCGGTGCGGCTGCCTTCGGACAGATCACGATGTCGTTGTGTTCCATCAGTCGGTTCAGCGGGTAGTGCTGGGCGTCTCGCGGATGCCAACTGGTGAGGTCGCCGATGCCGCAGGCGATCAGGATCGGCCCAAGCAGCGGCGCCGACTCCGCGCCGGCCATCGCCACTCGGGCTCGCTGGCGCTGCACTCCTCGGGATCGCAACATGGCCATCACCGCGGCGGCCTGTGCCGCGGTCACCACGTCGATCTCCGCGATGACCAGCTGCCCTGCGGCTTCGGCGACCCAGCGCTGCACCGCCGCGGACTCCGGTGCGCCCAGGCCGACGACGAACGCCGCCGACAACCGTGTCCGGTGACCGGTGATGGCCGACGCGACCGTGCCCACGTCGCCTCGCGCCAGTGGCAGCGCCACGGCGTGCATCGGCGTCCGGTCGCTGAGCAGTGCCACGTAGTCCTGCGTCGCCAGCCACGACGACCGCGGCGGGTAGGGCAGGTCGACCGTCGCGGTGGCGGCGACCCCGATGACGCCGACATGGACACCGGTGAATCCCGGGCCGCCCTCAGGTGGTGCCGGTTCATCGCCGTTGCTGGCGAGATTGTTAGTCACCATCGGCATCCATCTCCGCACTCCGACCCACCTGATGTATTGAGTTTAGAAATTTTGCAAGTAGTAACAGGAGAGCCGTCCCCGTCGTTTCGGCCCGCATCAGCCGATGGCCTCGCCGATCACTGCGGGCAGGTCTTCGAGGAGTTCAGCCTGGCCGGCGACCACTCCGGTGAGGATGGCCCGCGCCACAGCCAGCAGTTCGGCGACCCGTGGCGAGGTCAGCGTGTAGGACACCGACAGCCCTTCACGCCGGGCCGTCACCAAACCGGCGCGCCGCAGGACAGACAACTGTTGCGACAGGTTAGCGGGCTCGATGCCGACCTCGGGCAGCATTTCCGACACCGCGTATTCACGATCGCTGAGCAGCTCGAGTATTCGGATGCGAGCGGGATGGCCAAGCGTTCTGAAGAAGTCTGCCTTCATCTGATACAGGGGCTGGCGCGACTTGGCCACCACGGCGCCTCCTTCGATGTCAGGGCATTCTCAACGGGGTGCGTGTTTCCCTACTCTACTAGTTGCGCATTTCAGCAAGTTAACGGGCCGGGGTCGCGAAGTGTTGTCGCAGCGCGTCTGTTCGTGTCCGCGCCGGTTCGGGTCACAGGTCGTTGCCGGCGTAGGACAGGTTGAAGCTTTTGTTGGCCAGTGGGAAGTCGGGGACGATGGTGTCGGTCATGGCGACGGGCAGGGCGGGCCAGTTGAACCAGGACGGGTCGACGATCTTGGCGCGGGTGATGGCAGCGTCGGCGCCGATTTCCACGCGGTGCACGATGGTGCCGCGCCACCCCTCGACGATGCCGACGCCGCTGGCCGATCCGTGGATCGGCGGTGCTGGCGCGCTGTATTCGGTTGGGCCGGTGTGTGACTCGATGAGGTAGCCGGCCAGCGCGGCGGACGCGGCGAACTCGTCGCGTCGCACGGTGTAGCGGGCCAGCACGTCACCGGCGGGCCCGGTGATCTCGGTGACGGGCAGTACGGTGGTGGGGTGTTCGAGTCGGGCGTCGGTGCGCATGCCGCTGGCGCGGGCGACGTATCCCAGGCAGCCCAGCGCGCGGGCGTCGTCGGGGCCAAGCACGGCGGTGCCGGTGAACCGGTCGTTCACGACGGTGTTGCGCAGGGTGAGCTCGGCGACCTCGGCGAGGTCGGTGGCGATGGACCGCAGCGCTGCGGGGTCGGGCAGAGTGTGCAGCACGACCGCGCCGGGGCGGATGGCGCCGCGCAGCAGCCGGTGCCCGGTAACGGCGGCGTTGAGCCGCAGCAGCTGTTCGCGGATCCGCTGGGTGTGCGCGTTGGCCAGGGCGAAGCCGACGTCGTTGGCCAGGGCGCCGAGATCGGCGGCGTGGTTGTAGAGCCGTTCGAGTTCGACCAGCAGGGCCCGCATCCGATGCACGTCGTCGGGCAGCTCGATGCCCAGCGCGTCTTCGATCGCCAGGCTGTGGGCGAGCGCGTGCGCGGCCGACGTGTCGCCGCTGACGCGTTCGGCGAGATCAACAGCGCCGGTCGCCAAGCGGCCCTCGAAGAGTTTCTCCAGGCCGCGGTGCGCGAACCACAGCCGCGCCTTGAGCCGCAGCACGGTTTCGCCGACGACGGAGAATCGGAAGTGCCCGGGTTCGATCAGACCGGCGTGCACGGGGCCGACCGGGATCTCATACACCCCGGGGCCTTCGACGGTAACGAACGGGAAATGGCCGGCGGTCGCGAATTCCGGTGCGGGGCCCGCGCCGACGCGCATGGGATGCCAGTCCTCGGGCCAGTGAGCGTGCCGCACCAGCCGGCGCGGTTTGGGATGACCGATCGGGCGGATTCCGTACAGGTCAGCCATTTCCCGCTCGAATCTGCCGGCCGGGAACGACAGATACGCCAGTGACCGAAGCGCCGGATCGCCCGCGGGCACACAGCTTTCGAGCTCGATTCGGCGGTCCGGCCAACCCGCCAGGAACAGATAGACGATCCGTATCCTGTCACCGTCGTCGTGCGCGGCCGCCAGCGCCAGACGGAAGCCCTGCGCGAGGAGGTCTTCGGCGAGGTCGGCGCAATCGTCGTCGGATACCCGGTGGCGCACCCAGTCGAATCTCATCGCAGCGCCCCGACTTGGCTTGCGGCGGTGGTGAACAGGCCGGTCAGCGGGCCGGCGGTAACCCCCAGCGCGATCGAGCCGGCGATCCCCGCCAGCAGCGCCGCTGCCACGGTCACCGGCACGGTGATCGACGGCGCAGCCGCGGTCGGGGCGCCCAGCAGGATGCGGCCGCCGTTGCGGACCAGCGCGGCGAATGCGATCGCGATCAGCACCATTCCCGCGGCCAGGACCCAGGCCAGCCGCGCGTCGGCGAGCGAGCGGGCGATGGCCAGCTCGCTGGCGAACATCGCGAACGGGGGCAGGCCAAGCAGCACGATCAGACCCACGGCGAAGGACACACCGACCAGCCGCGAGTGCCGCACGACCCCGGTAAGGTCGGCGATGGCGGCGGAGCCGTGGGCGACCTGCAGCTGCCCGCCGGCCAGGAACAAGACCGTTTTGCCGATCCCGTGGGCGAGCACGTGCAGCAGCAGCGCGGCGATCGCCAGCGTGGTCCCCGCGGCGGCCGTGATCGCGATCAGGCCCATGTTCTCCATCGACGAATACGCGAGCATCCGTTTGACGTCGGACGTGACGGTCAGCATCGAGGCGGCGATCAGCAGCGTGGCCAACCCGATCACCAGCAGCCCCGAGCGCAGGAATGTCGGGCCGGCGGCCGTGTCGATGATCGGTTTGATCCGGATCAGCACCGAGAACGCCACCGACAGCAACACCCCGCTCATCAGCGCCGACACCGGTGCCGGGGCCTGGCTGTGCGCGTCGGCCAGCCAGGTGTGAAACGGGAACAGGCCGGCCTTGGCGCCGTAGCCGATCAACAGCAGCCCAGCGGCCAGCCGGGCGACCCCGGGGTCCAGACCGCTGGCATGCGCGGCGAGCACGTCGAGGTCCAGCGCGTGGGCGGCGGGTGCGCCGGCGTGCTGCGCGGCGAAGTACAGCAGCACCGTGCCGAGGAAGGCGACCGCGATGCCCACCGAGCAGATCACCACGTATTTCCACGTCGCTTCCAACGCGGTCCGGGTGCGGCGGTGCCCCACCAGAAACGCGGTGACGATCGTGGTGGCCTCGATGGCGACCCAGATCACCCCAATGTTGTTGGCGCACACCGCAAGAACCATCGCCGCCAGGAACGCCGACGTGAGCACCCCGTACAGCCGTGCGCTGCGGGTGTCGGTGTGGCCGTGGGCGAGTTCGGCCTCGACGTAGCCGATGCCCGCCCAGGCGGCCAGGGTGCCGACCACCCCGATGACGATCAGCATGGTGGCCGTGAGCGCGTCGGCGCGCAGCAGCCCGCCCAGCGCCAGATACCGCCCGGACCCGACGCGCAACCCGAGCAGAGCACCGCACGCCAGCACCGTGATCGCCGAGGCCACAGTCAGCGTCACGGTGGCGCGGCGCCACCCGGCCACGAGGTGGGCGATCGCCGCCAGGACCGGGGCGAGCATCGGGGCGAGCAGCAGTGCGGTCATCAGTCCCGCAGCTCGCGTAGCTGGTCGAGGTCCGCGCCGCCGAAGGCGCGCCGCAGCCGGCCGGTCAGTACGCCGATCACGATCACCGCGAACAGCACGTCCAGCGAGG
>NZ_JBKQTQ010000066.1:0-109151 GCF_052143115.1 Mycobacterium sp.
TCGGTCATCGCGGTGGTGTGGGCGTCGGCGATCGCCTTGGCGAGCACGTCATCGCCGCGAAGCGCCCGGACAAGCGACACGCTCTTGGGTGCGCAGAACGTCAGATCGAAGCCGTGCACACTGCTCGGCCCGAACGCGCGCCCGTGTGCACCGTTGGGTGTCACGCCGTCGTCGAGCCAGCGGGCCACCAGCTCGGCGTCGGCCTCTCCCCCGGCGCGCTGAACATCAGCCAGACCCACCAACCTCGCGACGGTGTGGGTGTCGCCGGCCAGCAACCATGTCGGCGTGCGGGTTTCGTGCTCGCAGTAGTACTCCCCCAACCCGCCACCCGCACGCGCCACATCACGGCTGGCGGTCTGGGCGGCCGCGGCGGTGTCGATGTAGTAGTTGATCGACCACCGCTTGAGCTTGGAGATCGTCAACACCTGATCCACCCACCCACGGTGACTGTGGCGCACCGGTTCCGGTGACCGAGGTTGTGGCACCTGCTGTGCCACAACCATTCTCGCACGCTGTGCAAATGTGCCGTGCAGAAATTTGGGTGCGGATGAGAGGTGACACGTTGTGGGACGGTGTCGTGTAAGTGCAACGGATGCAGTGATTTTAGGGGGTTACGGGATTGAGGTGATGGGTTGCGTAGCGGGGTGGGCATGAGGGTGTTGGTCGAGGTGTGTGCTGTCGACAGCGGTGTGTGGACCAGGTGCGCCGTCGCGAACAGATACACCGGATGGAACAGCTGGACAAACTGGGCGACTTTGTGGGACAGCGGCTTTGGCTCATCACGGCGGACATCGTCAACAAGCCGCACGTCTCCAGGTCGACTGGCTGGTGGAGGTATGGCCGAAAATTGTGCACGAGAGGGTGTGGATATCTACTTACAGTTGTGTGATACCGCCCAACGAAGAGCGGAGGCTTCGGCCTCATCACCCTCCAACCTCAGTGAGTCTGCCATGACGAAATCCCTGTCCGACGGTCGCGAGATGCTTACGGCCGAAGAAGTCCATGACATCACTGGTGTGCCCGTCTCTACGCTCCACGACTGGGCAGCCAAGCGAGAACGCGGAATGCCGGCTCCGGGGCCACACCACATCCGGCTCAGCAACAGGCATCGGCGGTGGGCCCGGAATGATGTCGACCAATGGATTGAATCGGCCCGAATCTGATGCGGTTCTGTCGGACCGTGGGCTTAGCCTCCTATCAGAGCTAAACGTGCTGCGGCAGAACCGGTATGACCTTGCGCGCCGGAAATAAGCTGATCTGGGGAGGCGACCATGTCGATTCGGCGACGAGAGACCAAAGCCGGCGTCCGCTATGACGTGCAATGGCGGCTGCCAGACCGTTCAAAGCGCAAGAAGACGTTCAGCAACGAGCGAGCTGCCAAGCAATTCGAAGCCAAGCTGGTCACCAGCAGCGCCACCGGCGAGTCCCTCGACCCACGAGGCGGCAGGACCGAGCTGGAAACGGTATACCGATCCTGGTTAACTTCGCGCCCCGACCTCAGCGCTAAAGTCCGCCGCGGATACGAAGACAACTGGAGACTGCGTATCCAGCCGCGCTTTGGCAACTGGCCGATCGCAAAGATCGACCACGAGTCCATTCAGCGGTGGGTAAATGAGATGTCGGCGTCAGGGCTCAGCCCGCGGACTGTCCGATGGACACATACGGTTCTCAAGATGTCGCTCGACTACGCCATCGACGACGGCCGGCTCATAGCGAAGAACCCGGCAACACGAACCAAGTTCCCGCCGATGCGGCGAACCACGCATACCTACCTAACCGCAAGAGAAGTCGCCGATCTAGCGGACGCCTGTGGGACTCAAGGCGACGTCGTGCTGATCCTCGCCTACTCCGGCTTGAGGTTCGGCGAGCTGACCGGACTGAACGTAGAAGATGTCGAGGTCGAGGCCAGGCGCATTCGGGTTCGCCGCTCTATCACCCAAGTCGGAGGCAGACTCGTCGAGGGTAATCCGAAATCTGACGCGGGTCGGCGCTCGGTGCCGATTCCGGAACGTCTGGTTCCTGCGCTGAAGGCACGACTCGACAACCGCACGCCGGGCGCTCCGGCCATTACCTCCCCGCGAGGGTCGCGGTTGGGTTTAGAGAACTGGAAGCGGTCGGTCAACTGGAAAGCGGCGATCACGAAAATCGGCCGCGACAAGATGCGGGTGCACGATCTCCGCCACACCTACGCCTCGCTATCCCGCCGGGCCGGCGCCGACCTTCGGCTGTTGCAGAAAGCTATGGGGCACGCGTCCATTACGGTCACTGCCCACACATACGCAGATCTCTTCGATGACGAGCTCGACAACATCGCGGCCGCACTCGACTCCCTCGACGACCTAAGTCAGAGCACATGAGAAGACGGGCCAATGGCGGCGCCTCGTTTTGGCCCCATATTGGCCCCATCGCCAAGGCCGATTCGAAGATGCGCGGTTCGACGACGGAGCAAAAATAGCAGTTGAACTGCACTAATCTTGGTGGCCAGGGCCGGGATCGAACCGGCGACCTTCCGCTTTTCAGGCGGACGCTCATACCGACTGAGCTACCTGGCCGGAAGGCATCGTGTGCCTCGACGGCGACCCTGACGGGACTCGAACCCGCGACCTCCGCCGTGACAGGGCGGCGCGCTAACCAACTGCGCCACAGGGCCTCGCTTGTACTGCTTGCTCCGCGTCGCCGCGTCGCGTACCCCCTACGGGATTCGAACCCGCGCTACCGCCTTGAAAGGGCGGCGTCCTAGGCCGCTAGACGAAGGGGGCCAGAACCGAATCTCTCCGGGGTACTCACAACAAGGTTACGTTCGAGCCACGTCAGCTTAGGTCACCATGGACCGAATCCTCAAACGCACGCCGCCGAGCACCCAGTATCCTTATGCCTCGCGCCCCTATAGCTCAGTTGGTAGAGCTACGGACTTTTAATCCGCAGGTCCTAGGTTCGAGTCCTAGTGGGGGCACCGGTGTCCGAGCATGACCTCGGCTGGTTAATGACGCTCGAACGACCGCCGCCGTTGACGCCATGCCGGATTCCGGGTAATCCCGGGCGCATGAGAGGAATATCACGGCGCTCGTTCGGGCAACTCGCGGCGGGAGCAAGCGTGGTGGGCGCCGCCGGACTGGCAGCTGCCTGCAGCGGCTCCAGGCAGCCCGCCGGCTCGCCATCCACACCGGCCGCTCCGCCGCCGCCGTCGGGACCGGGTGTGGGCTTAGTGCTCGGACACGAGCAATTCACCACAGCACAGCTCGTCGACCAGGCCCAAGCGGCCGAGCAAGCCGGCTTCCGCTACCTGTGGGTCAGCGACCACCTCCAGCCTTGGCAGGACAACGAGGGACATTCGATGTTCCCCTGGATCACGTTGGCGTTGGTGGGCCAGCACACCACCCACATCCCGTTCGGCACCGGTGTGACATGCCCCATCTACCGCTACAACCCGACGACAGTCGCCCAGGCGTTCTCCTCGCTGGCGCTGCTCTACCCTGGCCGGGTCTTCCTTGGCGTCGGAACGGGCGAGCGGCTCAACGAGCAAGCGGCCACCACCCAGTTCGGACCGTACCTGGAGCGCCACGACCGGTTGATCGAAGCCATCCAACTCATCCGGCAGCTATGGAGCGGACAGCGAATCTCGTTCCAAGGACGATACTTTCAGACCAACCAACTCAAGCTCTACGACGTGCCGCCGGCGCCGCCGCCGATCTTCGTGGCCGCGGGCGGACCCAAAAGCGCACACCTGGCCGGGCAGTACGGAGACGGTTGGATCACCGAAGCCAGCGGTGTCAAAGACCAAAAGCTGGTGGCCGCCTTCAACCAGGGTGCACACGACTCCGGCCGCGATCCCACCACCCTGGGCAAGCGAGCCGAAATGTTCGCCGTCGTCGGCGACCAGAACGAAATCACCAGCGCCGCAGAACTGTGGCGGTTCACCGGCGGCGCCGTCGACCAGCCCAATCCCGTCGACATCCAACGCGCAGCGGAAGCCAACCCCTTGGACAAGGTCATCCACGGCTGGACCACCGGCACCGACGCCGCCACCCACATCACCGCGGTGCAGGCGGTTCTGGACGCCGGCGCGACGCCGTTCATGCGCTTTGCACAGCGGAATCCGCTGGCCGCGATCGACTTCTACCGCACCGCGGTCTTGCCGCGGCTGCACTAGTGGCGGGTCAGCGCAGCACGGCCTTGAGGTAGGTCACGTCGGCGAAGGCGGCCGCGACTTCGTCGTCGGGGTAGACGAAGCCGTTGGCGGCATGCATCTGCGCGACCGTGCGGTGCGAAACCTGCCAGCCACGCTGGGTCAGGAATTTGATGATGTGGCTGCGCTCGAAGTGGTAGACGAGGTCGTTGAAGTCGAGGTCGAACCCGAGCTCGCTCATCCGTTCGTGATGGGCACGCCAGCGCTTATCCGTGAAAATCGTCGTGTCAGGGACGAACTCGGAGGCCAGTTGGCTGCCGACGGCGCTCAACGCGGTGACGTTGTCGAACAAGGCGTCCTGCGCCTCGGGCGGTAGATAGACCACCAACCCCTCGGCGCTCCACGCCGCGGGGGCCTGCGTGTCGAAGCCCGCGGCCTGCAGGGCCGCAGGCCAATCCTCGCGCAAATCAACAGCAACGGTTCGACGGTCGGCGGTCGGTTCGGCGCCGAGGTTGCTCAGCTTGGAGGTCTTGAAATCGATGACCTCCGGCATGTCGACCTCGTAGACGACGGTGCCTTTCGGCCAGGGCAGGCGGTAGGCACGCGCATCCAGACCGGCCGCCAGGATGACCGCCTGGCGGATGCCGTTGTGCGTCGCGTCGACGAAGTATTGGTCGTAGAACCGAGTACGGACCGCCATCCCCCGCCCCATCCGGTCCGGATCGAATTCGGTGTCGTCGGTGACCGGTATTTCGCCGTTCACCAGGCGGGTGTAGACGTCGATGCCCACCGCGCGGACCAACGGCGCGGCAAACGGATCGTCGATCAGCCCAGCAGCTGAGGCCAGCGCCCGTTGGGCGGCAACCATCGTCGCCGTCGCACCCACGCTGGTCGCCAGATCCCAGCTGTCGCTATCGCTTCGCAAGGACATTCCGGCTCCCATCTCGGCGTTTCCCAAACAATATAGATCACCTAGTTATTGCCGGCGAACGGCGCCCTTGACAGCGTCGACGACTGCGCTACTATCTGCGTATGCATGCAGATAACGAGGAGGCCCGGTTGCCGGACGACCAGGTCAGCCTGGTGGTCGAGGTGTTCCGGATGCTGGCCGACGCCACTCGTGTGCAGGTGCTGTGGTCGCTCGCCGACCGCGAGATGTCGGTCAATGAACTCGCCGAGCATGTGGGCAAACCGGCGCCGTCGGTGTCCCAGCACCTCGCCAAGTTGCGGATGGCACGGCTGGTGCGGACGCGCCGCGAGGGCACGACGATCTTCTACAGCCTGGAAAACAATCACGTTCGACAACTCGTCGTCGACGCCGTCTTCAACGCCGAGCACGCCGGTCCCGGGGTGCCGCGGCATCACCGCGTCGACGACGGGCTGCGGGTGGTGGACCGGCAGCAGAAGGGTAGCTGAGCTGTCAGCTACCTAGGCGTTACAACCAAGCAACACAATGTGTTTCACACAAAGGAGATGATCACAAATGAGTGAGCAGCACAACCATGAAGGGCCGCACTCGCACGAACACGAGCACGGCGGGGTCGCTCACACGCACGCCCACACCGCGCACGACCACGAGCACGTCGAGCACGAGCACACCCACACCCACGACGACGGAACCGAGCACAGCCACGGACACGTGCATCAGTCCGGCCTCGAGGAACCTCACAACCACGCACACAGCTGACCACGGCCGCGCTGACGGGCCCGGTCGTCGCGGTTAGACGTTGGGGCAGTAGTGCTTTGGGCTGTCGCGCTCGTCAAGAGGCGGCAAGTTGCGTGCGGGAGTCTGTACCAGCGGCGCGTCGGCCGGGATGCGGCCGCTGACGCGGTCCAACCCGCCGCGGGCCCGCGGGTGCTTGCGATAGCGCGGCGGCACGAAGGCGAAAACCAGACGCACGACGTCGCCGAGCCGGCGGTGTAGCCACTCGTCGCGACGCGACCAGCTGTAGCCCATCAGCTCCCGCACCGCGGGGTCGTAGAGGCCGACCGTCAGCCAGACGAAGAACGGCGCCAACAGCTTGCGCTGTATGACCCAGAGCCGGTCTGGAAGCCATTGCGCAAGGGCGGTTTGGGCAGCTCGGTTAGGTCGAGCACCGCGCGCGCCGCGAAGTTGTTCTCTAGCACCTCACGACACATGTGGTCCCAATAGACCTGGAAGTCTTCCCAGGTCTTCGGCACCGGCCGCATGCTCATGCCGTACATGCGGTACCACTGCACGTGCTCGTCGAACAGCTGGCGCTTCTGGGCTTCGGTGATGCCGCCGCAGAACCGTTCCGCCACAATTAACGTGCCGACGAAGAACGTGGAGTGCGCCCAGTAGAAGACGTCGGGGTTCAGCGCGTGATAGCGCCGGCCCAGACTGTCGGTGCCCTTGATGTCCACGTGATAGTCGCGCACCTCGGCGCCGGTCGTCGGCGCGCGGTCGCCGTCGAAAACGACGCCGCCGATCGGGTACAGCGACCGCAGCAACCGCGGCCAGCGTTCGCGGAAGAACGTCGAGTGCTCTTTGACGGCCGCACCCAGTTGCGGATGCATGTTCTGCATCGACCCGGCCCACGGGCCCTGCAGCATGCCGCGCCAGTCACCGAAGTACCGCCAGGTCAGCGAGTCCGGGCCCAGCGGCTGCGGCGGGGCGTCATACCCCAGCGGCGACACCGGGCAACCGGTCGCAACCGCTCCGCTCGCCACCTCGTCGGCAGCGCGTGTGCTGGTCAGCGGGTACGCCTCAGACGTATCTTGAGTCACTGGCGAAGTTTCCTGTCGGTATCAGCCAACCTGACTACATGCGTTGTCATTATAGACCTTAGGAGTGATGTGCCGTCCGGTCAACGACGGGGCCGCTGGTCCGGCGTTCCCTTGGAGGATCGCCAGGTCCTGCGGCGAGACGAACTCATCGCGGCGGGTGTGCAACTGCTCGGTGGGGAAGGCGGCCCGGCGGTGACGGTGCGGGCGGTATGCCGTGAGACCGGGCTCACGGAACGCTACTTCTACGAAAGCTTCACCGACCGAGACGAATTCGTCCGCGCCGTCTACGACGACGTTTGCGCACGCGCCATGTCGGCGCTGATGTCCGCGACCACACCGCGCGAAGCCGTTGAGCGATTCGTCGCGTTGATGGTCGACGACCCGGTGCGCGGCCGGGTGCTGTTGCTGGCCCCGGCGGTGGAGCCGGTGCTGGTGCGGTCCGGTGCAGAGTGGATGCCCAGCTTCATCGACCTGCTACAGCGCAAGCTGACCCAAATCGGCGACCCGGTGCGGCAAAAGATGATCGCCACCAGTTTGATCGGCGGCCTGACCGCGCTGTTCACCGCCTACCTGGACGGGCGACTGGCGGCCAGCCGTGAACAGTTCATCGACTACTGCGTAGAAATGCTGCTCAGCCGGGCCGCGACCCACTAGGGCGATCATGCGCCACGAAATAATCTGCCGGGTTGGAACTTGAATGTCACCGGCATACACAGATATATTGCTGAGGCCGACAGACACAGATAACTGGGAGACACCGTGCCGGATCCGCAAGACCTCGACTTGTTGCGTGAACTCGAGCCACTCGTCGAGAAGTACATGAACCGGCATCTGAGCGTGCACAAGCCCTGGAACCCGCACGACTACATTCCGTGGTCGGACGGCAAGAACTACTACGCACTCGGCGGACAGGACTGGGAGCCCGGGCAGTCCCAACTGTCCGACGTCGCGCAGGTCGCGATGGTCCAGAACCTGATGACCGAGGACAATCTGCCCTCCTACCACCGCGAGATCGCGATGAGCTTCGGCATGGACGGCGCCTGGGGTCAATGGATCAACCGTTGGACCGCCGAGGAGAACCGGCACGGGATTGCGCTGCGCGACTACCTGGTGGTGACCCGCGCCGTCGATCCGGTCGAGCTGGAGAAGCTGCGTATGGAGGTGGTGAACAGGGGTTTCAGCCCCGGCCAGAACCAACAAGGCGACCTGTTAGCCGAGAACTTGTTCGACTCGGTCGTGTACGTCACGTTCCAGGAACTGGCCACCCGCGTCTCGCACCGCAACACCGGAAGGGCGTGCAACGAGACGCTCGCTGATCAACTGCTGGCCAAGATCTCGCAGGACGAGAACCTGCACATGATCTTCTACCGCGATGTCACCGAAGCCGGCCTCGAGATCGCGCCGAACAAGGCGATGCATGCGTTGCACCGCGTGCTGCGCAACTTCAAGATGCCCGGATTCTCGGTGCCGGAGTTCCGCCGCAAAGCCGTGATGATCGCCGTCGGCGGCGTCTATGACCCGCGTATCCACCTCGACGAGGTCGTGATGCCGGTGCTGAAGAAGTGGCGCATTTTCGAGCGTGATGACTTCACCGGCGAGGCCGCCCGGTTGCGCGACGATCTTGCCGTGCTGATCAACCAGCTCGAGGTGGCCTGCGACAAGTTTGAGGTGTCCAAGCAGCGCCAGCTCGAGCGGGAAGCCCGCAGGGGCGACCTGCGGCTCACCGCTCGCCAGCTGCACAACACCGAGGGCAAGCTGTCCTTGAGCCGACGGTAGCCGGCAATGCGGATTGGTCCCATCGCGTTGGCCAGCCCGGTGGTGCTGGCTCCGATGGCGGGTGTGACGAACGTCGCGTTCCGCACCTTGTGCCGCGAACTGGAGCAGGCCCGCGTCGGAATGGTGAGCGGGCTCTATGTGTGCGAGATGGTGACGGCACGCGCGCTCGTCGAGCGCCATCCGGTCACCATGCACATGACGTCGTTCTCTGACGACGAATCGCCGCGGTCGCTGCAGCTCTACACCGTCGACCCGGCCACCACGTATGCGGCCGTGAAGATGGTCGCCGACGAGGGACTTGCCGATCATGTCGACATGAATTTCGGCTGCCCCGTGCCCAAGGTCACCCGCCGTGGCGGCGGGGCGGCGCTGCCGTTCAAGCGGCGGCTGTTCGGCCAGATCATCGCGGCGGCCGTGCGCGCCACCGAGGACACCGACATCCCGGTGACCGTCAAGTTCCGGATCGGCATTGACGACGCCCACTACACCCATCTCGACGCGGGCCTGATCGCGGAGTCCGAAGGCGCGGCCGCGGTCGCGCTGCATGCCCGCACCGCCGCCCAGCGCTATTCCGGAACTGCGGATTGGGAGCAGATCGCGCAGCTCAAGCAACACGTGCGGACGATCCCGGTGCTCGGCAACGGCGACATCTTCGAAGCCAGCGATGCGCTGACCATGATGGCGGTAACCGGGTGCGACGGCGTTGTCATCGGCCGGGGCTGCCTGGGCCGGCCCTGGCTGTTCGCCGAGCTCTCGGCCGCGTTCACCGACAGCCCGCCGCCTACCCCGCCCGATCTCGGCGAGGTCGCGAACATCATCCGCCGGCACGGTGAGCTGCTCGCCGCCCATTTCGGCGAGGACAAGGGGATGCGCGATATTCGAAAGCACATCGCCTGGTACCTGCACGGCTTCCCGGCAGGATCCGAATTGCGACGTGCTCTGGCGCTGGTCAAAACACGCGCCGAACTCGACATTCTGCTGGACAAACTCGACGCCGACGTGCCGTTCCCGACCGCGGCGACCGGGCCGCGCGGGCGCCAGGGGTCACCCGCTCGGGTGGCCCTGCCGGACGGCTGGCTGGCCGACCGCGATGACTGCACGGTGCCCGCGGGGGCCGACATCATGCACTCGGGCGGCTGAACGGACGATCCAGGTCGATCCCGACATCGCGTTTCGGCAGATGTCTCGATACGATGTGGAACTTGTTGCGTCGCACGCCGGTGGCGAAGCCCTAACGAGCTCGGCCACCGCCGCGGCACGACCGACAAACACGACGCGACCAAACCGGTCGCATGGATTTGCAGCATTGCCAGCGCCGGCGCTGCCCTGTTGTACGTCGGGCACCTCATCAGATTCGGAGGCCGGGTAAGACATGAGTGACGGCGACTTTGGCGCCGATAAAGCCACTCCTGATGCCGCTTCCGGTCGTCCGCGCGCCTCGGGCGTCGACGGTGACGATCTAGGGCTTACCGCAACGGCGCCGGGATCGCGAGGCGCCGCGCCGTGGGAACGAATCGCAGCCCCCTCGCAAGGAGTCGTCGTCGCCGCTCGGGGGTCACTAAGACCGCCACCGCCAACCGAGCCTGTCGCCGACGAAGACGGCGAGCCACATGGATGCCATACCGATGGTGGGCTCACCGTCGCCGACCTGATCGCGAAGATCGGCGGCCCGACCGCGACCCGGCCGAGCCGGCATCACGCGGCACCTGACCTCGAACCGCCAGAAGCGGCCCCAGCTCGGCCCGGCGATGAGCATGACGACGGATACGACGCCTATGCGGTGCCGGTCTCCCCGGCCTATGACTTTCCGTTGCCTGACTTCGAGGCCGGCCACCTCGAGGCCCGCACCGGCGGTGCCGACACCGAGCGGACCACCGTTCTGCCGAGAACGCCGGTCACGACCCGACCGGCGCGGATCGTCGACGAGCCCGCAGCTGACGAGATTCTCAAGCGGAAGCCGAAGGGCAGGCGCAACGGGGTAATGCTGGCGGGCCGCTTGACGGCCGCCGCGATTGCGGCCGCTGCGCTCGCCCTGACCGGCGGGGCTTGGCAGTGGAGCGCGACAAAGAACCACCGGCTCAACACGGTCAGCGCACTGGACCCTCAGTCGCGGGACATCGTCGACCCGAACGGTCAGTACGGCGACGAGGACTTTTTGATCGTCGGCATCGACTCCCGTGCCGGGGCGAACGGCGATATGGGCGCCGGCGACACCGAGGACGCCGGCGGCGCCCGGTCGGACACCGTCATGCTGGTCAACATCCCGGCAAACCGGAAACGCGTTGTCGCAGTATCGTTTCCGCGCGACCTGGCGATCACCCCGATGCAATGCGAGGCATGGAACCCCGACACCGGGAAATACGGCCCCATCTATGACTCTGACACCAAGAAGTGGGGCCCGAGAAACGTCTACACCGAGACGAAATTGAACTCGGCCTTCTCTTTCGGCGGGCCGAAGTGTCTGGTGAAAGAGATCCAGAAGCTGTCCGGCCTGAGCATCAATCGCTTCATCGCCGTTGACTTCGCCGGCTTCGCCAAGATGGTCGACGCGATCGGCGGCGTGGAGGTGTGCAGCACCGCCCCGCTGAAGGACGACGAGCTGGGCACCGTGCTGGCGCACTCCGGACGTCAGCTGATCGACTCGAAAACCGCACTGAATTACGTGCGGGCCCGCAACGTCACCACCGAGAACAACGGCGACTACGGGCGCATCAAGCGCCAGCAGCTGTTCCTGTCGTCGCTGCTGCGCTCGCTGATCTCCAAGGACACCTTCTTTTCGTTGAGCAAGCTCAACAACGTCGTGAACATGTTCATCGGCAACAGCTACGTCGACAACGTCAAGACCAAAGACCTCGTCCAGCTCGGCCAGTCGGTGCAGGGCATGTCCGCCGGCCACGTCTCCTTCGTGACCGTGCCGACCGGCATCACCGACGAGAACGGCGACGAACCACCGCGCACCTCCGACATGCGGGCGCTTTTCGACGCGATCATCAACGACGATCCGCTGCCGGGCGAAAACGACCTGAACGCGACATCGAACCCGCCCACAAAGTCGCTGACCAGCAAGGCACCCCACGCGAGCCCGTCGGCCGAGCCGCATCCCGAGCAGGTCCAGGCCGTGACGGCGGCACCGCAGGACATCACCGTGCGGGTGTCGAACTCGACCGCCAAGTCGGGTCTGGCTGCCATCGCCAGCACCGAGCTGAAGCACCACGGCTTCAAGGTCAAGACGCCCGACGACTACCCGAGCTCGCTGAAATCCACCACGGTGTTCTTCTCGCCCGGCAACGAAAAGGCCGCCGCCACCGTCGCGGCGTCGTTGGCGAACCCAAAGGTCAAGCGGGTCACCGGAATTGGGCAAGTGGTGCAGGTGGTGCTCGGCCCGGACTTCTCTTCGGTCAGCGCTCCCCCGCCCGCCGGCTCGTCGGTCAGCGTGCAGGTCGACCGCAATACCAGCACACCACCGACCGAGCTTCCGGAGGACTTGTCGGTGACCAACGCCGCCGACACCACCTGCGAATAGCGGCAACCGCCGTCGAGGAACTGAACGAAAACCGGCATTCACCGTGAGTTCATGCCCCACTTCATGCGGGTTCATGCCGGTCTGTGGATTCAGAACGTAGGCTTGCGATATGCGGACCGCGTACCACGAACAGCTCTCTGAACTCTCCGAACAACTCGGCGAGATGTGCGGGCTGGCCGGTGTTGCGATGGAACGTGCAACTCAGGCGCTGCTACAGGCCGATCTGGTGCTGGCCGAACAGGTCATCTCCGATCACGAGAAGATCGCAGAGCTGAGCACCCACGCCGAGGAGAGCGCTTTCGTGTTGCTCGCCTTGCAAGCACCCGTCGCCGGCGACCTTCGGTCGATCGTGAGCGCAATTCAAATGGTCGCCGACATCGACCGAATGGGGGCGCTGGCCCTACACGTCGCCAAGATCGCCCGCCGGCGTCATCCGCAGCATGCATTACCCGAAGAGGTCAACGGGTACTTTGCCGAGATGGGCAGATTGGCTGTGGAATTGGGTAACAGCGCGCAAGAAGTGCTGCAGTCCCGCGACCCGGAAAAGGCCGCGCGCATTCGCGAAGAAGACGACGCGATGGACGACCTGCACCGCCACCTGTTCACCGTATTGATGGATCGGGAGTGGAGGCACGGGGTGGCCTCAGCGGTGGACGTGACGTTGCTTGGCCGGTTCTACGAGCGGTTCGCCGATCACGCCGTCGAGGTGGCGCGCCGGGTCATCTTCCAGGCGACAGGTCGCTTCCCCGACGACGAAGCCGTAGCCAAGTCCGGCTGAGCCCCATTGCCCGACTTGCCCCCGCAAGCGAGGGGGCGTGCCCCCACCTCAGGCCGTTTCGGCCTGCATCGTCGTCGGGCTATCCGAAGCGGCCGGAGATGTAGTCTTCGGTGGCCTTCTGAGTCGGGTTGGAGAAGATCTTCTCGGTGTCGTCGACCTCCACTAAGCGGCCCGGCTTTCCGACAGCCTCCAAGTTGAAAAACGCGGTATGGTCGCTGACCCGCGCCGCCTGTTGCATGTTATGGGTGACGATGACGATGGTGTATTCCTGTTTCAACTCTGCGATCAGATCCTCGATCGCCATCGTCGAGATCGGGTCCAGAGACGAGCACGGCTCGTCCATCAGCAGCACATCGGGTTGCACGGCGATGGCCCGTGCGATGCACAGCCGCTGCTGCTGACCGCCGGACAACCCGCCGCCCGGCCTGTCCAACCGGTCCTTGACCTCGTCCCACAGGTTTGCGCCGCGCAGCGCGTATTCGGCGGTGTCGTCGAGCAGTTTTCGGTTGCGGACGCCCTGCAGTTTCAGCCCGGCCACCACATTATCGCGAATTGACATGGTGGGAAACGGATTTGGCCGCTGGAAGACCATTCCGATCGCACGACGCACACCTACCGGGTCGATCCCCGGGCCGTAGATGTCATCATCGTCGAGCAGCACCATGCCCTGCATGCGGGCACCGGGGATAACTTCGTGCATCCGGTTCAGCGTGCGTAGCACTGTCGTCTTGCCGCAGCCCGACGGGCCGATGAATGCCGTCACGCTGCGGGGCAGCACGGTTAGCGAAACGTCTGCGACCGCCTGGAACGAGCCGTAATAGATGTTGACGTCCTTGAGGTCTAACCGCTTAGCCACTAAAGCTCCTGCCTAGCGTCTCCGGCGCAAAGACTTTCACGCCCACCCTGGCCCCCACATTAATAACGGCGATCAGCAGAATCAGCGTCAGGGCGGCGCCCCAAAGACGGTCGGTGGGAATCGGGTTGGCACCTGCGCCTGCCGAGGTCTGGTCGTACATCATGCCCGGCAACGACCCCATGAAGCCGGTGAACATGTCGAAGTTCATCGCCTGCGAATAGCCCACCAGGATCAGCAACGGGGCGGTCTCTCCCATTACCCTGGCCAGCGCCAACATGACGCCGGTGATGATGCCGGACAGGCTGGCCGGAAGCACAATTCTGGTGATCGTTTTCCACTTCGGCACGCCGAGCGCGAAGCTGGCCTCGCGCAGGTCCGCCGGGACGATCCGCAGCATCTCCTCGGTCGCACGCACGATCACCGGAAGCATCAGCAGCACCAGCGCCAGCGACACCGCGAAACCGGACCGGGGAATGCCGAGCGTGGCGATGCACAGCGCGTAGATGAACAGCGCGGCCACGATCGACGGGACCCCGGTGAGGATGTCCACCGCGAACGTGGTCAGCTTGCCCAGCGGGGTGTCGCCGCCGTATTCGACCAGGTAGATGGCGACGAAAATGCCGACCGGTATGGAGATGATCGCGCATACCAGGCCCTGCATAACCGTGCCGACGATGGCATGGTAAGCGCCGCCACCGGGTAAGAACGCCGTCATGTCGGCTTGGGAATGCGTCCACCACTCGCTTGATCTGACGGCGTTAAGACCTTTGGCCACAACCGAATAGAGCACCCAGACCAGCGGTATCAGGGCCACCGCCACCGACAGCGTCACCAGCACCGTCGCGATCGCGTTGGCCAGCCGTCGCCGCAGGCTGAGAGCGGTGAATGTGCGCGCTTTGAGTGGGCGGTCCAGGATCGAGGTCATCGGGTGTCCTTGCCGGCGACGGCGGCGCGCGCCATCGCGTTGACCACGAAGGTGAGCAGGAAAAGCACCAACCCGGCGGCGATATAGGCACCGGCTTTGTATTGGTTGTTGAACTCGGAGGCGGTGGCCGCAATCTTGGTCGCGAAGGTGTAGCCGCCGTCGAACAGCGACCAGCCGAACGCCGCCTGGGTGCCGCGCAGAATGATCAGCAATGCGACGGTCTCACCCAGCGCTCGGCCCAGGCCCAACATGGCGCCGCTGATGTAGCCGGAACGTCCGAACGGCAGCACGGTGGTCTTGACCACCTCCCAGCGGGTGGCGCCGAGCGCGAGCGCCGCCTCGATGTGGCTCTGCGGCGTTTTGATGAACACCTCGCGGGTGACCGCGGTGATGATCGGCAGGATCATCACCGCCAACACAATCCCTGCGGTGAAGATGGTGCCGCCACCGGAAACCGAGGCGTTGCCCGTCGCGAACAGAAAAAACCAGCCGAGGTGTTCATTGAGCCAGGTCGCGATCGGTCGCAGCCGCGGTGCCAGTACGTACAGACCCCAGACCCCGTAGATGATCGACGGGACCGCGGCGAGCAGGTCGACCAGATAGGCCAGTGGTCCGGTGATCCGGCGCGGTGAGTACTGGGCCAGGAAAATCGCGATGCCCAAGGCAACCGGCATCGCCAGGATCAGGGCGAACAACGCCGCGAACACCGTCACCTGCAGCAGGTCGAAGATGCCGAAATGCATCGCCGAGGTGTTCGTGGTGACCCAGTTGCCGCCGTAGGTGAAGAAATTCTCCTTGTCGCGCGCCAAGGCGGGGATCGCACGCACGAGCAGAAACACGCCGATTGCGGCGATCAAAACGACGATCAGGACTCCCGAGCCCTCGGACAGTCCGTGAAAGAGCCGGTCGCCACGACCCCGTTTGCCGTTGCCCCACGGCAGGGAGCGGGTAGCCGTCGGCTCAAGCGAAGCTGCGGCGACGACCTCACCCGAACCGGCATCGGCTGGGTTCGGCGTTGTCACTGTGCTCCCATCAATCAAAAGCCTTCGGCCACAGGTCAATCGGCTTGATCACTGGATCGCGTTGATCGCGGCGAGCAGGCGATGTTTGAACTGATCCGGCAACGCAACGTACCCGGCGGCCGGAAGACCGCTTTGAGCGTTGTCGGCGGCCACCGTCAACAGCGACTTGACGGCGGCGGTGGTGGCCGGGTCGTAACCCTTGGAGCAGATGATCTCGTAGGTGGCCAGCACCAGTGGGTACGCACCGGCCGCTTTGGTGCTGTAAAGCGATTTCAGATTCAGTTTCAAGTCGTTGCCCACGCCGGCGAAGGTGGCGCTGTCGATGGCCTTGCGCGCCGCGTCGTCGCTGAGCGCCACCGCGCCGCTGCCGTCGTTGATCTGCGCGTACGGCACGCCGCTTTGATCGGCGAAGCCTTTCTCGACGTACCCGATGGCGCCGGGCGTGGACTGCACGGCCTGGATGACGCCGGCGGACTTCTGCGCACCCTCACCCACGCCGCCCTGAAACTCGCTGCCGGTGCCCCTGGTCCAACTCTTCGGGGCGGCCGCGGCCAGATACTTCTGAAAGTTGTCAGTGGTACCTGAGGAGTCGGACCGGTAGATCGGCGAGATCTTCCTGTCAGGCAGCGCCACGCCGGGGTTGAGTGCGACGATGGCCGGATCGTTCCAGTTGTAGATCCCGCCGCTGAAGATCTGGGCCAGCACGTCAGCGTTGACAACCAGCTGCTTGACGCCGTCCAGATGGTAGGCAACCGCGACCGGCCCGAAAACCATCGGCAGATGCCAGGCCGGGTTTCCGTTGCAGCGCTTGGCCGCCGGATCGATCTGGTCGTGGCTCAGCGGTGAGTCCGAGCCGGCGAAATCCACATGCGCGGCGATGAACTGCTCACGTCCGGCGCCCGACCCGGTCGGGTTGTATGCCAGCTGCTTATCGGGACACAGCTGAGCCCAGTCCTTGTTGAACAACGCGATCGCGTTTTGCTGAGCTGTGGAGCCCTCAGCGGTCAGGTCGCTCTTACCGCCGCAGTTCACCGGCCCCTTCGGTGCCGACATACCGTGGAGGTTATTGTTGCTACCACAGCCGGTCAACATCAGGCTCGCGGCCACAGTCGTCGACACCGCCGCCACCAACGCCCTCCCCAGCGGGTGAAGCTTCACCAGTCTCACTTTCTCAATGACTTTGTCCGCGACTGAGTCTCCCAGCAGCCATAGCCCGGCTATCCGGAAAGTATGCCCCGGGCGTAGACGGCATTCGCATGTCACGTGAACGCCCAGTGAACAGCTCAGCGGACGCCGGCGCCGCCGCTGGTAGAGCCGGGTGTGGACGCCGCATAGGCGGTGTCGACGCTGTGCTGGGTGAATCCCAGGCGCCGATAGGTCCGCAGCGCGGCGGTGTTGTCCGACTCGACGTAAAGCATCACCGTCGGTTGGGCCGCTCCGGCCAGTTGCCGCGCCAGGAACGCGACGCCCACCGACGTCAGCAGTCCACCCAGACCGGTGCCTTGTGCGGACGGATCGACGCCAACGACATAAACCTCACCCAGGCCGGGCTCGTCGGGGTGCACTTTCGTCCAATGGAAGCCGAGCAGGGCGTCCGTCTGCTCGTCGACGGCCAGGAACAGCCCCTCGGGGTCGAACCACCGCTCGGCGCGTCGCTCGGCCAGGTCGGTTGCCGTCCAGCCGCGCTGTTCTGGATGCTCGGCGAACGCGGCATTGTTGACCCGCAGCAGCTCCGCGTCGTCGGCGGTGCCGGCATAGGTCCGGATGCGGACCCCGTCGGGTATCGCCGGTTCTGCGATGCCGTCCAGCGAGCGGCGCATCTGAATGAGTTCTCGAACCGGCACCAGACCTAATGCTGAGGCGGTCGCTCGCGCCGACTCCAGCGTTCCGTGCGCCCAAAAATGATTCTGCCCAGCGGTTTTAGATAATGCGGCACGAATCATTCCGGCGCCGATACCACGTCGGCGGGATTGCGGATGCACCACCAACTCCGCCATGCCGAACCGATCTTCCTGCCCCGGAGAAAGATTCAGATAACCGATGACTCGGTCGCCGCCACTGGGATCACGGCCGGTGGCCAGCAGGTGCCCGGTGCGCCGATGTGCCAACTCCCGCAGAACTTGCTCTCCGACCGGTGCCACTTCATCGAATTCCGCCGCCACGCTGACGAGTTCACGTATCTGCTGCTGCTCCTCCGCGGCCAGCACCACCCGCCACTCGGGTGACGTCACTGGCTGTGCAGCGGATCGACCAGCGGGTCTTGGCGACTCTCTGTATCGAATTCGTTGTCCTCGGCGGCGGGCTCGCTGCCCGGCAGCCGACCGCGGGTCGGGCGGACCGCTTTGTAGCCCACGTTGCGTACGGTGCCGATCAACGATTCGTACTCCGGCCCCAGTTTCGCCCGCAGCCGACGCACGTGCACGTCGACCGTCCGAGTGCCACCGAAGAAGTCGTATCCCCACACCTCGTGCAACAGCTGTGCCCGGGTGAACACCCGGCCGGCATGCTGTGCCAGGTACTTCAGCAGCTCGAATTCCTTGTAGGTGAGGTCAAGCGGACGTCCGCGTAACCGGGCCGTATAGGTGCTCTCGTCGATCACCAGTTCGCCAAGCGTGATCTTGCCAACGCTTTCCTGGTCCTGCATGCTGCCGCGCCGGCCGATCAGCAGTCGGAGCCGGGCATCGATCTCGGCGGGCCCGGTGCTGGGCAGCAGGATCTCGTCCAGACCCCAGTCGGCGTTGACGGCCACCAGGCCGCCCTCGTTCACCACCACCACCGCCGGAATCGAGCGGCCCGTCGAACCCAGCAACCGGCACAGGCCGCGCGCTGCAGGCAGGTCGAGTCGCGCGTCGACGATCAGTACGTCCGCGCTACCTGCTTCCAGCAGGGAAGAAACGTCGGGCGGCGCCGTGCGCACGGTGTGGGCGAGCAGCGACAACGACGGCAGGACCACGTCCGGGTGCGGCTCCGCGGTCAGCAGTAGCAAGTCCAAACAAGCCCCTCCAGCGTCGTGGGAAAGGCGTCTCCCAAATTCATGGCGAGATGTGAAGTTATCGGCCAGGTTATTTAACGATAGCGTGAACCCTAGTGTTCAGCGCGGGGACGATGCAGACCGGAACGCTCTGAGGGCGACGCGGGCAGACCCGATCCCGCGCGGGGACGACGACGCGGTACGCCAGAATATGCGGATGCGTAAGGTGCTGGTCGGCTCGACGGCGGTGGTGCTGGCCATCGTGATCGTGCTCGTCGGAGCCGCGGCTGTCGATTTTGGAACCACCATCTACGCGGAGTATCGGCTGGCCCGCACCGTTCGCGACACGGGTCACCTGGGTTTCGACCCATTCGTCGCGATTCTCGGCTTTCCGGTAATCCCCCAGGCGATGCGGGATCGCTACGACGACGTGGAAATCAAGGCCGCCGGAGTAGATCGTCCGGTGATCGGCAAGGCCACGCTGGAGGCCACCATGCACTCGGTCGACCTGACCGACGCGTCGTGGCTGATCCGACCTGACGCCAAGCTTCGGGTCGGCGAGCTGGAGAGCCGGATCATCATCGGCTCGCTGCATCTGGGCCGCTACATCGGTATCCGCGATCTGATGGTCGAGGCGCCGCCCCAGGAGACCAACAACGCGACCGGCGGAACTACCGAATCGGGGATCTCTAGCAACCACGGTCTGGTGTTCAGCGGCACCCCGAAATCGGCCCACTTCGACAAACAGGTCAGCGTCTCCGTCGACCTCTCGATGGCTGGCGACGATAAAACCACGCTGGTGTTCACCCCCACCGGGGTGCTGACCGGCCCGAACACCGCCAACCAGAAGGTTCCCGACGACAAGCGCGACGCAGTGCTAGCCGCGTTCGCCGGCAAGCTGCCCGATCAAAGACTTCCGTTCGGGGTGGCGCCCACGAGCCAGGGCGCCCGCGGCTCCGACGTGATCATCGAGGGAATCACCACGGGATTAACTATCACCCTCGACGGGTTTAACCGGCCATGATCCGCGCCAGCGACAATCAGAGGATTAGCGATGGGGTGGGGGCACGCCCCCTCGCCGCTGCGCGGCTGGGGGTACCCCCACCCGCTTGCGGGGGAGAGCGGCGCACATGATTACCGCGATCGTGGCAGCGTTGGGCGTGCTCGCACTGGCCGCCGGCCTCGGGTGGCTGCTCACCCGCCGTGCCGGCGCCGTCCGGGCATCAGATACCGAATCGACTCGCGAAGTGGACACCACCGACCTCGGCTTGTCTGGCACCGGACCGACCCTCGTGCACTTCAGCGCGACGTGGTGCGGGCCGTGCGCCCGGGTGCGCCAAGTGATCGACCAGGTCAGCGAAGACCTAGGCGGGGTGGCGCATGTGGAAATCGATATGGACGCCAATCCGGATGCCGCGCGGCGGCTTTCGGTGCTGTCGTTACCCACCACGTTCATCTTCGATGCGGACGGGCGCCAGCGATACCGAGCGTCGGGCGTGCCCAAAGCTGGCGACTTACGCTCAGCGCTGTCCGAGCTGTTGGCTTGACCACCGAGCCGATGGGTAAACTGATCGACGTGTCAACCCGGCTGGAACTCTTGCTCACCAAGCGCCGCACAGTGGATCTGTGCCGCATCGCGGGTTGCTGCTGTTGTTGTAGTCGCTGAGTAGCCGCGCTTTCTCGCGCCGCGCTCGGAGCAGCCAGGAACAAACACCATGGCGTGCGTCCCCCATACCCCGTGCACAGAGCACTTAGGAGCAGCATGATGTCGAGCCCCAAAACCACCGACCAGGTCGATGTTCGAGGGCCGCGTTTCGCGGCCTGGGTCACCACCGTCGTGCTGGTGATCACCCTCCTCGTCTCGGGGGTCAGCCCGCTGGCCGCCGCGGTCATTCTGGGCCTGCAAGCCGTCATCTTCGCGATCGGCGCCGTGGGCGGCCCGCGTCGTCATCCGTACGGACTCGTGTTCGCCAAAGTCGTGGCACCACGCTTGGCACCGGTCCGCGAGCGTGAGCCGGTGCCTCCGCTGAAGTTCGCCCAACTGGTCGGCTTGATCTTCGCGATAGTCGGCACGGCCGGGTTCGCCGCCGGCGCGCCCCTGGTCGGCGTCATCGCCACCGGCGCAGCACTGGTGGCGGCGTTTCTCAACGCAGCTTTCGGCATCTGCCTGGGCTGCCAGCTCTACCCGCTCGTCGTGCGGCTAAAACCAACCCCGAGCACTTCCTAGCGACCGAAAGGATTCCCAACATGCCACGCTCCGACGTCCTGGTCTCCGCTGACTGGGCCCAGAGCAATCTCGATGCCGATCACGTCGTCTTCGTCGAGGTCGATGAGGACACCAGCGCCTACGACGGCGGCCACATCGCCGGGGCGGTCAAGCTGGACTGGCGTACCGATCTGCAAGACCCGGTCCGGCGTGACTTCGTCGACGCCCAGCAGTTCTCCAAGCTGCTGAGTGACCGCGGTATCTCCAACGACGACACCGTGATCCTCTACGGCGGCAACAACAACTGGTTCGCCGCCTACGCCTACTGGTACTTCAAGCTGTACGGCCACGACGACGTCAAGCTGCTCGACGGTGGCCGCAAGAAGTGGGAGCTCGACGGGCGGTCGCTGTCGAAGGACACGGTGACGCGTCCTGCGACGTCCTACACGGCCAAGGCGCCCGACGACACCATCCGGGCGTTCCGCGACGAGGTGCTCGCCGCGATCAGCGTGAAAAACCTGGTCGACGTGCGCTCCCCCGACGAGTTCTCCGGCAAGATCCTGGCGCCGGCGCACTTGCCGCAGGAACAAAGCCAGCGGCCCGGCCACATCCCCGGCGCGATCAACGTGCCGTGGAGTAAAGCGGCCAACGAGGACGGCACCTTCAAGTCCGACAACGACCTGGCCAAGCTCTACGCCGGCGCCGGTTTGGACGGGTCGAAGGAGACCATCGCCTACTGCCGGATCGGTGAGCGGTCGTCGCACACCTGGTTCGTGCTGCGCGAGCTGCTCGGGCACCAAAACGTCAAAAACTACGACGGCAGTTGGACGGAATACGGCTCCCTGGTGGGCGCCCCGATCGAGTTGGGAAGCTGATATGTGCTCTGCACCAAAGCAAGGACAGACCTTGCCCGCCAGCGTCGACCTGGAGAAGGAGACGGTGATCACCGGTCGGGTCGTCGACGGTAACGGCCAGGCCGTTGGCGGTGCGTTCGTACGTCTGCTGGACTCCTCCGACGAGTTCACCGCCGAGGTTGTCGCATCAGCCACCGGCGACTTCCGGTTCTTCGCCGCACCGGGATCCTGGACGCTGCGGGCGCTGTCAGCGGCAGGTAACGGCGACGCGGTGGTGAACCCGTCGGGCGCGGGGATCCACGAGGTCGACGTCAAGATTGCCTGACCGGTCTCCCCGGCCAGTCGCAGCACCCGCTTCGCCGCCGAACTAGACTCATGGCCGTGGTTTTGTTCTTCGAGATCATGCTGGTCGCGGCGGTGGTGGCGATCTCCTGGTTCGCGCTGTATGCGTTGTATCGGCTGATCACCGACGAGTCGTGAGCCGCGCCGGCGACGATGCAGAGCGAAGCGATGCGGAGGAGCGGCGCTTGAGCGCTGCTGACACCGGTGACGAGTCGGCCCGTCCGCCCGGTTCCGGGGACCGTGCGGTGGCCGCCGCCGCCCAACGCGCCAGGGTGACCGCGGCCCGCAACATCCCGGTCTTCGACGATCTGCCCATCCCCGCGGACACCGCGAACCTCCGTGAAGGCGCCAACCTCAACGACGCCTTGCTGGCTCTGCTTCCCCTGGTCGGCATCTGGCGCGGCGAGGGAGAGGGTCGCAGGGCTGACGGCGACTACCGGTTCGGGCAGCAGATCGTGGTCTCGCACGACGGCGGCGACTATCTGAATTGGGAAGCCCGGTCCTGGCGGCTTACCGATTCGGGCGACTACCAAGGACCCGACTTGCGCGAAACCGGCTACTGGCGCTTCGTGAACGACCCCCACGACCCCACCGAGTCACACGCCATCGAGTTGCTGTTGGCGCATTCCGCCGGTTACGTCGAGCTGTTCTACGGGCGCCCGCTGAACCAGTCGTCGTGGGAATTGGTCACCGACGCCCTGGCCCGCAGCCGATCGGGCGTGTTGGTCGGCGGCGCCAAGCGGCTCTACGGCATCGTCGAGGCTGGCGACCTGGCCTACGTTGAAGAGCGGGTGGACGCCGACGGCGGGCTGGTGCCGCACCTGTCGGCGCGGCTCTCCCGGTTCGCCGGCTAATAGGCGCCGGCGGCTGCGCCGATTGCTGCCCGACCAGGGCGAAGATGCGTTATCGTCGCATCGCAGTTCGCCTGTTCCTCGCGCCAGAGGAGAGTGCTATGGGGCTATTCGTCAGCTACTCGAGTCAAGACAGGTCGGCCATCGACCCCCTGACGACGGCGCTGAGGCGAGCACGCCAACAGGTTTGGTTCGATGATGAGCTCGCCGGCGGTGAAGCCTGGTGGAAGGAAATCCTCGAGCAGATCCGCTCGTGCGAGGTTTTCATCGTCGCGCTGTCCAATCACTTGCTGGAGTCCAAGCCCTGTCAGGCCGAATTGCGCTATGCGCAAGCCCTGCAGCGACCGATCCTTCCCGTTCGGATCGGACCCGTCGACAGCATGCGGGCCAATCCCCTTGCCTCGCTGCAGGTTATCGATTACCAGAACCCGAGCGTTGACACCGGTATTCAACTGGTCACCGCGGTGCACGCGTTAGCCGGGCAGCCGCGGCCGTTGCCCTCGCCGCTGCCCGACGAGCCGCCGGTGCCGTTCGCCTACCTGATGCGGCTCAGCAGCACCCTGGCCGAACAGGATCTGGACCCCCGCCAACAAACTCACTTGCTGACCGAACTCAAATCCGGACTCGAAGAGGACGGCGACGACCCCACCGCTCGCAACGACATCTCCCGGCTGTTGCGCATGCTGCGTGACCGAAGCGATGTCACCTACCGCACGCGAACCGAAATCGACAACCTGCTGGCGTCGGTCGACGCCAAGTCCGCGGCCCCGCCCGCGCCGTCGCGACCGCAGCACGAGCACCCGGTCGCCCGGACTACTCCGTCTGCGCCGCCGTCGGCGCCGGCCGCCACTGCGCAACCGCAGCCGTCCACCAGCCCCCCGACCCGGGTGTCGGCACGGCCAAGTGTCGCGTCGGGTGCAGGCGGCGCGGACACCGCACCAGCGTCGCGCAATCGGCTGCTCATCGCGGGCGGTACAGCGCTGGTGGTTGTCATGGCAATCGTGGCGGCGGTGGTGTTCTTCACCCAGCAGGCCGGCCACAAGCCGTCATCGGCACCGGCTGGGCCACCCCAGGTAGACCTGGGCGCGATTCTGCTCAGCCCCGCAGACCTGAACACCATCATGGGTGCGACAAACCTGCAACCCGCAACCAAGACCAATCACATGGTCATCTCACCGGGAAAGCCGTCGGACGCGGCATGTCTCGGCGCTTTCGAACCGATCCAGGCTGCGGTATATCAGGGCAGCGGCTACACCGCGGTCCGCAGCCTGGGGCTTCGCTCAGCCGATCCTCCCAAACGGGTTTTTGCAGGCGCGGTGGAGTTTCCGTCCGCCGAAAGCGCCCACGCGTTCGTCCGGACATCCGCGGGCAACTGGAAGGCGTGCGCCGGCCAAACCGTGACGGTGGCCGAAGGTCATCAGACGACCCCGTGGACGTTCTCCGAACTCAACGGCGCCCCGCCGAGGATTATGCAGCTGCGCACGCAGGCAGTCCCTAACGGCCGGGTGTGCCAGCGGGTATTGAGCGCAGTGTCCCGTGTGGTCATCGACGTCGTGGCGTGCCGGACCAGCATCACCAATGAAGCCGGCCAGGTCGCCGACCAGATGGCCGCTAAGGTGACACCCTAACGCTCGCACATCGCGGTCTGATACCCGTTGCCGCAGAGAGTGTTTGGGGTTCGAGACTGGCTCTCACCAGTTGGAGGCCGGGACGCTGAGAAATGGGCAGCCCCCGAGCCGTAGTTCCTGGTTGGACAGACCGGAGGCTCGGGGGCCGGGTGGCTGCGGGGAATTCGCCAGCGCGCGCAGGTGATTCCTCGCCCGGTGCAGCTAGCGTGCAGCCACCTCACAAGTCCATTCAGCTATCAATTTCGCGGACCACCTCCTTCCCTGTGTACGGCCGACCGTACTCGCTCAGGGCTGCGCCGACAACCGATTTCAGCGATCGCAGACAATGGCGGCGTCGACAAGTTCGGCGAATTCCGTCGCCAACGGGGCGCTCGGCAATGCCTGGCCGTCGAGCGTATGGACGCGCGCCGCCAGCGTCATACTCGATACCAACCAAATCCCTTGCGCTGCAAAAAGATCAGCGACACGCAGAGCGCGATAGTCGCAGTCGTAGCCCTTGGCCCGGGCGACGCCGAACAGCGCCTGCTGCGTGGTGCCGCGCAGGATCGGATACCAGGGCGGCGGCGTCAGCAGGCACACGTTGCCGCCGGCCCCTGCGCCACCGACGGCGATCACCACCGTCGAACGGGGGCCCTCCAGAACGTAGCCGTCCGAGCTGACGAAGATGACGTCGCCGGCGCCCTGCCGGGCGGCATGGCGCAGAGCGGCCATGTTGATGGCGTAGGACAGCGTCTTGGCGCCGGCCAGCAGCCACGGCATCGCCTCGACACCGGTCGCGGGCAGCTCACGGGGCAACGTCACCGCGGCAACCCCGTCGCGACGGGCCGCGGTGATCCGGTCGGCGATCGGATTGACGGTCACGTAGGCGGTGGGCGCCGAACCGCGTTCCCGGCCGCGGCTGTAGACCAAACGCATCGCACCCTCGTCGTCGGTGCCCGCCGCCCACCGCCGCGCCGCCAGGTCGATCGCGTGTCGCCAACCCGCCAGGTCCGGCTCCGGCAGGTCCAACAGTTTGGCGGAGTGGCTCAGCCGGCCCAGATGTGCCTCCGCCAGGCACGCGCCGCCGGCGCGGACCAGCAATGTCTCGAATACGCCGTCACCATGTACCGCGGCGAGGTCGTCGGCGAACAGCAGTGGCGTCCCCGGCGGATGTATCTCACCGTCGAGCGTGACGACCACGCCCGGCTGGCCTGTCATGGACCAGAAGCCTAACGCCGTAGACCCGTAGAGTTGGTGTGTGTCCGCTGTTCCCGCCCCCGATACCGGGCCCGACGCCGGCGCGATCTGGCATTACGGCGACCCGCTGGGCGAGCAACGTGCAGCCGAAACCGACGCCGTGCTGGTCGATCGCTCGCACCGTCGGGTGCTCACACTGACCGGCGCCGACCGGCAGACCTGGCTGCACAGCATCTCGACGCAGCACGTCAGCGAGCTTCCCGACGGCGCGAGCACGCAAAACCTCAGCCTGGACGGGCAGGGCCGGGTGGAAGATCACTGGGTCCAAACCGAGCTCGGCGCCATCACCTATCTCGACACCGAGCCTTGGCGCGGCGAGCCGCTGTTGGACTACCTGCGCAAGATGGTGTTCTGGTCGGATGTGACCCCCGTCTCGGCCGACCTCGCGGTGCTGTCGCTGTTGGGGCCGCAGCTGGCCGAACCAGCCGTGCTGAAGACGCTCGGACTGGATGCATTGCCCGCCGAGATGACCGCGGTGCCGATGCCCGGGATTGGCTTCGTACGTCGGATGATCGGGGCGCCAGCTGGCCAAGTCGAGCTGGACGTGCTGGTCGACTGGCGCGAGTCCGCCGACCTACAGCGTCGTTTGACGCAGGCGGGGTTGCGCCCGGCCGGAGCGTGGGCCTACGAAGCCCACCGGGTGGCGGCCGTGCGCCCACGGCTCGGCGTCGACACCGACGAACGGACGATCCCGCACGAAGTGGGTTGGATCGGCGGTCCGGGGCTGGGCGCCGTCCACCTCGACAAAGGCTGCTATCGCGGTCAGGAGACCGTCGCGCGGGTGCACAACCTAGGCAAACCGCCCCGCATGCTGGTGTTGTTGCACCTGGACGGGTCGGCGGACCGGCCGGCTACCGGCGATGCGGTGCTGGCCAGCGGCCGCGCGGTGGGCAGGCTTGGAACCGTGGTCGAACACGTCGACCTCGGCCCGGTGGCGCTCGCGCTGCTCAAGCGCGGGGTACCGGCCGATACCGCCCTCATTACCGGCGGCGACGCGGAGGTGCCCGCAGCGATCGACGCCGACTCGCTGCCGCCACTCGATGGGCCCGGCGCCGGGCGGGTGGCGGTCGAGCGATTGAGGGGAACGGCGCGATGAACGTCTGCACGGGGTGCTGCACAAGGTGCGGGGTGCAACAGCGCGCAACCATCGGGCACGGTAAGCTGTCGGCAGGACAATAAAGACAAAAGATCGGAGCCGCCTGCTTCTTGGGCCGCTCCGTTATTGCGCGAGGGGGTTCCCCCATGGGCCGCGGCCGGGCTAAGGCGAAGCAGACCAAGGTTGCTCGAGAACTTAAGTACAGCTCACCGCAGACCGATTTCGAGCGGCTTCAGCGCGAGCTGTCCGGGTCGGGCGATGACGACGCCGACCAGTCAGACGGCGAAGACCCCTGGAGCGACGAAAGCGAGTGGCGCCGCTGAAAGCCGGGTTTTCCGGCCCCACCTGCGGCCATTTCTGGCCCGCGTTGTTATCGGTTGAAGTTGGTTTTAGAACCTTGGGTGTTGCCTGACGAGCTTCGCTCGTGGGCTTTCTTTCCCGCCCTTGTTGATTGCGCCGAGCACCCAGCAGTCCAAATGCCGGGCGGTCAGTATCGCCAGCGCCCGGTCGGTGTCTTCCGGCGCCACCACGGCGATCATCCCGACGCCCATGTTGAAGGTTTTTTCCATCTCGGCGCGAGAGACCCGGCCACGCTGGGCAATCATCGCGAAGACCGGCGCCGGCGTCCATGTGCCGCGGTCGACCTCGGCTACCAGCCCGTGAGGGATGACGCGTTCCAGATTGCCCGCCAACCCGCCGCCGGTCACATGACAGAACGTCCGGACTTGGGTTTCGGCGGCCAGCGCGAGACAGTCCTTGGCGTAGATGAGAGTCGGCTCGAGCAACTCTTCGCCAAGCGTGCGGCCGAATTCTTCGACGTAACCGGCCAGGTTCATCCGGTCGATCTCCAGCAGAACCTTTCGGGCCAGCGAGTATCCGTTGGAGTGCAGACCGGACGACCCCATCGCGATGATGACGTCCCCCGGCTTGACCCGGTCCGGCCCAAGAACGTCGTCGGCTTCGACCACGCCGACGCCGGTAGCGGAAATGTCGTAGTGGTCCGGTTCGATCAGACCGGGATGCTCGGCGGTTTCGCCGCCGAGCAGCGCGCAACCCGCGCGGATGCACCCTTCGGCGATACCGCCGACGATCGCGTTGAGCCGTTCCGGCACGATACGGCCCAAGGCGATGTAGTCCAGCAGGAACATCGGCTCGGCGCCGCAGACCACGAGGTCGTCGACCACCATCGCCACCAAGTCCAGGCCGACGGTGTCGTGCTTGTCCATCGCTTGCGCGACCGCCAGCTTGGTACCCACCCCGTCGCTGGATGCCGCCAACAACGGTTCGCGGTAATCACTACGCAGCGCAAACAATCCGGCGAATCCACCAAGCTTGCTGCGGACCTCGGGCCTGGTGGCTTTGGACGCCAGCGGCTTGAACAATTCGACAGCGCGGTCCCCGGCTTCGATATCGACTCCGGCCGATGCATAGGTAGCGCCCGGGGCGGCCGGGTCTTTTCCGGACTTTTTTGTAAGGTCGGCCATCGTCGATAAAGGCTACCGGTCAGCGCCGAACACGGGTATCGGCCACCTGTCCGCTGAGCTAGGGGTGGCGCAGCACGGAGGCCTGCTCCGCTTCCGGGGATATTTCGCGCGCCGCCAGACTGGTTTGGGCGTCAGCCTGCACGACACCCCGCGCGGTGCTGGCAAGCATGTGCTCGATGACGTTTTTGCCCAGTGCGGTCTCGCTGGGCAGCTCGATCGGATACTTGCCGTCGAAGCAGGCCGCGCAGAGCCGCGAGGTGGGTTGCTCGGTCGCGGCGATCAGACCCCGTAGCGAGATGTATCCCAACGTGTCGGCGTTGATGGCATGCCGTACCGCTTCGAGCATCTCGTCTTCGTCTTCGACGGCGTTCGCGATCAACTCAGCCGGCGAGGGAAAGTCGATGCCGTAGAAGCACGGCCATTTCACCGGCGGCGAGGCGATCCGCACATGCACCTCCACGGCTCCGGCCTCGCGCAGCATTCTGACCAGAGCGCGCTGGGTATTGCCCCGCACGATCGAGTCGTCGACGACGATGAGCCGCTTGCCGCGGATGACCTCCTTGAGCGGATTTAGCTTCAGCCGGATTCCAAGCTGGCGGATGGTCTGCGACGGTTGAATGAAGGTCCGCCCGACGTAGGCGTTCTTCATCAGGCCTTGCCCGTAGGGGATGCCGGCCTCCTGGGCATAGCCGACTGCGGCAGGTGTGCCGGATTCCGGAACGCCGATCACCAGGTCGGCATCGATCGGACATTCGCGGGCCAGCCGACGACCGATCTCGAGCCGGGCGCCGTGCACCGACCGGCCCGCGATCGTGCTGTCCGGTCGTGCCAGGTAGACGTACTCGAAAATGCAGCCCTTGGGTTCGGGATTGGCGAAACGGGTGGACCGGACGCCATCGGCGTCGATGGCCAAGAGCTCGCCCGGCTCGATGTCGCGGACGAACGAGGCGCCGACGATGTCCAGAGCAGCGGTTTCGGAGGCCACCACCCAGCCGCGGTCCAGCCGTCCCAGCGACAGCGGCCGCACGCCGTAGGGGTCGCGCGCGGCATACAGGGTGTTCTCGTCCATGAACGTCAAGCAGAACGCGCCACGCACTGTCGGCAGCAGTTCCATCGCCGACTGTTCCAGGGTGGAGTCGGCGGCACCGTGGGCCAGCAGCGCGCCCAGCATGTCGGAGTCGGTGGTGGCCGCGCAGGGAACCCGGGTGTTCATCAATCCGGCCTCGCGGGCACGAGCGACCAGCTCGGCGCTGTTCACCAGATTGCCGTTGTGCCCCAACGCCACCCCGGTGCCGGCAGCGGTGTTGCGGAACACCGGTTGTGCGTTCTCCCATGTGGTTTGGCCGGTGGTGGAGTATCGGCAGTGCCCGATCGCGACGTGGCCCTCCATGGCCGCCAGCGTCTGCTCTTCGAAGACCTGGCTGACCAGGCCGAGGTCCTTGAATACCAGCACCTGGGACCCGTCGGCCACGGCGATACCGGCGGCCTCCTGCCCGCGGTGCTGCAGCGCGTACAGCCCGAAATAGGTGAGTTTGGCGACCTGTTCGCCGGGGGCCCATACGCCGAATACACCGCATTCTTCGCCGGGCGGGTTTTCCTCGGGCAATGGCTGCTGGGCGGTCACGATGTGGCGGCTCCCTGGGAGGCGATTGGTGACGTAATGCAGTCTACGGTGACCGCGGCCAAGCGACCGAATCCGACCAGCGTGTTGAACTGCTTATCTGGCCTGCGGCAGGCATTTTCGGTTCAGCTCTCAGCTTATTTTGCCACACCAATCCCAGCCGTCACTTACGTCTAATCGCGACCGGGTTTGGCGGCAACGTCGTCGAGCACTTGATAAGCGGCGTTGTAGCCGGGCGTGAACGTGATGCCGGGCCCACCGTGACAGCCGGCGCTTGCCAGGTAGAGCCCACTGATCGGAATCGGCAAGTCGACGAATCCTTTCGGCCCGGGCCGGTTTGGCCCCATCAAATCGGGATGCAGCAGCCCGTGGCAGAAATCACCCGACGGGGCCCCGAACATGGTTTGCATGTGATACGGCGCGAAGGTGATATGCCGGATGACAATGTCGCGGAAGTTGGGCGCATATCGGGTGATCTTGTCGATAACCCGCTGTGCCATTTCATTTTTCAAACGCCCGTGTTGATCACGGTCGGCTTCGACGGGGAAAGCATAGGCAAATGCACTTGCGGCATGCTTGCCCGGCGGCGCCAGGCCTGGGTCAAGGCATGACGGAATCTGCATACCCAACGATGGATTGTCCGGTAACAAGCCGTGGGTACACATCTCCCATTGACGTTGCTGTTCCTCGGGTGAGCCGAAGATCCCGATGGACTGCTGCATGCCGGGCTCGTTGAGCAGCTCATAGGGCGGCGCGAACTGCGGTAGGCCGTCGAGCGCGAAATGTATTTGGACAAATGCCGCGCGATGGTCGCGACCGCTCAGCCGGGCGATCAACTCCGCGGGCAGGTGTTCGGCACCGACCAGGTCGGTGAGAGTGAGGTCAGGCGCGAGGTTGGACACCACCACGGGTGCGCTGATCGTGGACCCGTCGCGAAGCTGCACGCCGGTGACACGGTCGTTTTCCACGAGGATTTTCTCGGCTTTGGCCCGGAAACGGATCTCGCCGCCGTGCGAGGTGAAGACGGTATGCAAATGTTCGGTGAGGGCACCGATCCCGCCGGCGAGCTTGGTCATCATGGCGGTGCTTTCGTCGGGCACCGCGAGCGCAAATGCCAGACAGGTCGCGCTGCCGGGCGTGTACGGCCCGCGATACGTGGAGTTAACCGCCAGAAACGCCAGCATCCCGCGCAGGATTGCGTGCTTGTCTTTATCCGGTAGATAGGTGTCGATGGCATCCATCGCCGAGCCGAACAGCATCTGATGGATGGCCCGGCGTTCGGCTTCATTGGCCGCGCAGGCATACATCTCATCGAGCGTCTTGGGCGGCGTGCGCACCTCGAATCGACCCAGCGCTTTTGCCGGGCCTTGGCTCCACGCGATCAACTCGGCCATGCCCGTGATCGCATCGGCGCCGTGTTTCTCGCCGAGATGCATCATCAGCTGCATCGGATCGCGATAGAAGACCATCGGCTCCTCACCCGACTCGCCGATATTGACCGACATCACCTCCGCGTCAACGGTCGGAAGGGCGTCCAGGCCAAGCTCCTGGGTGATCTGGTGGGCGGTGGGAAACTGCACCGATCCTGCGATCTCGTAGCGGAATCCGTCGATCAGCTCTACCGTCGCGGCCATTCCACCGCTGTAGGTGTTGGCCTCCAGACATACCGTGCGCAGGCCCGCACCAGCCAGGATGGCGGCGGCCGTCAGGCCGTTGTGCCCGGCTCCGACAACGATCGCGTCATAGTCAGTCATCGCTCGGATCCCTTCCCCAGGCCAGGCCACGCAATACAGCACAATATGTCAGTACTGACATATTGTGAAGATGTCAGTACTGACATGTTGTAGCGATTCGGGATAGCATCGGGCGCGATGGCGGACGCGACCAACCTTCATGAGCTGCGCCGGCGATCGACGCACGAGGCGTTGCGTCGGGTAGCGCTGGCGCAGTTCGCCCGGAAGGGCTTTGCCAACGTGACGGTCACCCAGCTGGCCGCCGAGGCCGGCGTCACCGAGCGCACCTTCTTTCGGCACTTTCCCACCAAGGAAGCAGTGTTGTTTCAGGATTACGACACCCATCTGGAATGGCTGGCCGAAGCGTTGGCGCAGCGTCCTTCCTCGGAGTCGCTGTTCGATGCCGTGTTGGCCAGCGTCGAGAGCTTCCCGCACGACGTCGAGGTGGTCCGCCAAGCCGCGGTCGCCCGTTCGACGTTGATATCTGCTGAACGCATCGCTGCGCATTTACGGGTGGTGCAGTCGTCGTTCGCCGAGGTGCTCGCCGACTTCATCAAGACCCGCTATGCGGGATCTCCCAACCTCGACCTCGTCTCCGCGGTCGCAGGAGCCACACTGGCGGCCGCTCTTGTAGTGGCGGTCCAGAAGTGGGGTGACGACGGCTGCACCGGCGACCTCGGTGAAATTGTCTCTGCCAGTGTCGATCTGGTGCGTTCCGGGCTTGCGCCGCTGGCCTAGCTCAACTGCACCAACGGTAGCCACGACTGGATCTCGGCGGCCCGCGAACCGGACAGACGCAGCGCCCCGGTGGCGCCGGCGTCCACTACCCTTAGCAGTCCGGTGGCCAGTAGCAGCCACGTTCGCGGATCGGTCTCGACCACATTGGGCGGCGTGCCTCGGGTATGCCTCGGCCCGGAAATGCACTGCACCGCCACAAACGGCGGAATTCTGACCTCGACGCTGGCACCCGGCGCTTGCCCGGCCAGAGTTCGTGCAGTGAGCCGAACCGCGGCCGCCAGATCCGCACGACTCGGGATCGGACGGGTGTCGTCGCGTAACCAGTCTTCAACAGCCCGGACCGCGTCGCGGGTCTTTGCCGGATCAGCGCTGTGACGGGCGGCCATACCTCAGGGTCTCAGAAGCATTCCCGTTAATGACATCGGCGGCCTTGACCTCAACCGAAGTTGAGACTTTAGCGTGGGTCTATGTCGCTCAAACCGCACGAAATTGAATTCATGGAGGCGGCCGACCTCGCCCGGTTGGCCACCATCCAACCCGACGGCACATTGCAGAACAATCCGGTCGGCTTCACCTACAACGAAGATCTGGGCACCGTGGACATTTACGGCTACCGGATGTCGAAAAGTCGCAAGTTCCGCAACGTGGCATCCAATAACACCGTCGCACTGGTGATCGACGACATCGTGTCCCGCGACCCGTGGCGCGTGCGGTGCCTGGAGATCAGGGGGACCGCCGAACTGGCCGAGTCCGGCGAGAGGCGCACGCAGCCCAACAACGACACGATCGACACCGCGATCATTCGGATTACCCCGCGACGCATCATAAGTTTCGGCATTGAGGACACCCTGACCGAGCCCGACAAGTTGGTAGCCGACGGCCGCGACGTGCCGACTAGGGCCGACTAGCTCCAGACCGCCGCTGGATGATCAGCGCCGCCGCCGCGGCCGACTCGTTGATCGCCAAGTGCGCCAGCATCGGCGCGGTGAGGCTGCCGGAATGTTCGGCCAGCCAACCGAATATCCAGCCCGCGCCGCCGGTGGCCAACACGGTGGGCAGCACGGGCTCACCGGTGGCGCGCGCATCGCCGATATGGGAGAGACCGAACGCAACGGCCTGCAGCAGCCGACCACCGGCGACGCCGTAAACGCGACCGGCGACGGCGGCCAGCGCCGCACGAAATGCCGCCTCCTCGGCCCACACCGTACCCAGCGGTATCTGCAACGTCAGCCAGGTCGACGCCGAAGCGGGCAGTTCCCGTTCGGCCATCGAAAGTCGCACGGCCGGAACGGATGTCGCTGCCAAGACCGCGGTCGCCGCCGCCGATCCGGCGGCCAACCCCAGCCGCAAACCAGCCCACAGCCGTGGCGGTCGCAGGCACAGCGGCGCCCTCGTCACTCGAACCAGCACTCCGGCAGCACCGGCCTGCAGCAGCAACCGGCCCCGGGCGGGTAGCCGGGGAGCGACAAAGCTCCAGCCGACCAGCGCGGCGGCCAGCCCAAGCGGCTGTACGCGGCGAAAGTCATTGTGCTGCATCATTTGAACGTGCTCAGTGCGGCACGGACGCGCTCGGTGTCGGCTGCTGTCCAGCCGTCCGGGGGAGCCACCGCTACCCAGCCGTCCAGGATGTCGTTGCTGTAGTTGTGGCCGTGCCCGCCGGGCACGCCCTCGGCGTTGGTCAGGTCGGCACTGACTTGCCAAAACGTGACGACCGGATACCAGCGCATCAACGCGGTGCGGTCCTGGCCGCGGGGTTCGATGAGCCACTCGGGCTTGCCGAACAGCAGATCGGGTGTCCACCAGACGACCGGGTCCGATGGGTGCTGGAGAAACAGCACGCGAGTGCCCACCCACGGCGGCCCCGCCACCCCGGTGATGTCCGCGGGGATGTTGGCCTCGGAGAACCGCACGGTTCGCCCGTTGTCGTAACGCGGCTCCACCTCCATGGCGCCGGGGTCGCGCCGCACGATCAGCGCATGCCACAGCGGACTTGCTTGCGGCGGCCCCACCCACAGCACCGCGTCGAAGCCCATCCGGCGGATGTCGGGCAGCCACCCGAAGGCGGCCTGGCCGGCCATCGAACCCAGGCTCTCGCCGTAGAGCACCAATTTCGGGCGGTGGTCCGGCGGCAGTTGTTGCCAGCGGTGGTGAACCGTGTCGATCAGCATTCGGCCGGAATCCATGGACTTCTGCCGGTCGGCCAGAAACGAGATCCAGCTCGGCAGGTAGGAGTACTGCAGACCGATGATCGCGGTGTCGCCGTTGTACATCATCTCCAGCGAGCTTGCCGCCACCGGGTCGATCCAGCCGGTGCCGGTGGTCGGCGCGATGACCAGTACTTTGCGGCTAAATGCGCCGGTGCGCGCGAGTTCTCCGAGGAGCACGGCCAACCGGCCTTGGTCGTCGGGGGCGGTATGCAGCCCGGCGTACACGCGGATGGGCTCCTTGGCGGGCCTGCCGTTGAGCCGGGCCAGTTCGGCTGCATGCGGACCGGTGGCGACGAAGTCGCGACCCTGGTATCCCAGCGACTCCCACGGCGCCAACGATGCTGGGCTGCCGGACTTTTCAGAAAGCAGCGGTTGCGCCAGACCAACGGGGGTCGCGGCATCGCGCGGCTGGAAGAGGGCGTTGGCCCCCGCGAAGAATCCGCGGACCAGGACACCGTTGATCAACATGATCAGCAGCGCCACAACGATAGACGTGCCGATGAACAGCGCCACCTCGTCGTGCAAGTGCCATCGCCTGATCAGCTGCCGAGCCAGCAGCTTGACGGCATCGATGAGCACCCGGAACGCGGACACCAGCAGCGCGCCGACAGCGACCGCGACGATCAGCGTGCGCAGGTAGCCCAGGGTGGTCGGGCCCTCGATGCCCATCAGCGTCGACACCTGCCGTTGCCAGGAGGCGGCCGGGATGAGCATCAGCACGCAGGCCGTCGGCGCGATCGCAACGACCGCCGCTTTCATCCAGAACAGGACTGGTGCCGCGAGCGGCCACCAGCGCGCATTCCGGAGCATCACCCGGTAGGTGGTCCTGCCGATCACTACGCCCAGGCCGTAGCCGAAAGCCCCATTGATGCCGCCGATCAGCCCCTGGAACAACCAGTCCCGCGGCAGCAGCGACGGCGTCAGGGACAGGCAGAAGAACAACGCGCCGAACGCCACCCCGACGAACTTCAGCCTCAGCAGGCTCCACGCCCACACCACCAGCGGATGGCGTCTGCGCGGTTCGGCCGACCGGGTGACCGACTGAACATCGGACTGCGCACTCATCGGACTCGGCTCTCAACGAAGCAGTGCGGCCAGCACTCCCTCGGACGTGCTGCGCAACTCTGCCAGGGAAACGGTGAACAGACCCTGCACCTCCACCGCGTCCGAACCTTGGTCGACGACACCGATGCGCGTGACCGGCAGGCCCCGCGCCTCGCACATCGACCGGAAGCGGCTCTCCTCGGTCCGCGACACGGCTACCAGCACCCGGCCCGCGGACTCGGAGAACAACATGACAAAGGGGTCAGCATCCTCGGGAAGCACAATGCGACAACCTGTTTCGCCGGCAAGCGCCGATTCCAACACGGCCTGCGCCAAGCCGCCTTCGGACAGATCGTGGGCCGCAGACACCAGCCCGTCGCGGGAGGCCGCGGTCAACACATCGGCCAACAGTCGCTCGCGAGCCAGGTCCACCGCGGGCGGCAGTCCGCCCAGATGGTCGGCGGTGACCTGTGCCCATACCGATCCGTCGAATTCGTCACGGGTGTCGCCGAGCAGCATCAGCGTCTCGCCCGGCTCGGTACCCATCGCCGTCGGGATACGCCGGGCGACATCATCGATCACGCCGAGTACGCCCACCACCGGGGTGGGCAGGATCGCCGTCGACCCGGTTTGGTTGTAGAAGCTGACGTTGCCGCCGGTCACCGGAATACCCAGTGCCGCACAGCCGTCCGCCAAACCACGCACCGCCTGGGCGAATTGCCACATCACCCCGGGGTCTTCCGGCGAGCCGAAGTTCAGGCAGTTGGTCACCGCGACCGGGGTGGCACCGGTGACGGCGACGTTGCGGAAGGCCTCGGCCAGCGCGAGTTGGGCGCCGGTGTAGGGGTCGAGCAGCGTGTAGCGTCCCGACGCATCGGTGGACAGCGCGATTCCGCGGCCCGTGGACTCGTCGACGCGCAGCACGCCGCCGTCGGCGTGTTCAGCCAGCACGGTGTTCCCGCGCACGTAGCGGTCGTACTGCTCAGTGATGAAGGCACGGCTGCACAGATGTGGACTGCCAAGCAGCGCAAGCAAAGTCGCGCGCAGCTCATCACCGGTGACTGGTCGGGGCAGGCTGCTCGCCCGATCGGCGTTCAACGCATCCTGCGACTCCGGGCGAGCGACCGGGCGCTGATACACCGGGCCTTCGTGGGCCACCGTGCGTGGCGGCACGTCGACGACCGTCTCGCCGTGCCAGGTGATGCGCAACCGGTCACCATCGGTGACCTCACCGATCGTGGTGGCCAACACTTCCCACTTGCGGCACACCTCAAGGAAAGCGTCCACATTCTCCGGGGCGACGACCGCGCACATCCGTTCCTGTGACTCGCTGCAGAGCACTTCGGCCGGGACCATGTTCTTGGTGCGCAGCGGAACGGTGTCCAGCTCGATCACCATACCGCCGTCCCCGGCAGAGGCTAACTCCGAAGTCGCACAGGCTATTCCAGCTCCACCGAGATCCTGGATCCCGATCACCAGACCGGCCGCGTACAACTCCAGGCAGCACTCGATGAGCACCTTCTCCATGAACGGGTCACCGACTTGAACCGACGGCAGTTTTTTTCGACCCGACCCGGACTCGTCGCCGCCGAACGTCTCCGACGCCAGCACCGACACACCGCCGATGCCGTCAAGCCCGGTGCGCGCACCGAACAGGATGATCTTGTTGCCTGCGCCGGATGCGAACGCCAGGTGGAGGTCCTCCTGCCGGAGCACACCCACGCACAGCGCGTTGACCAATGGATTGCCGGCGTAGCAGGCGTCGAACACGGTCTCGCCGCCGATGTTGGGCAAGCCCAATGAGTTGCCGTAGCCGCCGATGCCCCGCACGACGCCGTCGAGCACGCGGCGGGTATCCGGGGCGTCCGCGGCGCCGAAACGTAGCTGGTCCATCACCGCCACCGGTCGCGCGCCCATCGCCATGATGTCGCGGACGATGCCGCCGACCCCGGTGGCCGCGCCCTGGTAGGGCTCGACGAAGGACGGGTGGTTGTGCGACTCCACCTTGAAGGTGACCGCCCAGCCGTCGCCGATGTCGACGACGCCGGCGTTCTCCCCGATGCCGGCCAACATCCCGGCCCGCATCTCGTCGGTGGTGGTCTCACCGAAGTACCGCAGGTGGACCTTGGACGACTTGTAGGAACAGTGCTCGCTCCACATGACCGAGTACATGGCCAGCTCGGCGTCGGTCGGGCGGCGGCCCAGGATGTCGCGGATCCGCTGATATTCGTCGTCTTTGAGGCCCAGTTCGCGGAACGGCTGCGGCTGATCAGGGGTAGCCGCGGCCTGCTCGACGGTATCGACCGCTTGAGTGAGCCCGGACGTCACGGGGACAGTCTAGATTGGCGGCCCCGCGACCACCGACGACACGAGCAGCCGGGGCCAGACGGGCTACTGACCACCGGCTATGCAGAACGCGTTGCCGTCGGGGTCGGTCAGCACCACCCAGCGAAAGCTGTCGCCGATGCTGTGCCGTTCGACCTCGGTGGCGCCCGCGGCGGCAAGTCGCGACACTTCGCCATCCACATCTGCTGCGCCGAAATCCAGGTGAACCCGGTTTTTACCCGGCGTGGGATCGGCCACCTTTTGAAAGCCGAGCCGCGGTCCTTCGGGCCGAATGACCGCGACGAATTCGCCGGGGATCAGCTCCTGGGTCTTGCCGTCGAAATGCTCGGCCCACCAGCCGGCCAGCTTCGCGGGGTCACTGCAGTCGAACGTCACCATCTCCGTCGTGAGTGTCATACCGCCGACCCTAGGCCCGCACTCCGACAACGGACCGTACTCACGGTGATGACCTCCGAGGTAATTGCGGGGCCCGGGCGCGCCGAGACAGGCTTGCGGCGACGCGCTGCACCGAAGCGCCCGACCCGTGGAGGGAACATGACCGGTATCCAATCTGCTTCTCCTGCAACGACTCAGGACTCAGCTGCCCCGATGTTCAGCGCGCAGCTGTGGGCGGCGTTCTGGGCGGCGCCCGATCTGTCCCGCGGGATGAACATCCTGGCCGACGACATCGTCGGCTACTGGCCAGGCGATCCCGAGCCGGTGCAGGGAGTCCAGGCGTACACCCGAAAGATCGCCGAGCTGCTGGCCGCCGCTCCGGACCTGCGGCTGGAGCTCGTCGACAGTGCGACGGTTCCAGGTGCCGCGGAGGGCGAGCAGCTGGTCTTCCTGCACTACGTCGGCCGCGGGACCGGCCCGGACGGGCCCTTCGAGATCCGGGGGCTCGACCGGGTCCGCACCCGCAACGGCATGGTGGTGGAGAACGTGATCCGCTACGAGCCGGTCTTGGTCACGCGGCGCTGACCCAACAGGTCAGCCGGGCGACAAGAATGCCCGCAGAGCCGCCGCGTAAGCCGCGACGTCGCCCGCGCCCATGAGTTCCCGTGCCGAGTGCATGGCCAGCTGGGGGGCGCCGACGTCGACGGTCGGGATACCGGTCCGGGCCGACGTCATCGGACCGATCGTCGAACCGCAGGGCAGGTCGGCGCGGTGTTCGTAACGTTGCAGCGGCACCCCGGCCTGCTGGCAGGCCAGCGCGAACGCGGCGGCGGTGCGGCCGTCGGTGGCGTACCGCAGATTCGGGTGCACCTTGAGCACCGGACCACCGTTGATCGCGATGAGGTGCCCGGGCTCATGCCGCTCCGGGTAGTTGGGATGGGTGGCGTGCGCCATGTCCGCCGAGGCCACCATCGATCCGGCAAGCCGCCGCAGAAAGTCTTCCCGCCCGCCACCACCAGCGAGCACGATGCGCTCCAGCGTGGTCAGCAGCAGCTCGGAGTCAGCGCCGTGATCAGAGGTGGACCCGACCTCCTCGTGGTCAAACAGCGCCAGCACCGGCAGGTATTCGCCGGCTAGGGCGTCCAGAAACGCCTCCAGGCCCGCGTAGCAGGACGCCTGGTTGTCCAGCCGCGGCGCGCTGACGAACTGGTCGCCGAGGCCGGACAGCGTCGACGGGGTCAAATCGTGGGTCATCAGATCGGCGCCCAGGACGTCGTCGGGATCGATGCCAGCCTGTTCGGCGACGTAGCCGATGAACGACCGGGTTCGATCGTCGGCTCCCCACACCGCGTTGACGTGGCGCTGCGGATCCAGCGTGAGCGACTTGCGGTCCTCCGCCAGGTGGATCGCCAACTGCGGCACGCGCAGGATCGCAGCGTCGATCCGCACCAGCCGGTGCGCGATGCCGGCGCCGTCCCGCACCGACAGTCGCCCGCTGACGCCCAGATCACGGTCCAGCCAGGAGTTCAGCCAGGCACCGCCGTACGGCTCCAGCGCCACCACCTGCCAACCCGCGACCGCACGGTCGGGGTGTTGCTTGACCCGAAGATTAGGGCTGTCGGTATGACCGCCGATGACCCGAAACGGCCGTCCGCCGGTGTCGCTCCCGCTGTCCCAGGCCACCAGCGACCCGGCGCGTACGGTGAAGAATTTGCCCGTCGAGGGCCACCCGTCTGTCTCGGCCAGCTCGGTGTAGCCGGCGGCGCGCAGCCTGGCCGCCACCGTGGCGCAGACGTGGAACGGCGACGGGGACGCGTCGATGAAGTCACACAAGCCTCGCGCCGTGGCCGCCATGTCCCCATCTTTTCACCACGGGATTATCTGAAGCCCGTGGGCACGTTAGGGTCGAACCCGTGCCCCCAGTGCAGCCGCAACCGGTTCTCGCACCCCTGACACCGGCCGCGATCTTCCTGGTGGTCAGCATCGACGAGGGCGGCGAGGAGACGGCGCACAATGCGCTGTCAGACATTTCCGGACTGGTGCGGGCAATCGGATTCCGCGATCCCACCAAACACTTGTCGGTGATCGCCTCGATCGGCTCCGAGGCCTGGGACCGGTTGTTCACCGGCCCGCGGCCTGCCGAGCTGCATCCGTTCATCGAGTTGGAAGGCCCGCGGCACGCCGCCCCGGCCACACCCGGCGATCTGTTGTTCCACATCCGGGCCGAGACCATGGATGTCTGTTTCGAGCTGGCCAATCGCGTTCTCAAGTCGATGGCCGGCGCGGTGACCGTTGTCGACGAAGTGCACGGCTTCCGGTTCTTCGACAACCGCGATCTGCTGGGCTTCGTCGACGGGACCGAAAACCCCGGCTGTGCGCTGGCGGTCTCCGCCACCGCCGTGGGCGACGAGGATCCGGATTTCGGCGGCTCATGCTATGTGCACGTGCAGAAGTACCTGCACGATATGGCGGCGTGGGAGTCACTGTCGGTCACCGAGCAGGAGCGGGTGATCGGCCGGACCAAGCTGGACGACATCGAGTTCGACGACGACGAGAAGCCGGCCAACGCCCACATCGCACTCAACGTCATTGCCGACGACGACGGCACCGAGCTGAAGATCGTGCGGCACAACATGCCGTTCGGCGAACTCGGAAAAGGCGAATTCGGTACGTATTTCATCGGGTATTCGCGCGCGCCCGAGGTCACCGAACGGATGCTGCGCAACATGTTCCTTGGCGATCCCCCGGGCAACACCGATCGCATCCTGGACTTCTCGGTCGCGGTCACCGGCGGATTGTTCTTCTCCCCGACCATCGACTTCCTCGACGATCCACCGCCGCTGCCGAGTTCATCGGTCACGGCGCCGGCGGTGGTTACCGTGCCCACAGATGGCACAGATGGCTCGTTGGCGATCGGCAGTTTGAAAGGAACCCGGCAATGAACAACCTCTATCGCGATCTTGCGCCGATCACCGAAGAGGCTTGGACCGAAATCGAATTGGAAGCAACACGGACGTTCAAGCGGCACATCGCCGGACGCCGGGTCGTCGACGTCAGCGAGCCGGGAGGGCCGGTCACGGCGGCGATCAGCACCGGCCGTCTGCTCGACGTGAAGGCACCCACCGACGGCGTCGTCGCGCACCTGCGTGCCAGCAAACCACTTGTGCGGCTTCGGGTTCCATTTACCCTGTCGCGCAGGGAGATCGACGACGTCGAACGCGGGTCGCAGGACTCCGACTGGGATCCGGTCAAGGCTGCCGCCAAGAAGCTGGCGTTCGTCGAAGACCGGGCCATCTTCGAAGGCTACGACGCCGCGTCGATCGACGGCATCCGTAGCTGTAGCTCCAACCCAGCGCTCAAACTGCCCAAGGACGTTCGCGGCTTTCCCGACGTCATCTCGCAAGCGTTGTCCGGGCTGCGACTGGCCGGTGTCGACGGGCCGTATTCGGTGCTGCTGTCCGCCGACGCCTACACCAAAGTCAGCGAGACCACCGAACACGGCTATCCGATCCGCGAGCATATCCGTCGGCTGATTGACGGCGACATCATCTGGGCGCCGGCCATCGACGGTGCGTTCGTGCTGACCACCCGCGGCGGCGACTTCGACCTGCAGCTAGGCACCGACGTGTCGATCGGATACCTCAGCCATGACGCCGACACCGTGCAGTTGTACCTGCAGGAGACCCTGACGTTCCTGTGCTACACCGCGGAGGCGTCGGTCGCGCTGAGCCCGTAGCTGATCGAGTGGAATCCGGTCTGGGAGTCACGCGATGGGATACAAGGCAACGGTGGAACTCGTGCTCGACTGTGCAGAGCCACAGACGCTCGCTAAGTTCTGGCGCGACGCGCTCGACTATCGCGAGTACTACATGGGCGCGAACCTGGCTGTGCTCGTTCCCAAGGAGGGGATCGCTTCACCGCTTCTCCTTCAAGGAGTGCCCGAACCCAAAGCGGGCAAGAACCGCATGCACGTCGACATTGTGGTCGACGACATCGAGACCGAGGTCCACCGGCTGCAGGCACTCGGCGCTCGTCGCATCGACCAAGGTGTGCAGAGCTTCGGGGGAACTCGATGGGTCAGGATGTCGGACCCCGAGCAGAATGAGTTCTGCGTCTCCACCGGCGTGGAGTGGTAAGTCCTCACACCGCGAATTTGGATGCCGTGGGAAGGGACCTAGGTCAGCGGTTCACCGCCGTCCACCTTCAAGGTCACGCCGGTCAGGAAAGTGTTGGTCATCGCGAACAGCACGGCGCCGGCAATGTCGTCCGGCGTTCCGATACGCCGCGCCGGATTGCGGGAACTGATGTGTTCGAAATAGTCACGCTTTCCTTCTGCGCCAAGCGAATCCCAGGCGCCGGTGTCGATGACCCCCGGCGAGATGGCGTTGACCCGTATCGGGGCGAGCTCGACCGCGAGCCATCGGGTGAGGAAATCCACGGCGCCGTTCGTGATGCCGACGCCGAGATAGCCGACGTTGAGCTTGAAGGCGTGCACACCGGAGAACAAGACGAACGAGCCGCCGGGGTTGATATGTCCCGCAAGGTATTTAGCGAGCATGGTGGGACCGATAACCTTGGTGTCGAACGACATCCGCAGATTCTCGCGCTGCAGGTCTGCTAAATTCCCGCGCGCACGTGCCGACGCGGTCGACACCACATGGTCGACGGGGCCCAGTCGGTCGGCGAGCGCGGCGATCGATGCGTCGTCGGTAATGTCCACGACCTCGGCGCTGATCCCGGGATCGGCGGTGTCGGCATAGGCATCAGCCAGTTTGGTTTTGTCTCGTCCGGCGACAACGACTCGCGCACCCTCTGATCGCGCCAGCAGCGTCACCGCACGCGCAATTCCACTGCCGCGGCCTACCCACCAGCACTGTCTGATCCCGCAACGCGCTACCCATCGACAGCTACTCCTTTGGCCTGCTTGCCGGGTCGGCGACGCGGCGGAAATCTCGGTTTGCCACCGCTCCCACCTAGAAATGGGTTATTTGACCCAGAATATGCATACCGTGCCGAGCAGTCAACGTCTTGTGCCGCAGTTGCGTCAGGAGCATAATGGGATGTATAACCCAAAATGGGAGGAATCACCCATGCCGACTGTTCATCACCGCTACCTCACCGTCGACGGTCATCAGCTGTTCTTCCGGGAAGCCGGCGATCCGCACGCGCCCGCGCTGGTGCTCCTGCACGGCTTTCCGACGAGCTCGTATATGTTCCGCGACTTGGTTCCCGCACTCGCTGACCGCTACCACGTGATCGCGCCGGATCATTTGGGATTCGGCCTTTCTGACGCACCATCGGTGCAGCAGTTCGAGTACACGTTCGATGCGCTCACCGCGTTGACGCAAGGCCTGCTACGCGCACTTAATGTCGACCGGTACGCGATGTACGTGCAGGATTACGGAGCTCCGATCGGGTGGCGGCTGGCGCTGCATGACCCCGCCGCGATTACGGCGATCATCAGCCAGAACGGTAACGCTTACGACGCGGGCTTTGTAGAAAGCTTCTGGAAGGTCGTCACTGCCTATCAGACTGAGCAGACGGCCGAGACCGAAGGCGCGGTAAGGCAATTCCTCACCTTGGACGCCACCCGCTGGCAATACGTCACCGGGGTGCCGGACGAGACGCTGGTCAATCCGGAATCCTGGTATCACGACTACGCGCTGATATCCCGGCCGGGAAATGACGAAGTGCAACTCAAACTGTTGCGTGATTACGCGAGCAACTCGCCGCTCTACCCACGCGTGCAGGACTACTTCCGCGCCAGCAAAGTGCCACTGTTGGCGGCGTGGGGCCGCGGCGACGAAATATTTGGTCCAGCCGGTGCGCAAGCTTTCGCCGAGGACTTGCCCGATGCCGAAATCCATCTGCTCGAGGGCGGGCACTTTCTGCTTGAGTCGGCGCTGGACGAGGTGAGCGGGCTGATCCGCTTCTTCCTCGCCAAAGTGCTCCCCGCCACCTGAGGACACACGGCGCAATCATATGGGTTGAACGTCCCATAATCGGCGGTGTATGCGCGTTAACCTGACGCTATGGTCCATGCCGATCTGCACGACGACCGGCGCTTGACCGCCAAGGGTCGCGCTACCCGCGACCGGATCGTGCAGGTCGCCGCCGAGCTGATCCTCAGTGACGGCCTCTCGGCGTTGAACATGGACGCTCTGCGCAAGGCGGCGTCGGTAAGCGGCTCCCAACTCGCCCACTATTTCACCGACAAGCGGGCGCTGATCCGTGCGGTTGTCGCGCGCCAGATCAACGTGGTGCTCGATTTTCACCGCCAGCCCAAGCTTCGGGCGCTCGACACGTTCGACGACTTCGAGCGCTGGATCGATCTGAACACGCGTTACCTGAGACGAATCGGCTACTCCGGCACACCCACCTATCACGCGTTGGCCGGACAACTCGGAAAGTCCGACACCGCAACACGCGAGACGCTGGCGGCGGGCTACTCGCAGTGGATCGAACTCCTGGAGCAGGCGATCCGACGCATGAAAGATCACCGCGTTCTGGGCGCACACGCCGACCCGCGAGAGTTGGCTTTGGTCATCGTCAGCGCCCACCAGGGCGGCGCCACGTTGAGCTTCACCTATCGCGCGGAGTGGCCGCACGCCGACGCCGTGCGTTTTGCGGTCAACTACTTGCGCATGTTCGCCGCCGACCCCGCCGAACGGGTCCCCCGTCGACCGCGGCGTCCCCGCGGTCCGCGCAAAGCCGCCCAACCTGCCTGACAGAGCCGAAAGGGGGCGGCCACGTGCCCGACGACGCCGCATCGCGGTTTACCCGCAAAGGACGCGCGACTCGGGCGCGCATCGTCGACGTCGCCGCAAAGCTCATGTTCCAGCGTGGCGTTGCCGGCACCAGCATCGACGAGGTGCGCAACACGGCGGACGTCAGCGGGTCGCAGATCTCGCACTATTTCCATGACAAACGCGACCTGACCCGTCAGGTGATCGCCGAGCGCTGTACCGACGTCCAGGAGTTTCACACCCAGCCGAAGTTCGGCGGCTTCGACAGCCTCCAGGCGCTGCAAGCGTGGGCGGACGCCAATTTCGCCGACGTCGACGCGGTCTACCGACAAGGTGGCTGCATCTACGGTTCGCTTGCCGGAGAGTTGACCGAAGCCGACTCCGAAGTCCACGACGATCTCGCCGCCGGGTACGACCGCTGGCTCGAGCTGTTTCGTGACGGAATCGCCGAGATGCGCCGTCGCGGCGATCTGCGTCCCGACGCCGACCCGCGACATCTCGCGGTCTCGCTGGTCGCCGCGCATCAGGGCGGCGCCATGCTCACTTATGCGATGGACGACCCGGAACCGCTGCGCGCAGCGCTGAATTCCGCTGTCGAATACGTGCGTTCGTTTGCACCGGCGCCGAAGCGCCGCCGGTCACCGGCCCGGTCTTCTCGACGCAAGCCCACGGACTGAGCCACATAGACAGATTTGGGTTGCGTAGCCCATAATAGTGGGCAGCGTGGCCCAGTATGGCGCGAGGAGGAAGGCACATCGTGTCCGTTGCAGAGTCACCGTCAGGCGACGCACTGCCCGCCGCGCCCGCGGTGGTACGCGAACGGGCGGGCGGAGAAACCATGCGGGCGATCGTGCTAGAGAAGTTCGGCGGACTCGACAGCCTGGTCTACACCGACATCCCCAAACCGCTACCCAAGGACGGCGAGGTCGTCATCAAAGTCCGCGGCTTCGGCATCAACCACGCCGAGCTGCACATGCGCCGCGGCGAATGGGCAGAAGCCGCTGAAGTCAGCGGCATCGAATGCGTCGGGATCGTCGATTCCTGTCCGGGCGGAGAGTTCCCGGTCGGAGCAAAGGTGGCCGCGCTGATGGGCGGCCTCGGCCGAACCATCAATGGCAGCTACGCCGAATACACCCGAGTGCGCGCGGCCAACGTTGCCCTCATCGACTCCGAACTGCCCTGGTCGCAGCTGGCCGCGCTGCCGGAAACCTACGCGACCGCCTGGACATGCCTGTTCCGCAACCTCAAACTGTCGACGGGACAAACCGTCGTAATCCGCGGCGCGACTTCATCGTTCGGTCAGGCCGCGGTCAAGATGGCGGTCGCGGCCGATGCACGCGTGATAGCCACCGCACGCAGGCGCGAGCGTTTCGGCATGCTGGAGGCGCTCGGCGCCGCGCGGGTGGAGCTGGAATCGCGAACACTGGCTGCCAGCATCGCGGAAGCCAAGCAGATCGATGCGGTGCTCGACTTGGTCGGCAACAGTACGATCTTGGACTCGCTGGACATGCTTCGTCGCGACGGCACCGCCTGCCTGGCGGGATGGCTGGGCGGCCTGGACCCGATCGGCGATTTCAACCCGCTGCTGCGTATGGCCAGCGGGGTGAACTGGTCCTTCTTCGGCAGCTTTGTGTTTGGCAGCCCAGGGTTCCCGCTGTCCGACGTACCCCTTCAAGACATCGCAGCGCAGGTGGCCGCCGGGCGACTCGAAGCAGCCCCGGAACGCGTCTTCTCCTTCGACCAGATCCGCGAAGCGCATCGCGTCATGGAGGCCGGTGAAGCCGGCGGCAAAATGGTCGTCGTCATGGAATGAGCTCAGCCACGAGAACCGCGTCGTATTAGATGATCGAACGATGACTGCTGCTCCAGCTGTTCTTGTGTTCGACGTGAACGAAACGCTCATCGACATCGAAGCCATGGCGCCGTTTTTCGAACGAATCTTCGGTGATCCGCGGGTAATGCGCGAGTGGTTCGCTCAGCTGGTCACCTACTCGATGACCGCGACGCTGGCGGGCCGCTACGTCGACTACTTCACCCTGGGCCAGGGGCTGCTGCCGATGCTCGCAAACATCCACGGCGTGCAGATCACTGATGATGACGTGCAAAGCGTGAAGCACGGCATGTTGACGATGCCGGCGCACCCGGATGTCGAGGATGGGCTGACAGCGCTGCGCGACAATGGCTTTCGCCTCGTGACGCTGACGAATTCGCCACCCAACCCGGAAGGGCCGAGCCCGCTGGAACACGCCGGGCTGGCGCACTTTTTCGAGCAAATGTTCAGCGTCGAGGCGCGCCGCGCGTTCAAGCCCGCCCCGACCGTGTACCGCCACGTGTGCGAGGAACTCGCGGTGGCCCCGGAAGACTGCATGATGGTCGCCGCCCATGTCTGGGACACCGTCGGCGCGCAATCTGTCGGATTCGACGGCGCGCTGATCACCCGCCCCGGCAATGCACCGCTACCGATCCCCGATCTGCCGCAGCCGACGCTCGTCGCGCGTGATCTGCGCGAGCTCGCGCAGCAACTCTGCGCGTCGTGAGCCTGACGCTTCGGCCAACCTCACAAAACCGGCGCACCAGACGTCTACCGAGTAGATAGCGATACCGACGACTTCCAGGAGCCCTCATGTCCACCGCAGCCGCCACGATTTCGACTCGACACGTCATCGTCGATTCACCCCTCGGACCGTTGACACTGGTGCGCGACGACGGTGATGACAGTGGCCTCACCGGCCTGTATTACCCCGGCCACTGGACCCGCCCGGACCGCGAGTCGTTCGGGCCGCAAGTCGAAGCGAGCGACGATCACGGCTTCGATGAGGCCATCACCCAGCTCAGCGAATACTTCGCCGGCGAGCGCCGGGATTTCGATCTGCCGCTCAACCCGCGCGGCAGCGATACGGCACGGCAGGTCTGGCAGCTACTCACCGAGATCCCCTACGGCCAGACCACCACCTACGGCGCGTTGGCAGACGATGTCGGTGGCGGCGTCGACGCTCGCGACATCGGCGGCTTTGTCGGCGCCAACCCGTTGTCCATCTTCATCCCCTGTCATCGAGTGGTCGGATCCACCGGGAAACTCACCGGATACGCCGGCGGCCTAGACCGCAAGCGATACTTGCTCGAACTGGAGAATGCGATACCGGCCTCACCGCAAACGCTGTGGTAGCGGCCACGCGATCAACCAACGGGATGAAGCCGCCATTCGAGAAGGTCGTCGCGCAGCACGGTGCCACCGTGTTGCGCGTGGTCCGCGCGGTCCTCGGCCACGCTGATGCTGACGACGCCTGGTCCGACACCTTCTTAGCGGCGATGAGGGCCTACCCCGACCTACCGGCCGACGCCAACCTCGAGGCGTGGCTGGTCACCATCGCCCACCGCAAGGCGATCGACATCCACCGCGCCACCGCCCGACGGGCGATACCGATCGCGGACACACCGGATACGCCATCGCCCGACCACGCCGACGAAGGCCACGGTGACCTGACCGAGGCGGTTGCCGCGTTGCCCACCAAACAACGCCAGGCGGTGGCCTACCACTACCTGGCCGGCCTGCCCTACGCCGAGATCGCCACGCTACTCGACAGCAGTGCCGCCGCCGCCCGGCGCGCGGCCGCCGACGGCATCGCTGCGCTACGACGTACGTACGCGCACAACCATATTGACGAATCACAAAAAACGGAGTCCCAATGAGTACAGTTGACCTCGCCGCGCTCTACCCGGTCGATGACGACGACATCACCCGCCTGCACGCCCGACTGGCGGCGACCGCCGAGCGCGACGACCTTCTCGACGTCGCCTATCGGACGGTCGATTCGCCCGTCGGCTCACTGCTGATCGCCGCGACACCGGTGGGGCTGGTGCGAGTGGCCTTCAGCAGCGAAGGGCATGACGTGGTGTTGCAGAACCTCTCCGACCGCATTAGCTCCCGGTTGCTGCAAGCCCCGAAGCGGCTGGATGCTGTCGCGCGCCAACTGGAGGAGTATTTTTCCGGACGCCGTCACGCCTTCGACGTCCCGCTGGATTGGCAGCTCTCCAAAGGATTTCGGCGTGTGGTGCTGAGCCACCTGGCGATCGACATCGACTACGGCACCACCACCAGCTACGGCACCTTGGCCCGACTTTCAGGTTCTCCCAAGGCCGTTCGCGCCGTCGGGACGACCTGCGCGACAAATCCCATCCCCGTCGTGGTGCCGTGCCACCGGGTCGTCCGCGCCGACGGCACGTTAGGCGGCTACCGCGATGGGCCGGTCGCCAAACGCACCCTGCTGGATCTGGAAGGTGTCAGGTGACATCGGCCCCCGCACGCAACCGCGTAACACCGCGCGGCGACATCGTCGCCGTTGCGGGTCGCGGCGCGTGGATGGGCAATCGCGGTCGACTGCACGAAGGCCGGGGCAGCCGCGACGTTGTGCGCAACTATCAAAGCAAGGCCTGGATCACCTGCGTACTGGAGTTCAAGGGTCGTCGAGCACCGCAGTGGGCGCCGAATCATTACACCCAGTTGTTCTTTCTCGACGAGGCGGTCGCCTTTGCCGCGGGTCATCGACCGTGTGCCGAATGCCGCCGCAGCGCCTACAACGCCTACCGACGGGCGTGGTGCGAAACCCATGGCGGCACAACCCCCTACGCGAAGGACATGGACAGCCGACTGCACCGCGAGAGAACCGACCGGTCCCAGAATTCGCTGCCGTGGCGGATCCTGCCCGACGGAGCGTTCGTCGCTACGGACGACGGCCCGGCGATTGTGGTCGGTGACCACCTCTCGGTATGGGACGAGGCCGACAACGCCTATCGGCGACGACTGCCACGACCGGCCGCAGGATCCGCATCGGTGCTCACCCCACTGTCCACGGTCGCGGTGCTGCGCGCGGGATACCCGGTCCAGATCGACCCGGCCGCGCGCTGAACCCTGGCTCGGTCAGCGGGCCTGGTTCAGCCCGTCAAATTCGACCAGGCGTCCTTGCATCGCCGGGTATGCGGCGGCCGCGGGCGGAGGCACACCGTCCCGCACGTTTCGCGCGACCTCGACCGCGGCATGGATGGCCGCACGATATGGCAGCGACCCGGTGCTGACTCGACGCACGCCCAAATCCGCTAACTCGGCCAGGCTTAGCCCCGGCACCACGAGCACATTGACGGGAATCGGTATGTTGGCCGTCAGCTGACGCAGATCAGACGGGTCCGACGCGCCCGGGATGAAGATCCCGTCGGCGCCCGCTTCGACGTAGGCTTCGGCTCGTTTCAATGTGGCCGAGACATTGGCATCCTGATCGAGCCAGTAGGTGTCCACTCTGGCGTTGACAAAGACCTCGGGTGAACGCTTCTTGATCGCAACCACTTTGGCGGCATGGGCTTGCGGGCTGATCAATTTCTCCACCGTGCTGTCCTCGATGTTGATGCCCGCCGCACCAAGGCCAGCTACATACCCGGCCACCACGTCGGGATCATCGTCGTAACCGTCCTCGACGTCGGCGGAGACGTAGACCGGCACATTCCGAAGCTGACTAACCAAGTTGCTGGTCGGCTCCTTGCTCGATCGCCCCCCATCAGGACGCCCCGCACTGGCGGCGACCCCGAAGCTGGTGGTGCCAACCGCGCGATACCCCGCGTCATAGAAAGCGAGTGCAGACGACACATCCCACGCATTGGGCAATAACAATGGCTCGTCGGTGCAGTGCAGGTCGCGGAAACTCATGACAACGTGCCTTCGTCGCTTTCAGCGACGTCATACTGCTCGATCACTCTGCTTTCCAGCTTGGGCAGGATCTGCCCCAGCATCAGTTCTTTGAAATGCGGGGTCTCACGGTGCTCGGCGAACGCGGCACGCGACGTGTACCGCTCCAGCAACACGTAGCTTCTCGGGTCATCCAGGTTGAGGTATGCCTCGAAGGCAAGGTTGCCCGGTTCCTTTCGGGAAGCCTCAATTAGCTTGGGCAATAACGCGAGTACGGCATCGCGCATACCGTCGACAGTGCTGTGGCGGGCGATCACTTGCAATTCTGGCATGTCGGGCGCCTCTCCTGCCCAGAGATTTTTTGGGTTACATGACCCATTCAATACGCGTACCAGTAGGCTGTCAAACCGCGGTCCGAGGCTGATAACGAACGACGAGGCGGCCCAGGCGGCGGCGCGCTAACGTCACCGGAGGAATAACGAAAGAAGGGGGAAATGGCAGCAGCCGAACATACTTACGATGTCGTCGTGCTGGGCGCCGGACCGGTCGGACAGAATGCCGCTGAACGCGCCCGGGCGGCGGGGCTCAGTGTTGCGATGGTCGAGCGTGAGCTGGTCGACGGTGAATGCTCCTACTGGGCGTGCGTGCCCAGCAAGGCGCTGCTGCGCCCGGTCATCGCGGTAGCCGATGCCGACCGCGTCGACGGTGCGCGCGAGGCGGTCAAGGGTTCGATCAACGCCGCCGGCGTCTTCGGTCGCCGGGACCGCTACGTGAGTAATTGGGACGACACCGGTCAGGCCGATTGGGTAGCCGGCATCGGGGCAACCCTGGTACGCGGCCATGGACGATTGGACGGGCCCCGGCGCGTGACGGTCACCGCGGCCGGCGGCGAGGTGTCGGCGCTCACCGCCCGGCACGCTGTCGTCATCTGTACGGGAACCCGCGCAGCGCTTCCGGATTTGCCGGGCATTGCCGAAGCTCGACCTTGGACAAACCGGGAAGCCACCGATCGCAGTTCGGTGCCAAACCGCCTCGCGGTCGTCGGCGCAGGTGGCGTCGGCGTCGAAATGGCCACCGCCTGGCGTGGTTTGGGCGCAGCAGTGACCCTGCTGGCACGTGGATCTGGTCTGCTGCCGCGGATGGAGCCGTTCGTCGGCGAGCTTGTCGAGCGCGGGCTTCGGGAGTCGGGTGTTGTTGTCCGCGTGGGTGTGTCGGTGACCAAGCTGCGCCGACCCGATGCCGAAGGCCCGGTCACGCTGGAATTGAGCGACGGGAGCGAACTGGTGGTCGACGAGGTGCTGTTCGCGACCGGCCGAGCACCGCTGACCGACGACATCGGTTTACACACAGTGGGACTCACCCCCGGCGGCTGGCTCGACGTCGATGACACCTGTCGTGTGCGGGCCGTCGATGACGGCTGGCTCTATGCGGCCGGTGACGCCAATCATCGGGCGCTGCTGACTCATGAGGGCAAGTACCAGGCCCGGATCGCCGGGGCGGCGATCGCGGCCCGGGCGGCAGGGCATCCGTTGGATGCCGCGCCGTGGGGCGCGCATGCGGCCACCGCCGACCATTATGCGGTGCCGCAGGTTTTCTTCACCGAACCCGAAGCCGCCGCGGTCGGACTGTCGGCCGAGCAGGCCGAGCAGGCCGGTCACCGCGTGCGCGCGGTAGAAGTCGAAATCGGCGACGTCGTGATGGGAGCCAAGCTTTACGCGGACGGCTACACCGGTCGGGCGCGCATGGTGGTCGACGTCGACCACGGCTATCTGCTCGGTGTGACGTTCGTCGGCCCGGGCGTCTCCGAGCTGCTGCACTCGGCCACCGTCGCCGTCGCCGGTCGGGTGCCCATCGACCGGTTGTGGCACGCCGTGCCGTGCTTCCCCACGATCAGCGAAGTATGGCTGAGACTTTTTGAGGCCTACCGGGATTCGTGACCGTTGGTGTCCGGCCGGGGGTCGCCAAGCTCGGCCCGAATGGCACCCCACGGGTCGGCGTAACGGCCCGGTGCGTGCCGATACGCGGACTGACGTCTGAGCAGCTGCCGGACGACCGGGGCCAGCAGCCGCATCGGGTAGCGCCGCCAGCCGGCGGCGACGCGCATCTCGGCGAGCATGTCCGGCCAGGAGTGGTGCTGGAAGGACAGCATCTGCTGGGCGCGGGCGGTGTCCATCCAGTCGGTCACGAACCAGTTTTCGTCGCTGTCGGGGTCGCCGGGCCGGCCGGCGGGTAAGACGTTCGGCAGTCCCCTTGCCGCGGCCAGCGCCGGGCCGATGTCGATCTGGCGTCGCAGGTGTGAGTCGTCACCGGCGATCAGCAGGGTTTCACCCACCACGTCTGCTGTGGCCGCGGCGGCAAAGGCGGCGGCGGCGTCGCGGACGTCGACGGTGTGCAGGCGCCCATTGGTCGGCAGCGCGTTTTCGAAGAACAGCGCGTCCACCGTGAAGGGCATGGCACCCGGCTCGACGCTGATCACTCCGCCGAGGCGCAGGATCACCCAGTCCAAACTGGAAGCGCGGACATGGGCCTCGGCCTCGACCTTATGCGCGCCGTAGAGGTCCGACGCTTTCAGCGGGGAATCCACGCGCACCCGCTCGTGGTGCCGATGCGGATTGCGAGCGCCATACACGGCGTTGCTGGAGGCCTGGACGAAGCGGGGAGGGTGGGTATTTGACTCCGCGGCGCGCAGCAGTGCCACCGTCGCATCGACGTTGACGCGCCGTCCCAATTCGGGGTGGCGATAGATCGCCGGGATGATCAGCGCAGCCAGGTGGATGATCACCGTCGGTGACACCTCGACGACCAGCCGCTGCACCTCACGCGGGTCGGTCAGGTCCGCCCATCTCGCCTCGGCTCCGGCAGGCAGCAATGCGGCCGCCTTGCGCTGAGCGTCAGTGCCGAGATCGGTGGCCACCACGCGGTGGCCGTCGTCGACCAGGCGGCGCACGGTCTGCGATCCGACCAGCCCGAAACCGCCTGTGACAAGAACCTTCTCGGCCATCTTCCCCCTGTGCGCGGTTCATCCCCGCGACCGGCTGCGCTGCTCGCTGCTGCGGATATGACATTCTCATAAATTGAGAGTAGCGTATGTCATATCGGCGCGGTGTCCAGGATGGGGAGTCCGGACATCGCGCTGGTGCAGCAAACTCACAAACAACGAGCGGGGAACCATGACGGGCGACAATCACGAGATCGCCAAATGGGATCCGGCGTTCACCAAACAGATCGCGAACGCGGTCGGACCGGTGATCAAGCGGTGGTATCGCGCCGAAGTGCGAAACGTGGAGAACATCCCGCCGGCCGGTGGAGCGCTGGTGGTGTCCAACCACTCCGGCGGCATGTTCACGCCGGACGTGTTGATCTTCTCCCCGGCCTTCTATGACACCTTCGGTTACGACCGCCCCCTATACACGCTGGCCCACTACGGCCTGTTCCTGGGCCCAATGGACGGCTGGCTGCGTCGCCTCGGGGTTATCAAGGCAAGCCGCGAAAACGCCGCCGCCGCACTGCATTCGGACGCGGTAGTACTGGTGTTTCCCGGCGGTGACTACGACTCCTACCGGCCCACGTCGGGCGCGAACACCGTCGACTTCGACGGGCGCACCGGCTACGTCAGGACCGCCATCGAAGCCGGCGTGCCGATTGTGCCGATCGTGTCGATCGGCGGACAGGAAACCCAACTGTTCCTTACCCGTGGCAACTGGCTGGCCCGCCGACTGGGGCTGACCAAAGCCCAGGTAAATATCCTGCCGCTGAGCTTCGGGTTCCCGTTCGGCCTGTCTGCGGTCTTGCCGCCGAACCTGCCGCTGCCGGCCAAGATCGTCACCGAGGTGCTGGAGCCCATCGACGTCATCGCTCGCTTCGGCGACGACCCCGATGTCGAGGAGGTCGACGCCCACGTACGTGCGGTGATGGAGGCCGCGCTGAAGCGGCTAGCCGGTCAGCGCCGGTTCCCCATCCTGGGCTAAGCGATGTCTGCGGTCACCGACACGATTGGCCTGTTGCAGACCCTGCTGCGGGCACGGCTGATCGCGCCGATGCGGCCGGACCGGTATCTGCGGATGGCCGCCGCGATGCGCCGCGAGGGCATGACGCCCACTGCCGGCTTCGCGGCCGCGGCGCAGCGCTGCCCCGACCGGCCGGGGCTGATCGACGAGCTGGGCACGCTGACCTGGCGGCAACTACACGAGCGCTGCGACGCGTTCGCCGCCGCGTTGCAGGCATTGCCCGGCGGCACACCGAAGCTGATCGGGATCATGTGCCGCAACCACCGGGGTTTCGTCACCGCACTGGTCGCTGCCCATCGCGTGGGCGCCGACGTGCTTCTGCTGAACACCTCGTTCGCCGGCCCCGCGCTGGCCGAGGTGGTCACTCGCGAAAGGGTGGACGCGGTGATCTACGACCAAGAGTTCACCGCCACCGTCGACCGCGCACTTGCCGAAAGTCCACACTCGACACGTATCCTCGGCTGGGCCGAGACACCGCCCGCCACAACGGATCTCAGTGTCGAGGCGTTGGCCGATGCGCACGCCGGACAGCGGACACGCCCGGCCGAACGCAAGAGCAGGCTGATCCTGCTGACCTCCGGCACCACCGGCACACCCAAAGGCGCGCAGCCGTCATCGGGCGGAGGGCCCAACGAACTGAAGGCCGTGCTCGACCGGATACCGTGGCGGGCCGAACAGGCCACCGTGATCATGGCGCCGATGTTTCACGCGTGGGGCTTTTCCCAGCTGGTGTTTTCGGCGCTGATGGCGTGCACGATCGTCACGCGGCGCAAATTCGACCCCGAGGCAACCCTGCAACTCCTCGACGGGCAGCACGCAACCGGGCTCGTCGTCGTGCCGGTGATGTTCGACCGGATCATGGAGCTGCCCGACGAGGTGCTCGATCGGTACCCATGCCGGTCGCTGCGATTCGCGGCGGCGTCCGGCTCACGGATGCGTCCTGACGTGGTGGTGGCGTTCATGGACCGGTTCGGCGACGTGATCTACAACAACTACAACGCCACCGAGGCCGGCATGGTGGCCACCGCGACGCCGAGCGACTTGCGCGCCGCGCCTGACACCGCCGGAAAGCCGGTGCAGGGCACACAGATTCGCATCCTTGACGACGCAGGAGCCGAGTTGGCGAGCGGCCAGACCGGTTCGATCTTCGTGCGCAGTCTCACCCTGTTCGACGGGTACACCACCGGGGCGGGCAAAACTTTTCGCGACGGCTTCATGGCGTCGGGCGACGTCGGGTTCCTCGATGACGCCGGCCGGTTGTTCGTGGTGGGACGCGACGACGAGATGATCGTCTCCGGCGGCGAGAACGTGTACCCGATCGAGGTCGAGAAGGTCTTGGCGCGGCATCCCGACGTCACCGAGACGGCGGTGCTCGGCGTCGACGACGAACAATACGGGCAACGCCTGGCCGCGTTCGTGGTGTTGCGCGACCGCGCCTCGGCCAACCCGGAGACATTACGCGCGCATGTTCGGGACAACCTGGCCAACTACAAGGTCCCGCGGGAAATCGTGCTGCTCGACCAGCTGCCGCGGGGCGGCACCGGCAAAATCGCGCGACGCGACCTACAGGCGATGCTGAGCGCTCCCGGCGACTTGTGAACTGCGGAACCGGAATCGGCGAAACCGGCGAAAACTCCATCTCATAGGTGCTTGCATGGACCTGTCGGGTCGTCGCACGAGGCCGTAAAAGACAAGGTGCAGCGCGTGAAAAGACTCAACGGTATGGACGCCATGCTGCTCTACAGCGAGACGCCGAACCTGCACACCCACACGCTGAAGGTGGCGATCATCGACGCCGCCGACTTCGACGGCGAGTTCAACTACGAGGCCTTTCGGCGCCATCTGCGCCGCCGGCTACACCTACTGGACCCGTTGCGTTACAAACTCGTCGATATCCCTTGGCGGCTGCATCACCCGATGTGGTTGGAGAACTGCGAGGTCGACCTCGATTACCACGTCCGGCGAGTGCGGGTGCCGGCGCCCGGCGGCCGCCGAGAGCTCGACCGGGTCATCGGCGAGGTGGCCTCCACGCCGCTGGACCGTAGCCGCCCGCTTTGGGAGTTTCACTTCGCCGAGGGCCTGGCCGGGGGCCGGTTCGCGTTGATCGGCAAGGTTCATCACGCGCTGGCCGACGGTGTCGCCTCGGTCAATCTGTTGGCACGTGCGATGGATCTGGAGGACGGGCCGACCGATGAACGCGACAACGACGGTGCCGGCGTCACACCGACGACCGCTGAGCTGCTGCGCGCCGCCGGACGCGACCACATCCGGCAAGTCGCCGAGCTACCCGGGCTCCTCAGAGATGCCACACTAGGGTTCACCCGGGTGCGCCGCCGCTCCAAAGAGCGCGGCGACCACCCGGACCTGGCCGACGCGTTCGACGCGCCACCGACCTTCCTCAATCACGTGGTATCGCCGCAGCGGCGATTCGCCACTGCCGCGCTGCGGCTAGCCGATGTTAAAACGACCGCCAAGGCGTTGGGCATCACGATCAACGACCTGGTGCTGGCGACAGCGGCGGGTGGCTTGCGAAAGCTGTTGTTAAGCTACGACGGCAAAGCCGATCGACCGATCATCGCGTCGGTACCGACCGCCACCGACAAGTCGGACCGCGTCACCGGCAACGAGATCAGCGGTCTGTCCATTTCGTTGCCGGTGCACGTCGCCGACCCCGCCGAGCGGGCGCGGCTGGTGGCACTGGCGACCAAGATCGCCAAGGAAGACCACGAAATCCTCGGCCCACGCCTGTACGGCCAACTGATGGCCTATTTGCCGACGGCGATTGCCCCCGCGGCATTTCGGTGGCTGGGTCATCGCGACGCGCCGAACAAGATGATGAATGTGGCCGTCTCCAGCGTGGCCGGGCCGCGCCAGCGCGGACACTTCGGCGGCGCGCCGGTCAGCGAGATCTACTCGACCGGCGTGCTCTCCCCCGGTGCCCCGGTCAACATCACCGTGTGGAGCTACGTCGACCAGCTCGGCGTGGCGGTGCTCACCGACGACCAGACCTTCAATGATCCGCATGAAGCGACCGATGCGCTCGTCGAGGCCTTTGGCGAATTACGCAGTGCTGCAGGTCTTTCAGAGCAGAGCAGCGAGCCGGATCTGGTGGCTGAGCACGCGTTGCGCTGACCCCCACCCGCTATTACGCGGCCAGAACAGCGTCCAGCGCCGAATAGAATAGACCGAGCCCGTCGTCGGACGGCCCGGTCAACGCCTCGATGGCGTGCTCGGGGTGCGGCATCAGCCCAACCACGCGGCCGTTGGCTGAGCTGATACCGGCGATGTCGGATTGCGAGCCGTTCGGGTTGTCGTGATAGCGGAACACAACCCGGCCTTCACCTTCCAGCTCGTTCAGCACGTCGGCGGAGGCCACGTAGCGCCCCTCACCCGACTTCAACGGGATCAGCAGGTCGGCGTCGGGCTCGAAGCGCGACGTCCACGCCGTCGCCGTCGACGTCACCCGTAGCCACACATCGCGGCACACGAAATGTAGTCCGGCGTTTCGGGTCAGCGCGCCGGGCAGCAGCCCAGCCTCACATAGGACCTGAAAACCGTTGCAAATCCCTAAAACCGGCAACCCACGGCCGGCAGCAGCGATGACTTCGCCCATCACCGGAGCGAACCTGGCGATTGCGCCGGCCCGCAGATAGTCGCCATAGGAGAACCCGCCCGGCACCACCACCGCCTCAACACCCTTGAGGTCGGCGTCGGCATGCCACAGGCTGATGGGCTCGGCGCCGACGACACGCACCGCCCGAGCGGCGTCCACGTCGTCGAGCGTCCCGGGAAAGGTGATGACGCCGATACGAGCCGTCACTGCGCTTCCCGGCTTACTGTCCAGTCTTCGATCACTGTGTTCGCCAACAGCGACTCGGCGATCTCGGCAAGCGCCGAATCGTCGACACTGTCGTCGACTTCGAGTTCAAACCGCTTGCCCTGCCGCACATCTGAGATGCCGGCATGCCCAAGCCGCCCTAATGCGCCGACGATCGCCTGACCCTGCGGGTCGAGAATCTCGGCCTTGGGCATCACGTGCACAACCACCCGGGCCACCCGCGCTCCTCCTACTGATTCGGTTTGCTCGGCGCCAACTCTACCGGTCGATACCGGGGACGTCTTACTAGCACGAGCCGATGTAGGCCGCGCAAACCGGCGACGTCATGGCGTCCAGAACTGGGGCGTCGGAAATCACCGGCCAGGGGACCTGCGGTGGCTCCGAAGACCACAGCGTCAGTTCGCTGATGGTGCTGTTTTCCGGGTGCGCGACCAGGTAGGTGTGCATGATCACCGGTCCGCTGATCACCGCGGCCAGCCGATTGGGCTCGTCGACGGTGACCGATGGAGACTCTCCCGCAGCGCCCAGCTGGCAACCGCGCAGCGCGTCCGCGGCGACGCCGAACACCGACGACGCGTTATCGCCGCCGCGTGCAGTGTCGCCACGCCAATGCAGGACCTGGGCCTGCAACTGCCACTGACCTCCGGCGTTGGTGACAGTCGCCCGGCCCGCGACCGCCGAGTTGCGGGTGTCCTGCGGGAAGGCGGGAGTGGCACACACCTCCTCAAACCGGAACCGCGGCGTCGCCGTCCCGGTCATCGGCATCGCCACCCCGGCCAGCGACGGCCAGCGGTATGTCGAGTTCAGCGGTATCGCGTTGGGCAGGACCCATGCCGTGTCCGGGATCCGGTCGCACACTGGCGGGCAGGTCTCCTGGTCCGCGTGGGCGGCAGCCGACGACACACACCCGACGGCCACGCAGCTTGCGATCAGCATCGTCGCCAGGACTAGGCGCATGCCAGGCACCCCATGAGCGCACAATCGTAGACATGCAACTCACGCATTTTGGCCATTCCTGCGTACTCGCCGACTTCGGCCACACCACCCTGTTGTTCGACCCGGGAAATTTCTCGCACGGTTTCGAGGGCATCACCGGCCTGTCGGCCATCATTATCACTCATCAACACCCCGATCACGTCGACACCGCCCGGTTGCCCGCGCTACTCGACGCCAATCCAGGCGCAGCGCTCTACGCGGATCCGCAGACCGCCGAGCAGCTTGATCTGCCGTGCCAGCCGGTGCAGGTCGGCGACGAGCTCTCGGTCGGCGATTTGACCATCCGCGCACTCGGTGGCCGACATGCCGTGATCCACCCGGAAATTCCAGTGATCAACAACATCTCGTACCTGGTCGGTGACGGCGAGCACCCCGCCCGGTTCATGCACCCCGGCGATGCGCTGTTCGTCCCGGACGAGCCGATAGACATCTTGGCCGCTCCGGCGGCGGCGCCGTGGATGAGAATTTCCGAGGCAGTGGACTACCTGAGGGCGGTGGCGCCGAACCGGGCAGTGCCCATTCACCAGGGCATCATCACTCCGGATGCCCGCGGCATCTACTACGGCCGACTCACCGAGATGACCACCACCGACTTCCAGGTGCTGCCCGAAGAAGACGCGGTCACCTTTTAATGCGCGAGCAGACGCAAAAGCCCCCAACGCGGCGGCGTGTCGGGGGCTTTTGTGTCTGCTCGGCCGGTTAGGCGATGTCGCTTGCGGCACCGCGGCCGGCGGCGCGACCCGAGAAGATGCACCCACCCAGGAACGTTCCCTCCAGGGCCCGGTATCCGTGCACACCACCGCCGCCGAAACCGGCCACCTCGCCGGCCGCGTAAAGCCCGTCGAGCGGAGTCCCATCGCCCTTGAGCACTCGCGAGTCCAAATCGGTCTCCAACCCGCCCAACGTCTTTCGGGTCAGGATGTGCAACTTGACCGCGATCAGCGGTCCGGCTTTGGGATCCGCCAACCGGTGCGGAGCAACCACTCGGCCCAGCCGGTCGCCGAGATACTTACGGGCAGCACGGATCGCGGTGATCTGGCTGTCCTTGGTGAAACGGTTCGCCACCTCGCGATCGCGCGCGGTGACCTCTTCCGCCACCGTCGCGTAGTCCAGCTGCAGCACATCGGGCAACTTGTTCATGGCAGTCACCAACTCGCGTAATGAGTTTGCGCTGACGAAGTCGACGCCCCGATCGACGAAGGCCTGCACCGGACCCGGCGGCCCGGACCGGGCCCGCGACGACAGCAGCTGGCGGACGCTGCGCCCGGTCAGGTCTGGGTTCTGTTCCTGCCCGGACAGGGCGAATTCCTTCTCGATGACCTTGGCGTTCAGGACAAACCAAGTGTAGTCGTAGCCCGACTTCGCGATGTACTCCAGCGTGCCGAGAGTGTCGAAACCTGGATACAGCGGTACCGGCAGCCGCTTGCCCTTGGCGTCCAGCCACAGCGACGACGGACCCGGGATGATCCGGATGCCGTGCAGCGGCCAGATCGGGTCGTAGTTGGTGATGCCTTCGGTGTAATGCCACATCCGGTCGCGGTTGATCACCCGGGCGCCGGACTTCTCGGTGATCGCGATCATCCGGCCGTCGACGTGGGCGGGCACCCCGCACAGCAGTTGCTCGGGGACGCGGCCCATCCGCTTCGGCCAGTTCGCTCGCACCATATCGTGATTGCCGCCGATACCCCCGCTGGTGACTATCACCGCCGAAGCGCGAAACTCGAACTGCCCAACCGATTTTCGTGATGACGGCACGCCGCGCGGTTCCGTTGAGGGTTCCAAGACGGTGCCCCGGACCCCGGTCACCGCGTCGCCCTCGATGATCAGCTCGTCCACTTGGTGCCGGTGCGCGAAACGCACCTTCGGATGGTCCCGCAACCGCCGCGCGAAGATCTCCACGATGGCCGGCCCGGTTCCCCAGGTGATATGGAAGCGGGGCACCGAGTTGCCGTGCCCCTGCGCGTCGTAGCCGCCGCGCTCGGCCCACCCGACCAGCGGAAAGATCTGCAGGCCCCTGGCACGCAACCAGCTACGTTTCTCCCCTGCGGCGAAATCGACGTAGGCATGGGCCCATTGCCTCGGCCAGTAGTCTTCCGGACGGTCGAACGCCGCAGTGCCAAGCCAATCCTGCAGAGCGAGTTCGTGACTGTCGCGAACGCCCAGGCGGCGCTGCTCGGGGCTGTCGACGAAGAACAAGCCGCCGAACGACCAGAACGCCTGCCCGCCGAGGTTGGCGCTGTTCTCCTGGTCGAGGATGAGCACCCGCATATCACGGTCCACCACTTCGCAGGCGGCCACTAGGCCGGCCAGGCCCGCCCCGACGATGATGACATCAGCGGTCGGCCCCGCCGATCCGGCTGCGGTATCGCTCATGGCGCTACACAGTAGCGACCCGAGCTGTCAGGCTGCGTCGAGAACCGTCTGAAGGGCCCGCCACTGATACACGGTAGGTGAACAGGTTTGCAGCAACGCCAGGTCCACCGCGTCCAGCATCGCTTGCCGCGGCCCGGGTTTGCGCAGGTGACGGGCCGCGACCGCGACCCGGACGACGCCGTCCCGGCGGGCCACCCGCTCGGCCGACAGCACCAGCATCCGGCACCACCACGGCTCAGTCAGGAATCCTTCTCCGATGCCCAGCACCCGTGCCCGCACGGTCGTCTGCCGGACCAAGTCGGTGATCCCGTGCAGATCGGCGAGGAGTCGAAACCCATTGCGCGGCAGTGCATTAACCGTGCCCGGCGACGCCGTCCAACCCGGCGCCGCGAATAGCCGGGTGCGCAGCCCGAGGTGCTCGAGCACTCGGTCGGCGGCCATCAGTCGCAGGTTGGCCTCGTGGGCGGGCAGCGCCGCGAACTCGCCGCGTCGTTTCTTGGTTGCGGCCTCGTCATAGCCGTTCAGCAGGATCGCGTCACCGGCGGCACGCCGGCCGGCCAGCCACTCGACGGTGTGCGGGTCACGATCAAGCCGGTAGCCGCCCTTCAACCGCGGGGCCACCAACAACGACACCGGCACCGCCCGGGTGTCCATCAGCGCGCAGAACTCGGCGACGTCATCCAACGTACGTTCACAGATCCCGGAGACCGAAACGATCAACTTCCCAGACACACCACAATTTTGACGATGCCAGGTGTCCAGATGGTGACATACACGCGGACAATGAGCGTCGATCCGGCTCTGTGACCAGCTAATTCGGCAGTACAGCCTCGATCGCGGCGATAATCTCCGGCGCGTCGGGCACCGTCCGTGGACGGAATCGGTTGACCACGTTTCCGCCGGGAGCGATCAGAAACTTCTCGAAGTTCCACTGCACGTCGCCGGCCTCCCCGCCGGCGTCGGGTGTCTTGGTCAGTTCCGCGTAGAGCGGATGCCGGCCAGGCCCGTTGACCTCGGTTTTGGCTAACAGCGGAAACGTCACGCCGTAGCTGGTGGAACAAAAGGTTTGGATTTCTTCGGCGGTGCCGGGCTCTTGGCCCATGAATTGATTGCACGGAACTCCAAGGACCGTGAGCCCGCGGTCGCCGTAGTCTCGCGCAAGCTGTTCCAGCGCAGCGTACTGCGGCGTCAGGCCACACTTGGACGCCACGTTGACCACCAGGACCGCATGGTCGCTGTAGTCGGCCAGTGACGTCGGACGACCGTCGAGTGTGGTCAAAGCGATCTGGGTCACAGTCATACCCGGCAGGCTACCCCCATCGCACCTAGCGCAAAGTATGTTGGTCAGCTAGCTAGTTTGTCGTTAGGCTGGCGATCATGGTTTCTCGCGCGGCGCCGTTGACTGCGAACATCGAACCGGTATCCGGCGATCTGCCTGACTATCCAGATAATCTCGACGCCGGCCTACTGCGCATCGCCGGAGTCTGCATTTTCGCCTCGGTGATGGCGATCCTGGACGGCACGGTCGTCAGCGTGGCACAGCGCACGTTCATCGGGGAGTTCGGATCCACTCAGGCCATCGTCGCGTGGACGATAACGGGTTACGCGCTCGGGCAGGCCACCGTGATCCCGCTGGCCGGTTGGGCATCCGACCGGTTCGGCACCAAGCGGCTGTTCTTAGGCGCGGTTTTGTGGTTTACCTTGGCGTCCCTGCTGTGTTCGATGGCATCAAACATCACCGAGCTCATCGCGTTTCGAGTGATACAAGGACTCGGCGGCGGGATCCTGGTGCCGTTGACGTTGATCATCTTGACGCGCGAGGCCGGACCACGGCGGCTCGGCCGGTTGATGGCGGTGCTGGGTATCCCGATGCTCCTGGGCCCGATGTGCGGGCCGGTCCTCGGCGGCTGGCTGATCGGCGCCTACGGCTGGCCATGGATTTTCCGGATCAACCTGCCACTCGGCGTGATCGTGCTGGTTCTCGCGGCGTTGTTGTTTCCGAGAGATCGCCCGAGACCGTCGGAGACGTTTGACTTCGTCGGGATGCTGCTGCTGTCGCCCGGGTTGGCAACACTGCTCTTCGGTATTTCGTCGGTTCCACGACGCGGCACGTTCACCGACAACCATGTGTGGATACCGGTGGCCATCGGAATGACCTTGATCACCACGTTTGTTCTGCATGCGCTGCACCGTGCCGAGCACCCACTGATCGACCTGCGGCTGTTCAAGAATCGGGTGGTGACGTCGGCCAACTCGGCAATGTTCGTGTTCTCGGTCGGATTCTTCGGCGCCGTCCTGGTGATTCCCAGTTATCTCCAACAGCTGCTGCATGAGACGCCGCTGCAGTCGGGGCTGCAGCTGATCCCGCAGGGACTCGGTGCGATGCTGGCGATGCCGCTCGCCGGTACCTTGATGGACAAACGTGGACCCCGCAATATCCTGCTCGTCGGGATCGCGCTGATCAGTACCGGACTGACCGTATTCGCCTACGGTGCTTGGAAACAAGCGGACTACCTGCCGATCCTGCTGGTGGGACTGATCATTACCGGCATCGGCCTAGGCTGCACTTTGACGCCGCTGTCCGGAGCGGCGGTACAGACGTTAGCGCCCCACCAGGTGGCGCGCGGGTCAACACTGCTCAGTGTCACTCAGCACGTCGCCGTTTCGGTCGGCACCGCATTGATGTCGGTGATTTTGACGAGTCAGTTCAACCGCAGCGAAAGCATCACCACCGCAGAGAAACTCGGGATCCTCAAAGGAAAACTCGTGAAGCACGGTGCACCGGCGCCGTCCCACCACGAGGTCTTACCGGATTTCACCATCCGGCTTATGCACGACCTCACACACGCGTACACGGTCGTCATCGTGGTGTCGATCCTCGTTGTCGCGTTGGCGCTTGTGCCCGTCGCGTTCCTGCCCAACAAGCCGCCGTCGGCGGCCAAGCGCCAGCCGCCGGTGCCGGCCTACTAGGAGCGCTACTCCTCGAACAGCATCGCCGCAATCCGCTCGACGGTGGCCATCGGATCGGTGGCCTTTAGCTCAGCGTTTACCGCGTCGTTGAGCCACAGCATCGAAAACCCATGCACCAGTGACCAAGCCGCCAGCTGTGCACCGCGCGGATCGGCTTGGGCGTGCTGATCCGGCAGCGACGCGACGCCGCGAGACAACTCAGCTCCGGCGGCCGCTTGGGCGGCGACCAGTTCGCGGTTCGACGGATCGACCAGCGACTTGTCGAACATCACCCGGTAGTGGCCGGGATGTTCGATGGCAAATCGCACGTACGCCAGCGCAGCATCGAGGAATCGGGGCCGCGCCTCAGCCAGGCCCGCGGCCAACAACTCGAACCCCTGAGCGGCCAGCGCGGTGAACAAGCCGCGCCGATCGGTGAAGTGGTGCGCCGGCGCGGCGTGTGACACCCCCGCTTCCCGCGCCAACTCGCGCAGTGACACCCGGTCGGCGCCGCGCTCATCGACAAGACGTGCGGCCTCGGTCAGGATCGCGGCCCGCAGGTCCCCGTGATGGTAGGTCGGACGACTCATAATGCCAGCATAACTGGCAAACTTGACAATGACTAGTTAAGTCCGTAAGCTCGCCGCAACAGAACTTGTCAGTGTCTAGATTGGAGAGTTGACATGGCTCCGTTGATCACCCTGCTCGCGGGAAGCATCGTGGCCCGAATCGTGGGCTGGCTCGGCGTCGACTATGTCGACACCTGGACTAAAGCGATCGCCATCGGCCTGGCCGCGATGTTCGTTCTGACCGGTGTCGCGCACTTCGTCCCGCCACTGCGCGCTGCCCTGATTGCGATCGTGCCTCCACAGCTGCCGGCACCCGGTCTGCTGGTGACTCTCACCGGGGTGCTGGAGTTCCTCGGCGCCGCAGGCCTGGTGGTACCGGCCACCCGGGTCGCTGCGGCGGTTTGCCTGCTGCTGTTGATGCTGGCGATGTTCCCGGCCAACATCTACGCGGCGCGGATGCCCAATCCGCCCAAGTCGATGATTACGCAGCTACCCCTGCGCACCGCTGAGGAGATCGTCTACCTGGCCGCTGCCGTAGTGGTCGCGATCGGCGGCAGCCAGTAACCAGGCGAACTGGTAGGCCACCTCTTTCCAGCGCTCGTAACGCCCGCTGATACCACCATGGCCGGCGGTCATCTGGGTCTTCAGCAGCACCGGATTGCCATCGGTTTTGGTGTGCCGCAAGGCCGCTACCCATTTCGCGGGTTCGACATAATAGACCCTGGTGTCGTTCAGCGAGGTCATCGCAAGGATCGGCGGATACTTCTGGGCCGCGATGTTCTCGTACGGCGAATAGGATTTCATGTAGTGGTAAACATCGCTGTCGCTCAATGGGTTTCCCCATTCGTCCCACTCGGTGACGGTCAGCGGCAGCGATGGATCGAGAATCGTCGTAAGCGGGTCGACGAATGGGACCTGCGCCAGGATTCCGGCGAACAGATCGGGAGCCGTGTTGGCCACCGCGCCCATGAGCAGCCCACCGGCGCTGCCGCCCAAGGCGACCAGCTGCTCCTGTCGGGTCAGTCCGGAGTCCACCAGATGGTTCGCAACCGCGACGAAGTCAGTGAACGTGTTCTTCTTCTCCAGCAGCTTGCCGTGCTCGTACCACAGCCGACCCATCTCGCCGCCGCCGCGGACATGCGCGACGACAAACGTCATTCCACGGTCCAGCAGCGACAGCCGAGCGATGGAAAACCGCGGATCCTCACAAATCTCATAAGCGCCGTAGCCGTAAACAAGTGCCGGAGCGGGGAATTCGATGTCAGCACGGTGCACGATTGAGATCGGAATCCGGCTTCCGTCGGCCGCGTACGCCCAGTCACGGCGTTCGACGTACTCCACGCGCCGGTAGTCGCCGAGCACCGGCTGCTCGCGCAAAAGGGTGCGCTCGCCAGTGACGAGATCCAGGTCGTAGATCTGCGCCGGGGTGACAAACGATCCCGCGCCGATGCGCAGCTTAGGTGAGTCCCAATTCGGGTTGGCGCCAAGGCCGGCCGACATCAGCTCAGAGTCGAACGAGATCTCCTCGGGCCGTCCGTAGCCATCGCCGTCGATGGGCCACAGCTGAATTCGCGGCAGCGCTTCGCCGCGGTAGCTGATCACCAGATGGCCGGCGAACGCGTCAACGCCATCCAGCCTCACATCGTCGCGGTGGCCGATCAACGTGTGCTGCGCCCCGGGATCCTCGGCAGGCGCCTCCACAAGCGTGAAATTGACCGCACCGTCGTTGTGCAAGATCAAAAACCGGTTTTGCCCGTCGACGATTGCGTGTTCCACCGAATACTCGACACCGTCGCGCCGGGGCAGCACCGTGACGAACTCGGCGTGTGGGTCGCCTGCATCCGCGTAGCGGACCTCCGAGGTGATGGCCGACGCCGACACGATCAGCACATAGGCATCACTGCGGGTCCGGCCCACCGCAACCCAAAACCGCTCGTCGGCTTCGTGATACACCTTCTCCGCGGGCAAACCCGAGGCGAGCCGGTGCCGCCACACCGTTTCGGGACGCCACGCCGCGTCGACCGTGACGTAGTAGACGGTTCGGCTGTCGGTGGCCCAGGTCGCCCCTGCGCCGATACCGACGATCTCGTCCGGGTATTGCTCGCCCGTGCGGAGGTCTCTGAACCGCAACGTATAACGCTCATCACCGACTACGTCGATGGAGTACGCCAGCACATTGCCGTCGGGGCTGACGCTGGCGGCGCCCAGCGAGAAGTAGTCGTGTCCCTCGGCTTCGACGTTCTCGTCGAGAAGTATCTGCTCACCGGTGATCTCGGTGTGTTCGTCGAAGATCGGCGGGTTCCAATCGGCCGGATCGGTTACCGGGCAGCGACATTGGACACCGTATTGCTTGCCTTCAAAGCTGCGGGCGTAATACCACCAGTCGCCACGTCGGATCGGTACCGACAGGTCGGTTTCCTTCGTGCGTGCTTTGATCTCGTCGAAAATCCGCTGCCGCAGCGGTTCAAGCTGGGCGGTCGCCTGATCGGCGTACTCGTTCTCCGATTCCAGGTAAGCGATCACCTCGGGACTGGACTTGTCGCGCAGCCATTCATATGGGTCGACGAACACGTCACCGTGAAACTCCCGCCGACTCTCCACCCGCTTGGCGACGGGCGGTCCAGATGCCCCGGTCATGAGCGCCGCTCTCCCCCGCAAGCGGGAGCGGCCCCCACCCCATCTCTTCGCTCTGCATCGTCGCCGGCGCCGGTCATGCCCCGACCTCCTCATCGCTCCGCTCTGCATCGTCGCCGGCGCGGCTCATGCTCCCGGCCCGATCCAGTCGTCGAAGCGCAGGCTGGAAATCCGTTCGTAGGCTTCGATGTAACGGTCGCGGGTGGCGTCGATGATGCTCTCGGGCAGCGGCGGTGGAGGTTGAGATCCCGAGCGGTCCCAACCGGAGTCGGGGCCCGTCAGCCAGTTACGGACGAACTGCTTGTCGAAACTGGTCTGCACCTCGCCGACGCGGTAATCGGCGGCCGGCCAGTATCGCGAGGAATCGGGTGTGAAAATCTCGTCGGCCAGCACCAAGTTGTCGTGCGCGTCGATGCCGAACTCGAATTTGGTGTCTGCGATGATGATTCCTCTCCTTAGCGCGTGGTCGGCCGCCTGTACATAGGTCTGTACAGTACGGTCGCGCAATTGGTTGGCACGGACGCCGCCTACCAGCTGGATCACCTGTGCGAACGAGACGTTCTCATCATGTTGCCCAAGTTCGGCTTTCGTCGCGGGCGTGAACAGCGGTGAGGAGAACCTGCTGGCCTCCACCAGGCCCGGAGGCAATGTGATGCCACAGACTTTGCCGGTCTGCTGGTAGTCCAGTAGTCCCGAACCGGTCAGGTAGCCGCGGGCGACGCACTCCACCGGAAGCATCTTCAGCTCTCGCACCACCAGTGCGCGGCCGAGGACCTCGTCGGGGATGCGCGGATCGTCGGGCGGACCGGCGAGGTGGTTGGGCGCCTCGACGAGGTCGAAGAAGAACACGCTCATCGCGGTCAAAATCCGGCCTTTGTCGGGAATCGTGCTGTCGAGCACATAGTCGAACGCTGAAATCCGGTCGGTTGCCACGAACAACAGGTGATCGTCGTCGGTGCGGTACAGCTCGCGGACCTTGCCACTGGCCAGGTGCCGATAGTCGGACAGAGCGGGACGCATCGGGACAGCCTAGCCGGGCTCCTCCTCGGGTCGTGCCGGCCACCTCAAAGGCCACCTGCAAAGCGACCCTGTGTTGGGATCAGGCTATGAAATCGCGGTTTCTCCCTTATGCCACTACTCCGGGCCGACTGTTGGCCCAGTTGCTCAGTGATGTCGTCGTCGTCATTTGGACGTTCATCTGGGTGCTCGTCGGCCTGGCCGTCCACAGCGCGGTGTCGACCATCGCCGCGGTGGGTCGACAGGTCGAAGGCGGCGCGGGCGGTGTCGCCGACAGCCTCAAGTCGGCGGGCCATAGCGCCGATAGCATCCCGCTGGTCGGTGACACGGTGAGCAAGCCGCTGACGGCGGCCAGTAAGGCCGCCCTCGACATCGCCGGGGCCGGGCACAACCTGGACACCACCGCGACCTGGTTGGCGGTGGTGCTGGCGCTGGCCGTCGCTGCGCCGCCGGCCCTTGCGGTGGTGATGCCTTGGTTGGTGTTGCGCATCCGGTTCTTCCGGCGCAAGTGGACCGTGAGCACGCTGGCGACCACACCGGCCGGCGAACAATTGCTGGCGCTGCGGGCATTGGCCAACCGGCCGCTGCGCAGGCTGGCCGCCGTCAGCCCCGACCCCGTCGGTGCCTGGCGCGTGGCGGATCCGCGCGCGATCCGAGGCCTGGCCGCCCTCGAGCTACGGTCGGCGGGAATTGCCGTCAGAGTGCACTAACCGCGCAATTCGACGACCAGGTGCCGGATACCGGTATGCCGGTTGCTGCGAGTCCATTCGACCGGCCGCACGACCCGCACCGTGTGGAAACGCGACAACAGCTCTTCGAACAGCACTCGCAATTCCAGCCGGGCCAGATTGGCACCCAGACAGTAGTGCACACCCTGGCCGAAACCCAAGTGCGGATTGGGCTTTCGGGTGATATCGAACTCATCGGCGCGGTCGAAGACGCTGGCGTCACGGTTGGCGGAGCCTTCCCAGATCTGTACCTTCTGTCCCACGTCGATCGACACTTCGCCGAGCGTGACGGTGCGTGTGGCAGTGCGCCGCTTGGACGGCGACGGCGACGTCCACCGGACCATCTCCTCGACCGCCGTGGGCAGCATGCCCAAATCCTCACGCAGCGCGCGCAGTTGCTCCGGATGTTCCGCCAGCGCCAGCAGCCCACCCGCAACTGCGTTGCGCGTCGTCTCCGCGCCGGCGCTGAACAGCAGACTGAAGAACAGATACAGCTCGAGATCGGACATGGCCGGCGCGGCTTCCCCTCCGAAGTCGTCCGGCTTTGCGTTGGCGACTGCCGACAACATATCGTCGGTCGGCGCAGCACGCTTCGACGCGATCAGCTCCTGGCCGTAGGCATACATCCGCGACCCGGCCTCCTCGGCCGACATCTGGGCAAGGGACGCCTTGCGCGATCCGCCGAGGTCGAACTGCGGCTCGATGGCCTCGAAGAGCCAATGTCGTTCGGATTCCGGCACTCCCAACAGGATGCAGATCATCTGCATCGGCAGTTCGGCGGCGATGTCCACCAGAAAGTCGAACGGTTCGCCCTGCACCACCGCGTCCAACAGCCGACACGCCCGGCCGCGAAGGTCATCTTCGACGAGGCGGATCATCCGCGGCGTCAGCCCGGAGCTGACGAGTCGCCGAATCTGCGAGTGGCGGGGATCGTCCATCATGTTCAGGACTTGGCCCGCGATGGCCAGATCCTGCAACAGCGTGCCGCCGAACGGTCGATCACCACCGGTGACCGATGAGAATGTCACCGGATCCTTCAGCACCGCAAGCGTTTCCGCATACGTGGAAACGGACCAGAAGCCCTCTCCGTCGGGAGTGTGCACGGTCGGCTGGTGCCAGTACACCGGCGCTTCGCGCCGATGGACAGCGAACAATTCGTGCGGAAATCCGTTGGCGAAGTTGTCCAGATCGGTGAAGTCGATCCCCGAAAGGGCGCCGGCGAGAGTCATAGGATGGCGCCCGGCGTGTACTTGGCCGCGTCCGGGTAGCGCGCGACCACTGCGTCCACCGCCGCGACCACAGCGTCGACCTGGTCGCCGGCGGCACCGATGAACGCCTGCTTGTCGGCCAGCGCGGCATCCAGCGCCGGCCGGTCCAGCGGCAGTCGCGGATCGGCGGCCAGCCGCTCGAGCAGCTCGGGCTCGGCGCCGCGTTCCCGCATCGCCAGTGCGGCGGCCACCGCGTGTTCTTTGATGACCTCGTGGGCGGCTTCACGACCCATCCCCGCGCGCACCGCCGCGATCAGAACCTTGGTGGTGGCGAGGAACGGCAGGTATCGGTCCAGCTCGCGCTGGATCACGGCGGGGTAGGCACCGAATTCGTCGAGCACGGTCAGCATCGTCTCGATCTGCCCGTCGACGGCGAAGAAGCTGTCCGGCAACGTAACTCGGCGTACTACCGAGCAGAAAACGTCGCCTTCGTTCCACTGCGTGCCGGCCAATTCAGCGGCCATCGAAGCGTAGCCGCGCAGCAGCACCTGTAGCCCGTTGACCCGCTCGCAACTGCGGGTGTTCATCTTGTGCGGCATCGCCGACGAGCCGACCTGGCCCGGCGCGAAACCCTCGGTCACGAGGTCATGGCCGGCCATCAGTCGGATCGTCTGCGCCAGTGACGACGGCCCCGCGCCCAACTGCACCAGAGCGGACACCACGTCGTGGTCCAGCGAACGCGGATATATCTGTCCCACACTGGTCAAAACCGTTGTGAATCCTAAGAAGTCGGCAATGCGTCGTTCCAGTTCAGCCAGCTTCGCCACGTCGCCGCCGAGCAGGTCGAGCATGTCCTGGGCCGTGCCCATCGGGCCTTTGATGCCGCGCAGCGGGTAGCGGTCGATCAGTTCCCGCAGCCTGGTCAACGCCAGCAGGGTCTCCTGCGCTGCCGAGGCGAACCGCTTGCCCAATGTGGTGGCCTGCGCGGCGACGTTGTGGCTGCGTCCGGCCATCACCAGGTCGCGGTAGGTCACTGCACGCTCGGCCAGCCGGGCCACCACTGCCACGCCGTGGCAGAACACCAATTCCATCGACCGGCGAATCTGCAGTTGCTCGACGTTCTCGGTCAGGTCGCGGCTGGTCATGCCCTTGTGCACTTGTTCGTGGCCGGCTAGCGCGTTGAATTCCTCGATGCGGGCCTTGACGTCATGGCGCAGCACCCGCTCGCGGGCGGCGATCGAAGCCAGGTCGACATCGTCGAGCACCCGCTCGTAGTCGGCCACGGCAGCTTCGGGGACTTCGACCCCCAATTCCGCCTGCGCCCGCAGCACCGCCAGCCAGAGCCGCCGCTCGGCGACGACTTTGGCCTCCGGCGACCAGATCGCCACCATCTCGGCGCTGGCGTAGCGGTTGGCCAGTACGTTCGGGATTGTCACAAACACACAGCTTAACGGCGCCGCTACGCCCGCGGATCAGGCACAGTAGCCCCATGCACTTCGTTGGGCTCGATCTCGCCTGGGGCGAAAAGAACAGCACCGGTGTTGCGGTCATCGATTCCGACGGCCGACTTCTGCACGTCGGTACCGCGCACGACGACGCGAGCATCGAGGCCGCGGTGTCGCCCTATGTCAGCAACGACTGCCTGGTGGCCATCGACGCGCCGCTGATCGTGAAGAATTTGACCGGGCACCGGCCCTGCGAAGCGGCGCTCAACCACGACTTCCAACGGTTCGACGCGGGAGCACGCCCGGCATTTGCTGAGAAGCCCGAATTCAACGATCCTCGCGGCGCCCGGATAGCGACGGCTCTCACTCTCGACATGAATCCTCTATCGAGTTCGCCACGACGGGCGATAGAGGTGTATCCACACCCGGCGACCATCGTGTTGTTCGGCCTGGACAAGATCCTGAAGTACAAGAGGGGCCCCTTCGAGGTCCGTCAGCATGAGCTGCTGCAATTGATGACGCTGATCGAGGGACTCGACAAGGCAACACCGCGGCTGCGGGTGAATCACAGCGTGTCGTGGGTGGAACTGCGCAGACGCGTTGCCGCCGCTACTCGACCGGGACAGCTCGACAGAGACGAAGATCCGGTCGACGCCGTGCTTTGTGCCTACGTCGCGCTGTATTGGTATCACCGGCCGGAAGACGTGACCGTATATGGCGACTTCGCGACCGGCTACATCGTCACACCGACTCTTCCGGCGGATCTGGCGCCCGCGCCCCGCCGTCGTCCAGCCACACAGCCCGACACGGACGAATTGCGTGAGCGGCTCGCGCACCTCGCCGCGCTGCTCGACGAAGCACAACGCGGGTTAGCCGCGATCCGCCGACAGCTGGACCGCTGACGGGGTCAAATCTGTACGACGCGCTGGTCGATCGGTGCCAGCGAGTCAATGACGTCGATCACAGTGGCCCGCGCGACGGTACGGGGATCCTCCCCCTCGTCTACCAAGGCGGAGACCACCGCGCCATCGACCGTGCAAATCAACGCTGAGACAAGCTCGAGGCGCATCGAGCGTCCCGACCGCTCGATCACGTCGGCGATGGCGTCAACGCGCTGACGCAAGATGCGCCGTTGGATGTCGCGCAGCGCAGGCAGGCGGGCACAGGCGATGTGGCGCTCGTAGCGCGAAATCAGCTGTTCGATTAAGCGCGGACCAGATTCGCTGCCGACAAGGAGGTCGACCAGCAGGTCGGCCGTGGTCTCGGCGCCGCGGCGGCGGCGGGACAACGTGGCGACCTGGGCGCGCAGCTGTGCCACCTCCAGCATCCCGATATGGGCGACCGCACTGGCGATGAGGTCATCGAGGCTAGAGAAGTAATAGGTGGTTGAGGCCAGCGGAAGGCCTGCCCGGCGCGCGACGGCGCGGTGGCGGACCGCCTCGAACCCGCCTTCGCACAGTAGTTCGGCGGCGGCGCTGACCAGCGCGTATCGCCGACGTTCGCCCTTTGGAGTCGCGGCACCCTTGAGAGTGGCAGTTGCCTTGGCAGTGACTGCAGGCGCGGGGGCGACAGCCACCTTGGGCGTGACAGCTGCCGCGGGAGCGACAGCTCCCGTGCGGCTAATAGCTGCAGTCACCTACGTCATGGTGCCAGTCAGGCTGGTGCCGCATTGCCCTTTCGGGCAAACGCCCGATGTGATGTGGGTACCTCCAGCCACGCAGCCGCGAGGCGATGAGCAGCGGCGCTTTATCATGACCGGCATGTCGGACTTGAGTCGTCGCGCTGTGTTGCGCCTTGGCGCCGCTGCGGCGACGGGAGCGCTGGGCGTCTACGCGCTGGACAGGTTGATTCCAGCGCGGCCTCCGCTCACCGCGCCGGTAACGATGACCGGCACCGGCGTTCCGCTGGCGCCGCGCCCGCCGCTGGACCCGGCTCCCGCGCCGGTCGCGGCCCCGACGATGGTGACCGGCTCGTTCGTGTCGGCGGCCCGCGGCGGGGTAGCCACCAACTGGGCGATCGCCCGGCCGCCGGGTCAAACCAAACCCCTGCGACCGGTGATCGCGCTGCACGGCAAAGGAAGTAGCGCGGCCACCGTGATGGACGGCGGCGTCGAACAGGGCCTGGCCCAAGCCGTCAACGCCGGCCTACCGCCTTTCGCAGTGGTCTCTGTCGACGGTGGCGGAAGTTATTGGCACAAAAGGGCTTCCGGCGAGGATTCCGGCGCCATGGTGTTGAACGAGCTCATCCCGATGCTGGACAGCAAGGGCCTCGATACCTCCCGGGTCGCTTTTCTGGGCTGGTCGATGGGCGGTTATGGCGCGCTGTTGCTCGGCGGCCGACTCGGAGCAGCCCGCACCGCAGCGATCTGCGCGGTGAGTCCGGCACTGTGGTTGTCGCCCGGGGCGGCCGCACCGGGCGCATTCGACGGTCCTGACGATTGGTCGGCCAATTCGGTATTCGGGATGCGCGCGCTGGCGTCCATCCCGATTAGGGTCGACTGCGGCAACAGCGATCCGTTCTACAACGCGACTCGGCAGTTCGTCGCTCAGCTGCCCAGCCCGCCGTCGGGCGGGTTCTCGCCCGGCGGGCACAACGCATCGTTCTGGGGCGCGCAACTGCCCGCCGAATTGACCTGGATGGCACCGCTGCTGACTGCGTAAGTTGATTCAAGCCATTACCAGAAGCCTTACGATATCTGATACGATAGTGCGTTCGAAGCGTCGGAGGTCACCGAATTGGCGAGGCAGGCAACCGCGGACAAGCGGCAGCGGCGTCAACGTGGGTCGATCAGCGTCGACGAGATCATCAAAGGCGCGTTCGAAGTAGCCAGGGAAGTATCGGTTGACGGCTTGAGCATGCCGCTTTTGGCCAAGCACCTCGACGTCGGTGTAACGAGCATCTACTGGTACTTCCGGAAAAAGGACGATCTGCTCAACGCGATGACCGATCGCGCACTTGGCCAGTACGACTTCGCGACACCGTTTGTCGAAGGCCAGGATTGGCGGGATTCGTTGCGCAATCACGCTCGAAAAATGCGCCAGACCTTCCGGAGCAATCCGATCCTTTGCGATCTGATCCTGATCCGCGGCACCTTCGGCCGGGAGGCAACCCAGGCCGCCTTCCAGAAGCTCGAGAAGGCGGTCGCCACCCTGGTGGAGGCGGGCCTATCGCCCGAGGACGCCTTCGACACCTACGCCAGCATCTCGGTTCACACCCAAGGTGCGGCCGTCCTGGAACGGCTGCAGGACAGATCCGGCGGGGCTGAACCGTATCGCCGCAGCGGAATGTCGGTCATCGATCCCGAGACGATGCCGCTGATCGCCGCACTGACCGAGAAAGGTCACCGGATCGGCGTAGCCGACGACATCAACTTCGAGTACGGCCTCAACTGCATTCTCGAGCACGCAAGCCGGCTCATCGCGTCGCGCAAAGAAGCCGTTTAGACCTCGACGACGACGGCGCCGCCCTGGCCGCCACCCGCGCACATCGCTGCCACACCGATCCCGCCGCCGCGGCGGCCCAATTCATGCACCAGCGTGGTGAGCATCCGGGCGCCGGAGGCCGCGATGGGATGCCCCAGGCTGCAGCCACTGCCGTAGATGTTGACCCGATCCTCGTCGAGCCCATACTCCCGGCATGCGGCGATCGGCACCGAGGCGAACGCCTCGTTGATCTCCCACAGTGTGACGTCGCCGGGCGCCAGACCGGCGCGGTCCAGCACCTTGCCGATCACCTTCACCGCGCCCAGACCGGTGTCTTTCGGTTCGATGGCGGCGGACGCCCATGCCTTGACCGAGCCCAGCACGGTGAGCCCGGCGGACCGGGCGAAGTCCTCGTCGGCCAGTGTCAGCGCGGCGGCCGCGTCGTTGGTGCCGCTGCTGTTGCCTGCGGTGATGGAAAAACCCTCGATCTCAGGGTGCAGCACCTTCAGCGACGCAAGCTTCTCCAGGCTGGTCTCGCGGCGAGGGTGCTCGTCCACGCTGAACTCCACCAATGCGTCGTCGAGGCCCTTGATCTTCAACGGGACGATCTCGTCGACGAAGGCGCCGTCATCGATTGCCGCAATGGCGCGTTGGTGCGAACGCAACGCCCAGGCATCCATCTCTTCGCGACTGATCCCGACTGCTTGGGCGGTGTTCCACCCCACCGTGATCGACATGTCGCGGGTCGGCGCATCGGGCGACTCGACGTGCGTGGGCGGGATCCATCGCTCTTCGAACTCCAGGGTCGGCCCGGGGATACGCCAGTTCATCAGCGGGCTCATGGACAGCGACTGCACTCCGCCGCCGACAATGACCTTCTCGGCGCCCGAACCGATCTGCGCGGCCGCATTGGCAACCGCCGTGAGGCTGCCCGCACAATGCCTGTTGACGGCCTGGCCGGGCACCGAGAACATCCCGGAGCTCGCCGCCGCGTAGCGCGCGAGATCACCGCCGCCGTAATGAGATTCGGCGAAGATCACATCGTCGATATTGGCCGGCTCGACTCCGGAGCGTCGGACCGCTTCTTGCAGGATGGTGGTGGCGAGGATCTCGGGCGGAGTGTTGACCAATGAACCCTTGAATGACGTTCCGATAGCGGTCCGGACGGCACTGACGACGACGGGCTTGGGCATGTGGCCAACCTTTTGGGATTCGGGAGGACTTCGAGACGGCAATCGTATCAGCTACCGTAGCGCCGACGATATCGGGTGCTTGCTGCACATAGCAGGCGTTGGGACACTGGAATCTCGCACCCGTGCGGCAGGAGGTGCCGGTGCAACCTTTCGATTGGGCCCTGCCCTACGCCTGGCCGCGAAAGCCCGTCCTGGCCAGCAACGTTGTCTGCACATCGCAACCGCTGGCCGCCCAGGCGGGTCTTCGGATGCTCGCCGACGGCGGCAGCGCGGTCGATGCCGCCATCGCCACCGCGATCACCCTCACGGTGGTGGAACCGGTCTCTAACGGCATCGGCTCGGACGCCTTCGCTATCGTCTGGGATGGCCGACAGCTGCACGGGCTGAATGCCTCGGGGCGTTCGCCTGCGGCGTGGACGCCAGAGTACTTCGGCGGCAAGGCTGTTCCCGCGCATGGCTGGAATTCGGTGACCGTGCCGGGTGCGGTGTCGGCGTGGGTCGAACTGCATGCCGAGTTCGGCAAGCTGCCGTTCGAGCGGCTCTTCGAGCCCGCGATCTCGTATGGCCGCAACGGCTTTCTGGTCTCCCCGACGATCGCGGACCAGTGGGCCGCTATGGTCCCGCTGTTCGAATCCCAGCCGGGGTTCGCCGAGGCGTTCATGCCCGGCGGTCGGGCGCCGAAGCCCGGCGAATTGGTCACCCTTCCCGACCACGCGGCCACGCTGACGACGATCGCGGCGACTAACGGCGAGGCGTTCTATCGCGGAGAACTGGCGGCGAAGCTTGAGGCCCACGCGACGGCGAACGGCGGTGTAATGCGCGCCAGCGACCTCGCCGCGCATCGTGCCGACTGGGTAGGGACGATCAACGGCGCCTACCGTGGGTACACCCTCCACGAGATACCACCCAACGGCCAGGGCATCGTCGCGCTGATCGCTCTCGGAATACTCGAGCAGTTCGACATGAGCTCGTTCGCAGCGGATTCCGCCGACAGCGTGCATCTGCAAATCGAAGCGGTGAAGCTTGCTTTCGCCGACGCACAGGCCTACGTGGCCGACGTCGAGCACATGCCGGTGCACCCGGAGCACCTCCTGGACCAGGAGTACCTGCGGCAGCGGGCGAAGCTGATCGATCAGGCTCAGGCGAAATCGGCGTCCGCAGGGACACCGCGCGGCGGCACCGTCTATCTCACCGCCGCCGATGCCTCGGGGGTGATGGTGTCGATGATCCAGTCGAACTACATGGGGTTCGGCTCCGGCATAGTGGTACCAGGCACTGGGATCTCGCTACAAAACCGCGGGGCGGATTTCACTGTAGCACAGGGACATCCGAACCAAGTGGGCCCGAACAAGCGCCCGTACCACACCATCATCCCGGGCTTTCTTAGTCAGGACGGCGCACCGGTGATGAGCTTCGGGGTGATGGGCGGCCCGATGCAGCCCCAAGGTCACGTGCAGGTGGTGACGCGCATCGTCGACCACGGCCAGAACCCCCAGGCGGCATGTGACGGCCCGCGCTTCCGCTGGGTGCAGGGCCTGCAAGTCTGCTGCGAGAAGGGCTTTCCGCCGTCAACGCTCGACGAGCTATTGCGGCGAGGCCACGAGTTGGTCACCACGGACGACTACAACCAGTTCGGCAGCTGCCAAGCGATCTGGCGGCTCGACGACGGATACCTTGCAGTGAGCGACCCCCGTCGCGACGGACAAGCCGCGGCGTTCTAGACCTTGACCCGATCCATCGGGTCAGTCAGAATCATTTAATAAACCGACCGCCGGTTTACTAATGAGGAGCATAGATGGCCCGGACCGTCAACGTTGTCGAGCAGGCCGCGCGACGCGATGCGATTCTGGACGCCGCACAGCGGCTGATTCTGTCCAATGGCTATGAGCGCCTGACTATTCAAGACATCCTCGAGGACCTGCAGATCTCCAAGGGCGCCTTCTACCACTACTTCGATTCCAAACCGGCGGTTGTCGAAGCCCTCACTGAACGGCTGGTCGACGATTCCGAACGTGCCCTTGCGCGGATCGCCGAGGACCCCGAGTTAGGAGCGGCCGAGAAGCTGCAACTCTTCTTCGGCGAGATCATCCGCTGGAAGTCCGCGCGGCAGAATCTCATGGTGGCAATGCTGCCGGTCTGGTACGCGCCCGACAATCTCGCCTTCCGGATGTTGGTGGATCGCGCCACAGCGAAACGATTGGCACCGCTGCTGAGCGTGATCGTCCGCCAGGGTGTCGACGAGCATCGGTTCGCCACCTCCTACCCCGAGCAGGCCGGCGCGATCATCGTCGCCCTCGTGCAAGCACTTCAGGACGCGATGGCTCAGCACCTGCTGACAGCCGTCGGCCAATCCTCGGTTGCCCCCAACGTCAAGGAGATGGTGGCTACCCATGGCGCGCACATCGAAGCGATCGAACGGTATCTGGGCGTACCGGCCGGCACGCTATATCGCGCCGACGCTCGCGCAGTGAAGAACTGGATCGCCGCGTTACGACGTGCGAAGCACGGTGGGATGACTAATGACTAAATGGAAGACCACATGTCTGGTGGTCGGTGGCGGCCCAGCCGGGATGATGCTGGCCTATCTGCTTGCTCGGTCGGGTGTGCAGACCATCCTGGTGGAAAAGCACGGCAACTTTCTCCGCGACTTCCGCGGGGACACGGTGCACCCGTCGACGACAGAGCTGATGCATGAGCTCGGAATACTCGACGAGTTCTTGCGCGATGTACCGCACCAGACGATGAACCAGTTGGGTATCGGATTCAAAGGTCAGACGTTCGACCTCGTCGATTTCCGTCACCTGCCAACCGCCTGCAAGTACGTCGTCTTCATGCCGCAGTGGGATTTCCTGAACTTTCTGGTGGACAAGGCCAAGCGGTACCCCGCCTTCCGTCTCGAGATGAACACCGAAGTAACCGGGCTGCTCTGGGATGACGGTCGGGTCGTCGGCGTCACCGCGCAAAGCGCGAGCGGCCCGCTCGAAATTCATGCTGACGTGACGGTCGCATGCGACGGACGATGGTCGGTCCTCCGGGAACAGTCTGGACTGCCGGTCACGGAGTTTCCGATGCCCATTGATGTGCTGTGGTTCCGGCTTCCGCGTGCTGACTCTGCGCCCGAAACTCTTGGATACCTCGGCGCGGGCCAGATCGTCGTCGCGATCAATCGCGGTGATTACTGGCAGTGCGGGACGATCATCGACAAGGGCGGCTTCGAAACGGTGAAGGCTGACGGACTGCCGACGTTCCGGTCCAGAGTGGCTGCGGCCGCCCCCTTCCTGGCGAGGAGCCTTGAGGCGCTGACCGATTGGGACCAGGTCAAGCTGCTGTCGGTGCGGGCCAACCGGTTGCGCCAGTGGTGGCTACCCGGGTTGTTGTGTATCGGCGACGCCGCGCATGCGATGTCCCCGGTCGGCGGGATCGGCGTCAACTACGCCATCGCTGACGCGGTGGCCGCCGCCAACTCACTTGCCGGGCCGCTGCAGAACGGCCGGGTAGTTGACGATCATCTGCGTGCCGTCCAGAAACGCCGGCAGACCCCGACAAAGGTGGCCCAATTTCTGCAGCGTGCGCAGACAGCGAATCTCGCCCGATTGAGCAAGACCGATCCCCCGTTGTGGATATTGCGTTTGTTGACCCATTCCGCGCCGGTCAAACGGCTATTGGGCCGGACAATGGGGCTTGGTTTCCGCCGCGAACACATCCGCAGCGGCCTCGCCCCCGACTAGACGCGCACCTTGCCTGCTTGCGGCCGCTAACCCTATATCAGCGCGAAAGTGACTGCCGGGCAGTCGGATTGACCTGATGATGTCGTAGGCGGCAGAACGCGCCTCGGACAGGCCTGCGCCAGTGCCGACCACAGAGAGCACTCGGCCGCCGGACGACACGACCGCACCGTCATCGCGACGGGCCGTTCCGGCATGCAAAACTCCGTCGGCCTCCGATCCCACCACCACATCACCCACCCGCGGCCGACTCGGATAGTTTTCCGCCGCCAGCACCACCGTCACTGCCGTACCGTCGCGCCATTGCAGCTCACCGAAACTAGCCAGCTCGCCCGTGGCCGTCGCATAAAGCAACTGGCCCAGCGGTGAATCGAGCAACGCGAGCACCGACTGTGTTTCCGGATCGCCGAACCGACAGTTGAATTCGATCACCGCAGGCCCGTTGGACGTAACCGCCAGACCCGCGTAGAGCAACCCGGAAAATGGGCTGCCGCGTCGGACCAGCTCTGCCGCAACGGGTTCCACGATATCGCTGACCATCGTCTGGTAGACGTCTGAGGTCAGCCACGGTACCGGCGCATAGGCGCCCATGCCGCCGGTGTTGGGGCCGGTGTCACCGTCGCCGACCCGCTTGAAGTCCTGTGCGGCCAGCAGTGGCACGACAGTCTGGCCGTCGACGACGCAGAACAGCGACACTTCGGGACCGTCAAGATAGGACTCCAACAGCACCGGGTGCCCAGACTCGAGCAGGCCCGCGGCATGAGCACGCGCGGCGTCGCGACTCTGCGTGACCAACACACCCTTCCCGGCGGCCAGCCGATCGTCTTTGACCACCCAGGCCTGGTCGCCGGCGGCCGGTCCGAATCGGTCCAGCGCTGCGTCCAAACGCGCCGGGCTGTCGACGATCTCGCTCGACGCGGTGCGGACGCCGGCCGCCGCCATCACATCTTTGGCGAAGGCTTTGGAACCTTCGATCTGCGCCGCTGCCTTGCTGGGCCCGAAGCAGGCGATACCGGCGTCGCGCACGGCATCGGCCACTCCGAGTACCAGCGGGACTTCGGGTCCGATGACCACCAGGTCGACACGGACCTGGCGGGCCAACGCGACGACGTCATCGCCGGAGGTGATGTCGACCTGGTGTTGGTCGGCTATTAACGCGGTTCCGGCGTTGCCGGGTGCGATGGCGAGCGCTTCGACCTGGGGATCGTCGCGCAGCGCCAACAGCAAGGCATGTTCGCGGGCACCGGAACCGATCACCAGAACGCGCACGAGAGGTCACTCTAGTGGACTAGTCGAGCGTCTCACCGACGTGCATCTTCACCGCCTGGTTGACATTGGCCTTTTTGTCTTCGCCGGTGCCCTCGGCGGCGGCCTTCTTACGTTTGGCCCACACCCGTTTGATGACGCCGTCGAGCTTCGATCCCAGCGGGAAGCCCACGTAGTGCGTGAGGAAGATCGCTATCTCCCGTAGCTCTTCGCGGGTCAATTCCCCGTTTTGCAGAATGGCGTTGACCTGTACTTCCAGCAACTCGTCCTGGTTGAGCGTTGTCAGCACCGCGAGCAGCATCATCCGCCGGTCGCGCATCGACAGACCCGGCCGTGTCCAGATTCTGCCGAAGAGGTGCTCAACCGTCAGGGAGAAGAACTCGCCGGGCACATCGGGCATTTCCCACGCGTAGACCTCGTTCATTTTCTCGAGGCCCTTGCGGCGAAGCTCGTCCATTACGTCTCTTTCCGTGTGTGCGGTACTCCAAGGCCCGGCGCCAACCGCTCGATGGCCAGCTTAGCCAGAGGCAAATCGACCGAAACCGACTCGGCCAACGCCAGCGCGAGGCTCAGATCCTTTTCCCCGAGTTCCCGGGTATGGGTGAATCCGTCGTAGAGAAAGTGGCCCGGCTCAAGGTCTTTGGCATCGTCGCGGTACATGATCGATCCCGCGCCACCGGTCAGCTTGTCGGTGTGGCGCACCACGTTGCCGAGGTCTTGCAGGTTCAGCCCGACGGCGTCGGCCAGCTTCCACGCCTCACCTACTGCGGCCCACGTTGTGAAAGTGAGCATGTTGCGGGCCAGCTTCATCCGGGTCCCTGCGCCGGGTGGGCCCGCGTGCACCACCAACTCCGCCCAATGCGAGAAAGGCCCCTCGACACGGGCAAAGATTTCGTCGCTGGCGCCAACCATGGTCGCCAGTTGACCGAACCGAGCGGCACGCCCGCCGCCGCTGACCGGAGCGTCGATCACGTGAATATCTTGTTCTTTCAGCGCGCTGGCCAGCTCAACCGCGGTGGTATCGCTGATCGTCGAGTGGATCGCAATGACCGTGCCGGGCTTAGCGTGTGACGCCAGTTCGCCGACAACGTCCCGCACCTGCGCGTCGTTCAGCACGGTGACGCTGATGATGTCAGCGGCAGCCACGTCGGCGAGGCTGTCGGCCAGCAGGGCGCCTCGCTCGGCCAACGGGGTCATCGCCTCGGGTCGAATGTCGTAAATCGTTAGACCGCCAGGCCATTCGACCATCTTCTTGGCCATCGGTGTGCCCATATTACCCAGACCGACATACCCGAGCTTCACGTCTTGAGTCACGATCGAATTACCTGCCCGCCGTCGACGTTGAAGATCTGCCCGGTGATCCAGGATGCCTCATCGGACAATAGGAACAGGCACATGCCGACCAGATCCTCGGGGGTTCCGATCCTGGACAGCGGAAGACCTTTGACGATGTGGTCGACAATCTCCTTGGGCGTGGTGGTCCGATTCGCCTCGGTATCGATGGGTCCGGGCGCGATCGCGTTGATCCGGATGTTCTGGCCGCCCAGCTCGCGGGACAGCTGTTGGGTCAAGCCGTTGAGGCCGACCTTGGCCAAGCCGTAGAAGTTCGAGTACAGCCACGCCGCGGTGGATGACTGGTTGACGATCGCGCCGCCGCCGCGCTTGGCCATCTTCTTGTACACCGCGCGGGTGCACCACAGCGCGCCATCGAGGTTGACGCTCATGAACTTCTTGTAGTACTCCGGGTCGACGGTGACCAGGAAGTCCAGCTTCATGCCGCCGAATATCGCGGCGTTGTTCACCAGGTAGTCGATGCCGCCGAACTCGGACAGCGTGCGGTCGGCCATGGCCTTGGCCGAGGCGGGGTCGGACACGTCGACGGGAATGCTGATGGCGGTGCCGCCGTCGGCGACGATCTGCTTGGCCACCCCTTCGGCTGCCTCGACATTGATGTCGGCCACCACGACCGCCGCGCCTTCCCGGGCCAATGCCTCGGCGTACGCCTGGCCGATACCACCACCGGATCCGGTGACAATGGCGACCTTGTTTTCGAATCTCACGCTCTTGAGCTCCTCTAGTTGGCCACTGTCGCAATGGTTTTGGTTTCCAAGTACTCCTCGAAACCGGCCAGCCCCATCTCGCGACCGTTCCCGGACTGCTTGTAACCCCCGAATGGCGCGTCGGCTGAGTACCAGACGCCGCCGTTGACATTGATCGTGCCCGCCCGTACCCGCGCGGCAATCCGCGCCGCCCTATCTGGGTCGGTGCCAAATACGGTGCCAGACAAGCCGTACAGCGAGTCGTTGGCAATGCGAACGGCGTCATCGTCGCCGTCGTGCGGAATCACCGTCAGGACCGGGCCGAAGATTTCCTCGCGGGCGCAGCGGGCGTCGTTGCCCAGCCCCGCGATCACCGTGGGCTCGATGAAGAAACCGACGTCACGGCCGGCCGGCCGGCCTCCTCCGCACGCGAACGTCCCGCCCTCAACGATCGCCGAGTCGAGGTAGTCCTGCACCCGATCGCGCTGTCGAGCCGAAATCAATGGCCCGCAAATGGTTCCGGGGTCGGTCGGGTCGCCGGCCTTGATTCCCCCCATCGTTGCGGCCGCAATGGAGACAGCCTCGTCATACCGAGCCCGTGGCACCACCAACCGGGTCGTGATCGCACATCCCTGCCCGGCGTGCATGCACACCGAGAATCCCGCCACGCCAACCGCACCGGCCAAGTCGGCGTCGTCAAGCACGATGAACGCCGACTTGCCGCCGAGCTCCAAGAACACTTTCTTGATGGTGGCGGCCCCGTCGGCCATCACGCTGCGGCCGGTGGCCGTCGACCCGGTGAACGACACCATGTCCACCCGAGGGTCCTTGGCCAACAACGCGCCTACGCCATGATCGCTCGAGGTGACAATGTTGATCACCCCCGGCGGAAAATCGGTGTGCTCGGTGATGAGCTCCCCGAGCACCGCAGCGCACCAGGGTGTGTCGGGGGCGGGCTTCAAGGCCACGGTGTTGCCCGCGGCCAGCGCGGGCCCGATCTTGGCGAGATTGATCTGGTGGGGGAAGTTCCACGGGGTGATGGCCCCGACAACGCCGACGGCCTCACGGACGATCGTGCGCCGGGTAGGGATGCCCATCGGCGAGGCCTCGCCAAGATCCTGGTTGTATTCGTACGATTCGGCCGTATCTGCCGCGAAAGCCAGATCGTTGACGGGCACTTCGAGCTGAGCTATTGCGGTAAGCATCCGCGGCGCGCCGACTTCGGCGATGGTCAAGTCTCGCAACTCTTCGAGGTGCTGCTGCATCGCCTCGCGCAGCTGGCGTACACACCGCACCCGCAGTTCAGTGTTACGTGACCAGTCCGTCTCGTCGAAGGCCCGCCGCGCCGCCTCGATGGCACGGCCCATGTCCTCGGCGTCGGCATCGGCCGCGACACCGAGGACTTCCTCGGTGGCCGGGTTGATCGTGGCAAAGGTGCCCCCGCTGCCGCTGGTCAGCTTGCCGTCGATGAGCAGGGCGCTTACCCCGTCGGCCAGCAATGCCATCTTCCCCTCCGCGCCTCGTAGCGGTGGACACCTGTCCGGAATAGTCCAGTCGAACAATAGCCGTCGGGCCCGTCGAAGTGCAAGGGCGGGTCTCTCCACAGGCTCTCATACGGCCTCGTTCCTGCTATTTTGTTGATCGGGCTTGCCTCGCATTGCAAGTATCAGATAACTTGGACAAGTGTCCAGCGATCCAGTGGTCGCGATCACTCCCGGGGCCGGCAGTCCGGCCGGGGAAGTGCCGCGCAACCGTCGCCAGGAAGAGACGTTCCGTAAGGTGCTCGCGGCCGGCGTCGAGGTCCTGCGGGAGAAGTCCTACGCCGACCTGACGGTTCGCGCCGTGGCCGCCCGCGCCAAGGTGGCCCCGGCGACCGCTTACACCTACTTCTCGTCGAAGAACCACCTGATCGCCGAGGTCTATCTGGATCTGGTGCGACGGGTCCCCTACTTCACCGACGTCAACGAACCCATGCCGACTCGGGTGGACAAGGCCTTGCGTCACCTGGCACTGGTTGTGGCCGACGAACCCGAAGTTGCCGCGGCGTGCACGGCGGCGCTGCTCGGTGGCGCCGGAGACCCGGCGGTACGGACCGTGCGCGACCGGATCGGCGCGGAAATCCATCGCCGCATCACGTCAGCAATCGGGCCCAACGCCGACACCCGGACCGTGTCCGTACTCGAGATGGCGTTCTTCGGCGCCCTGGTCAACGCCGCCAGCGGGGCCTACACCTATCACCAAATCGCCGACCACCTCGGCTACGCGGTCGGCCTCATTCTGACAACCAGGGAAAACCGATGACCCTTCAGATCGACAAGCCCCTCCTGGACCCTTATGACTACGACTTCCACGAGGATCCCTACCCGTACTACCGGCGGCTGCGCGACGAGGCCCCGCTCTACCGCAATGAAGAACTCGGGTTCTGGGCGTTGTCGCGACATCGCGACGTACATCAGGGATTTCGCAACAGCACTACACTGTCCAACCGCGACGGCGTCTCATTGGACCCGGTGTCGCGCGGACCGCATGCGTCGAAGACGATGTCGTTTTTGGCGATGGACGATCCCGCCCATCTGCGGCTGCGCACGCTGGTATCGAAGGGTTTCACGCCGCGGCGGATCCGGGAGCTCGAGCCCAGAGTCACCGAGCTGGCCGTGCAACACCTCGACGCCATGCTGGAGAAGGCGGGTTCCGGCGAAATTGTCGACTATGTCGCGGAATTCGCCGGCAAACTGCCCATGGACGTCATCTCCGAACTGATGGGTGTGCCGGAACCCGATCGCGACCGCATCCGCGCCATGGCCGATGGCGTGATGCACCGCGAGGACGGGGTCAACGACGTGCCGGCGTCGGCGATCGAGGCGTCGATCAACCTCATCGTCTACTACCAGCAGATGATCGCCGAGCGTCGCAAGAAGCCGACCGACGACCTGACCTCGGCGTTGCTGGAAGCCGAAATCGACGGTGACCGGCTCACCGATGAGGAAATCCTCGGGTTCATGTTCCTGATGGTCATCGCGGGCAACGAGACCACAACCAAACTTCTTGCCAATGCTGCCTTTTGGGGTCACAAGAATCCCGATCAACTGACTCCGGTCTACCAGGACCTGTCGCGGGTGCCACTGTGGGTCGAGGAAACCCTGCGCTATGACACGTCCAGCCAGATCCTGGCCCGCACCGTGTCCGGAGAGCTCACGCTCTACGACACCACGATCCCCGAAGGTGATGTGCTACTGCTGCTGCCCGGCTCGGGACACCGCGACGAGCGGGTGTTCGACGATCCCGACGACTATGTCATCGGGCGCGACATCGGTTCCAAGTTGCTGAGTTTCGGCAGCGGCGCACACTTCTGCCTGGGCGCCCACCTGGCCAGGATGGAGGCCCGGGTAGCGCTCACCGAATTGTCCAAGCGAATCCGCGGATATCAGGTCGACGAGGCCAACGCCGTCCGCGTCCATTCCAGCAATGTCCGCGGGTTCGCCCACCTGCCCATGGCCGTGGAGGTCTCGTAAATGCCACGCTTCGAACCACATCCGGCCCGTAGGCCCGCAATCGTTGCCGGCGCATCGTCGGGTATCGGGGCGGCCACCGCCGTCGAGATGGCCGCCCACGGATTCCCGGTGGCGTTGGGCGCGCGGCGCGTCGAGAAGTGCCAGGAGATCGTCGAGACGATCCGCGCCGACGGTGGCGAGGCGATCGCCCTGCCCCTCGACGTCACCGACGCCGAGTCGGTCAAAGGCTTCGTGCACCAGGCCACCGAGCAGCTCGGCGACATCGAGGTTCTGGTCACCGGCGCCGGCGACACGTATTTCGGGCGGCTGCACGAAATCGACACCGAGACTTTCGAATCGCAGATCCAGATCCATCTGATCGGGGCCAACCGGTTGGCCACCGCGGTGCTTCCGGGCATGGTCGAGCGTCAACGCGGCGACCTGATTTTCGTGGGCTCCGACGTCGCGCTGCGCCAACGCCCGCACATGGGCGCCTACGGCGCCGCAAAGGCCGCGCTGGTCGCGATGGTGACCAATCTGCAGATGGAACTGGAGGGCAGCGGCGTTCGCGCTTCGATCGTGCACCCCGGCCCGACGAAGACCGCGATGGGGTGGAGCCTGCCCGCCGAGTCGATCGGCCCGGCGCTGGAGGACTGGGCCAAGTGGGGTCAGGCCCGCCACGACTACTTCCTCCGGGCCGGCGACCTCGCCCGGGCGATCGCGTTCGTCGCCGAAACACCCAGGGGCGGTTTCGTAGTCAACATGGAAATTCAGCCCGAAGCGCCCTTGGCTGACAACAAACAACGCCAAAAACTCGCACTGGGTGAAGAGGAGATGCCAGGACAGTGACAACCGCCATCGTGCCGCGGGTTTCCGGCGGCGAAGAGGAGCACGGTCATCTCGAAGAATTCCGAACCGATCCGATCGGCTTGATGCAGCGCACGCGCGACGAGTGTGGCGACGTAGGCTGGTTCCAGTTGGCGGACAAACACGTCATCCTGCTATCGGGCTCACGCGCCAACGAGTTCTTCTTCCGTTCTGCCGACGAGGATCTCGACCAGGCCGAAGCGTATCCGTTCATGACACCGATCTTCGGCAAGGGCGTGGTCTTCGACGCCAGCCCGGAGCGCCGCAAGGAGATGCTGCACAACTCGGCGCTGCGGGGCGAGCAGATGAAGGGCCACGCAGCCACCATCGAGGGCGAAGTCAAGCGGATGATCGCCGATTGGGGCGATGAAGGCGAGGTCGACCTGCTCGACTTCTTTGCCGAGTTGACCATCTATACCTCGACCGCGTGCCTGATCGGGCTGAAGTTCCGCAACCAGTTGGACTCCCGGTTCGCGCACTACTACCACGAGTTGGAGCGCGGCACCGACCCGTTGTGCTACGTCGACGCCTACCTGCCGATCGAAAGCTTCCAGCGCCGCGACCAAGCCCGCAAAGACCTGGTGGCACTGGTGCAGGAAATCATGAATCACCGCGTCGCCAATCCACCCAAGGACAAAGCCGACCGCGACATGCTCGACGTGCTGGTGTCGATCAAGGACGAGGAGGGCAATCCCCGGTTCTCCGCCGACGAGGTCACCGGGATGTTCATCTCGCTGATGTTCGCCGGACACCACACCAGCTCCGGAACCTCAGCGTGGACGTTGATCGAGCTGATCCGCCATCCCGAGGTCTACGCCGAGGTGCTTGCCGAGCTCGAGGAGCTCTACGCCGATGGCCGGGAGGTGAGTTTCCATGCGTTGCGCCAGATTCCGAAGCTGGACAACGTGGTCAAGGAGACTCTTCGCCTGCATCCGCCACTGATCATCCTGATGCGGGTCGCCAAGGGCGAATTCGAGGTCGAGGGCTTTCCGATCCATGACGGCGATTACGTCGCTGCTTCCCCGGCCATCTCGAACCGGATTCCGGAGGACTTTCCCGACCCCGAAGCATTCAACCCGGACCGCTACAACAAGCCCGAGCAGGCCGACATCGTCAATCGGTGGACCTGGATTCCGTTCGGGGCTGGGCGGCACCGCTGCGTCGGGGCGGCGTTCGCCACCATGCAGATCAAAGCGATCTTCTCGGTTCTATTGCGGGAGTACGCGTTTGAGATGGCGCAGCCCGCCGACAGCTACCGCAACGATCACTCCAAGATGGTGGTGCAGCTGGCCCGGCCCGCCAAGGTGCGCTACCGCCGCCGCAACGGGAGCTGATCATGGGATACCGGGTCGAAGCCGACTTGGACTTGTGTCAGGGCCATGCGATGTGCGAGTTGGAGGCGCCCGACTACTTTCGAGTACCCAAGCGGGGCAAGGTCGAGATCATCGATGCCGAGCCGCCAGACGATGCCCGCGAGGAGATTGACCGGGCGGTTGAAATGTGTCCAACCCAAGCGCTATTCATCAAACAGAAAGAAGACTGAGTCCGATGCCATCCAAGTCATCCAAGGCGTCATTCACGCGTGCAGAGCTCGAAGAGTGGGTGCAGTCCTGGCTGCAGGCCAATAAGGACTGCGAAAAGGCGGGCGACTGGAAGCCGTTGGCAGACTTCTATGCTGCCGAGGCCACCTACGGCTGGAACATCGGCCCGAAGGAAGACGTGATGTGCGTCGGCGTCGACGAGATCCGCGATGTCGCGCTGGGCTTGGAGATGGAAGGCCTGGAGAACTGGGTGTACGAGTACCAGAAGGTGCTTATCGACGACAAGCAGGGCGAGATCGTCGGCTTCTGGAAACAGATCGTCAACAAGACCGACGGCAGCCAGGACGAGATCTACGGCATCGGCGGTAGCTGGTTCCGGCTCAACGCCGACAAACTCATCGAGTGGCAACGCGATTTCTTCGACTTCGGTCATGTCGCGAAGATGTTCGCGGCCCTCATCGAGTCCGGCGATCTGAGCACCGGCATGCAGAACCGGATCGAACGCAGCCTGGCCGGCGAGAAGCTGCCCGGCTACTACCCGCTGGGACAGGCTCCAGTACCCATCTGGTGATCGCACGCCATGGTTGACGGTCCCCCCTTGTTTACAGCACAGTGACGCACGTCATAATGGGCTGCGAATGAGAACACGTTCTAAATTGCCGTCCGGCCCAGGCCGGTCCCTTTCACCGAGACACGGGTCAGGGCATGCTGATGGAGGTCTTCTATGAAAACAAAGGGCGCGCTGCTCTGGGAGTTCAACCAGCCTTGGTCGGTCGAGGAAATTGAGATCGGCGACCCGAAGAAGCACGAAGTCAAAATCCAGATGGAAGCGGCCGGGATGTGCCATTCCGACCACCACCTGGTGACTGGTGGCATCCCGATGGGCGGCTTCCCGGTTCTCGGCGGCCACGAGGGCGCCGGCATCGTCACTGAGGTGGGTCCAGGAGTCGAGGACCTGGCCGAGGGCGACCACGTGGTGCTGTCCTTTATCCCGTCCTGCGGCAGTTGTCCGACCTGTCAGTCGGGCATGCGCAACCTGTGCGACTTGGGCGCCGGGCTGCTCAACGGCGTAGCGGTAAGCGACGGCACATTCCGGATACAGGCCCGGGGCCAAAACGTCTTTCCGATGACACTGCTGGGCACCTTCTCGCCGTACATGGTCGTGCACCGCAGCTCGGTGGTGAAGATCGATCCGTCGGTGCCGTTCGAAGTGGCCGCCCTGGTGGGTTGCGGCGTGACCACCGGCTACGGTTCGGCGGTCCGCACCGCCGACATCCGACCGGGCCAGGACGTCGCCATTGTCGGCATCGGCGGCGTGGGCATGGCCGCGCTGCAGGGCGCGGTCAACGCCGGCGCCCGCTACATTTTCGCGATCGACCCGGTCGAATGGAAGCGCGACCAGGCCCTTAAGTTCGGCGCCACGCACGTCTACCCCGACGTCTTTGCCGCGATGGGCGGAATCATGGAAGTGACCTACGGCCTGATGGCCCACAAAGTGGTCGTTACCGTCGGCGAACTCCAGGGTGCCGACGTCGAGAACTACATGATCATAACCGCCAAAGGCGGCACCTGCGTGCTGACCGCGATCGGCAGCCTAATGGACAACAACGTCACCCTGAACCTGGGGATGCTGACCCTGATGCAAAAGAACCTGCAGGGCACCATCTTCGGCGGCGGCAACCCCCAGTACGACATCCCGCAACTGTTGTCGATGTACAAGGCCGGAAAGCTCAACCTCGACGACATGATCACCCGTCAGTACAAGCTGGAGCAGATCAACGACGGCTACCAGGACATGCTGGAGGGCAAGAACATTCGCGGCGTCATCCGCTACACCGACGCCGACCGGTAAAAGGCGCGGTCTTGGGTGACCAGCTTCCCGCATCTGTTGCGGCCGGGTCGAATCGGCGGTATGACGGTGCGCAACAGGCTGGTGATGTCACCAATGGAGACGATGTACGGCACGCCCGACGGGCTGCCGTCAGCGCGCACTCGGGACTATTTCGCCGCGCGTGCCCGCGGCGGTGTAGGCCTGATCACGGTTGGCGCCACCGGGATTGACCACCAGCATCCGGAAACCCCCGGGGGCTTGCACCTCGGCACCGACGAGGCGGTGGACGCCCACCGGGCACTGGTGGACACGGTTCATCAGCACGGCGCCAAGATTCAGCCGCAGATCGTCCACGCCGGGCCCGACGGCCTGGGCCCGGAGATGCACGGGGTGACGTCGCTAGGTCCGTCGGTGATTCCGTCGTACCTGACCGGCCGGCCGTCAGCTGAGATCAGCGTGCAGCAGCTCACCGAGGTGCTCGACCTGTTCAAGGCGGCGGTGCGCCGCGCCGCCGAGGCCGGCTACGACGGCATCGAGTTACATGCCGCACACGGATACATGCTGCTCGGCTCTTTCCTTGCCCCGCAACGTAACCGGCGTACCGACGACTATCGAGGCGATTCGGTGCGGGGCCGCGTCCGGGTAGTGCTGGAAACGCTGGCGGCGATTCGCTCCGAGATCGGCGACGCTCTGCCGATCACGCTGCGGATTTCCGGGTACGAACGCGTCGCCGGGGGCCGGCCGATATACGAGACCGCGCAAGTGGCGCCAGAACTGGCGGCAGCCGGGGTGGACGCTTTCCACGTCAGCGGCGGGGTGATCGACAGACTGGTCACCGGGATGGTGAACGGCTCCGACGACGGTGACCAACTCAATGTCGGCGCTGCGGCCGCGGTCAAAGAGGTCGTCGACGTGCCGGTGATCGCCGTCGGGCGCATCCACGACCCGCAGCGGGCCGAGCGGATCCTGGCCGACGGCCGCGCCGATTTCATCGCGATGGGCCGTCCCCTGCTCGCCGATCCCGACCTGCCCCGCAAACTGCGGTCCGGCCAGGCACACCGGGTCCGCAAATGCATCTCCTGTGAAAACTGCATCGACGCTATGGAACTGCGGTTCTCGGTGGATTGTGCGGTCAATCCGCGCACCGGCAAGGAGCGCGAACTGGCGACCAAGCGCCCGGTGCGAAGCAAAAGTGTGGTGGTGATCGGTGGCGGGCCGGCCGGTTTGGAGGCGGCCCGGGTCGCGTCGGAGCGTGGACATCGGGTAACGCTGTTCGAGCGCGGCGCACAGCTGGGCGGCGCGCTGCGCTGGGCATCCATCCTGCATCCGGAGAATGAGCCGTTCCTGCATTACCTGCGCGGCGAGATCAGGGCCAGTGGCGCGAGAGTTGAATTGGGTCAGGCTATTTCAGCTCGCGAGGTTATCACCCTTGCGCCGGACGCGGTGGTGGTGGCCACCGGTGGCCGCGTCGCCGTCCCGACGATCCCGGGCGACCGGCTTTCGCATGTGCGCACCGGACCTGCGCTGCGTGAGCTGCTCGGCGGCCGTGCGGAACCGGCGGCTCCGGCGTGGCAACGGCTGTGCGCGCAGGCATTGTCTGGATGGCGACAGCGGTTGGTGCGCCCCGCCGCGGTTCGGCTGGCCTCGCGCGCATGGATCCCGGTCGGTCGGCGCGTCGCCGTCATCGGCGGTGACCTGGTCGCGGTCGAACTCGCCGAATTCCTCGCACGCCGGGGACGGCTGGTGTCGATCCTGGAGTCTGGCAAGCAAATTGCCCCGGAGGTCGGCAACAAGCGCCGAACCGAGCACATGGACCGCCTGGATCGCCTCGGCGTCACCGTCCACGTCAGAGCAGCCGTCGAGCGCATCACCGAAGATGCTGTGGTGTTTACTCCCGCCGGAGGGAAACCATCTCACCTGCCCGCCGACACCGTCGTGGTGGCCGGCGCGCCCGAACCTGACACCGCGATGTTCGACACACTGGTGTCCGCTATGCCCGACACCGAGGTGCACGCCGCCGGCGATTGCACCGGTCTGGGCCTGATTCGCAAAGCCACCGAGGACGGCGCCCGTGCCGCCTGCGCCATATAACGATTGGAGTAAACATGTCCCAGGAAACCGTTCAGCAGTCCCCCGCATTGACTGCCTCGCAGTCGTCATGGCGTTGCGTGCAGGCCCATGACCGGGAAGGCTGGCTGGCATTGATGGCCGACGACGTCGTCGTCGAGGACCCGATCGGCAAGTCCGTCACCAACCCCGAAGGCACCGGCGTGCGGGGCAAGGACGGGGTCGCCGGGTTCTATGACGCCAACATCGCCGCCAACCAGCTCAGAATCACCTGCGAGGAGACATTTCCGTCCAGCGACCCCAACGAGATCGCGCATATCCTGGTGCTGCGCAGCAAGTTTGACAACGGAATCACCAGCAAGGTGCGCGGCGTGTTCACTTACCGCGTCAACGAGGCCGGGCTGATCACGAATATGCGCGGCTACTGGAACCTCGACATGATGACATTCGGCACCGAGGAGTGAGCTCGCTGCTAGCCGACCGCGGCGCCGTCGTGGTCGGCGGATCGCGGGGCATCGGCGCGGCCGTCGCGACCTTGCTGGCGCGGCACGGTGCCGGTGTGGTGGTCAACGGCCGCGACGCAGACGCTGCCCGAGCCACCGCCGAAGGGATCACCGCCGCCGGCGGACGCGCGGTGGCCCATGCCGGGTCACCATCAAATGACCGGGCCGCCGAATCTTTGGTGAACAGGTGCATTGACGAGTTCGGCGCCATCCACATCCTCTTGAACTGTGCCGGCATCGCCGAACCGCCGGGATCGTCCATACTCGACATCACCCCCGCCCAGTTCGATGAGCTGATCGAGGCGCACCTGGGCACGGTATTCGCGACCTGCCGCGCAGCCGCCCCGAAGATGGTCGACCAAGGCGCCGGCAGCATCGTCAACACCAGCTCGTTCGCGTTTCTGGGTGACTACGGCGGCACCGGGTACCCGGCCGGCAAGGGTGCGGTCAACAGCCTGACGCTGGCGATCGCCGCCGAACTGAAAGAGCATGGCGTGCGCGCCAATGTGGTGTGCCCCGGTGCCAGAACGCGGTTGTCCACCGGGCCGGACTACGTCGCGCACGTCACTGAGCTGAACCGGCGGGGGCTGCTTGACGACGTCTCGTTGCAAGGATCGCTGGACGTAGCCGGACCGGACTACGTCGCTCCCACCTATGTCTATCTGGCCAGTGATCTCGCTGAGCGGCTGACCGGCGAAATCTTTGTTGCGTCAGGCGGTTTCATAGGACGGTACCCGCGAACCACCCCTGCGGTGATCGGCTACCGAGACCACCATGACTCACCACCGTGGTCGGTGGCGGAGGTCTCCGCGCTGATCGACAGTGGGGCCGCCTAGTCCGCTCGTTTGGGGCCTACCCGGTCTCGTGATGGAACACGAGGTCTGCCTTCAGCGTCGTCTTGGCGCCCACCATGCCGAACATGTTGCCTTCCACGGCGAACTGCTTGCGTGCGACCGTCGTCTCTGCTGTCAGCCGCACCTCGCCGCCACCGAGCACCTCGACGGTGGTCTGCAGCGGCAGCGGCGCCGTGATTCCCTTGGCGGTGAGGTCGGCCTGCAGGCGGACGGTATCCGCGCCGGTGGCCTCGCCGCCGGTGACGACGATGGTGATGTTCGGATACTTCTCGACATCGAAAAAGTCCGGTGAGCGCAGATCCTCGTCGCGCTTTCCCAGTCCGGTGTGCACCGAGGCGGCCTTGACCTCGAGTCGGCCGGATACCGTTCGAGCGTCCTGAATTTCCCCCCCGCCGCTGAATTCGGTGAAATCGCCGCGGACCTTCATCGCGCCCCACATCGTCTTGTTCTCGAACCGGATGGAGGATCGCTCGGGAACCACGTTCCAAACGCCCACCGACTCCGGACTGCTGAGAAATGTTGTGACAGTTAACATGTCATCTCCCTGCATATCAGCGCGGGTTGACCGCGGAGCGCCGCTGCCAACCCGTCGGCATCTGCACCAGCTAACATTCGACGATAGTCCCTGCGGCCTATCCGCAACAGCGAAGTGCGCCAGATGCCCCGCCGAGGGTGGCGGCGCGACCGGACTCATATGCTGAGGCGCACGGCCCGCGTCGGCGACGATGCAGTGGGGCCCCGCTTGCGGGGGACGAAGCGATGAGGAGGAGCGGCGCTCATGACTACCGTCTTCACCAAGATCATCAACCGAGAACTGCCAGGCCGGTTCGTGTACGAGGACGACGAGGTCGTCGCTTTCTTGACCATTCAGCCGATGACGCAGGGACACACGCTGGTCGTGCCGCGAGCAGAGATCGATCAATGGCAGGACATCGACAAGGCCGCGCTCGGCCGGGTTATGTCGGTGGCGCAGCTGATCGGTAAGGCCGTCTGCCGGGCGTTCGACGCTCAGCGTGCCGGGGTGATCATCGCCGGGCTCGAGGTTCCCCACCTGCACGTGCACGTCTTCCCGACCCGCAGCCTGAGCGATTTCGGCTTCGCCAACGTCGATAACAATCCATCTCCGGCATCCCTGGACGAGGCGCAGGCCAAGATCAAGGCGGCCCTCGCCGCCCAGGCAACACCGATGAACGTCGAGTAGGCCATGAGGACGCTTAACAGGCTAAGTGCGTGCCCAAGAATGTTTTGCACCTCGGTCCGTTCAGCTGCATACAACGCAGCGAGCGCGACCGCAGAGTCATCGCCCTCGACTGAATCGTCGTTTTGATTCTGAGTCGTCATCGAATCGGCCCTTGGCTGCTCTCATCGTGCACAGGTGCGGACGTTGCTCGCCGTCGTATAACTCTATGTCCGGGTAGCCGTCCGGCTCGATTGCCCGGCTCTGCGCGTCCGGCGCGCGAAACCGTCATCACGGCCCGAACCGACGCGGGCCGGCACGTCGGCGATGCGCGGCAGGCTGACGTAGAAGCGGCAGCCCTGCCCGGGCGCCGTGGTCACGGTGACGGTGCCATCGTGGGCGAGGACCAACGAGTCGACGATCGACAGCCCCAGCCCGGTGCCTCCGCTGATCCGCGCGCGTGACGTGTCGGTGCGATAGAACCGTTCGAAGATACGCAGCGCATCCTCCTGACTCATGCCGGGTCCTTCGTCAACGACTTCCACAATCGCGTCGTCGCCTTCGGTCCCGACCCGCACGGTGATGTCAGCGGATTCCGGTGTGTGCTGCAATGCGTTGGTCACCAGATTGCCAAGCACCTGACGTAGTCGGGGCTCGTCGCCGAGCACCTCCGGGGTGCCGGGACCGTCGAACACCTCCATGGTGATGTTGCGTTTCGGCGCGATCGCCTGCGCGTCGTGCACGGCATCACTGGCTAGCGCCAGCAGGTCCACCCGGTTCTGCTCGATCGGTCGCTGCGCGTCCAGCCGGGCCAGCAACAGCAGATCGTCGACCAGCAGGCCCATCCGGCGCGATTCGCTCTCGACTCGCGACATCACCATTTCCATGTCGCGGGCGGCGCCCTGACGATACAACTCCGCGAAGCCGCGGATGGTGGTCAATGGAGTGCGCAGTTCATGGCTGGCGTCGGTGATGAAGCGCCGCATCCGCTCTTCGGAGGTACGCGCCTTCTCCGCCGAGGATTCAGAGGACGCCAACGCCCGCTGAATCTGCGCGAGCATTCCGTTGAGTGCCGAGGAAAGCCGACCGACCTCAGTTCGCGGATCACGTTCGGGGACACGTCGATCCAGCTGTCCGGCGGCGATCGCCGCGGCGGTCTGTTCGACCTCCATCAACGGTCGCAGGCTTCGATGCACCGACCAAAACTCCGCCAGCCCGAGGACCACCAACACTGCGGCACCGATACCGAGCTGCAACCAGACCAGTGACCGGACCGTCTCCCGAACGTCGGAAAGGTCGTAGGCAACGGTGACCAACCGACCATCCGGCCCACGCACCGACACCGCCCGCCATTGCACGCCGGAGTTATCGACCGATCCGACCGTTGTCGGTTTGGGGCCGACATCGTTGTTTTCAGGCAATGCGGGTTGCGCATTGCTGTCGTTGACAACCGTCCAGGTGCGCCCGTCTGGGGAGATGGTACGCAGGTAAAAGTGCGACGGCGGACGCTCCAGGGTCGGGCCGCGGCGCACGGGGGAGGTCCCAAGCGGCGCCTGCGCCCAGCTACGGCGCGACCCCTCTTGCAGCGTCTGGTCGACCCGCTTGATCAGGTTGTGTCGCAGGATCGAGGTGACGGCGATGCCGGAGGCTGTCAGCCCGCATGCTGCCAGCAGCAGGGTGGCGGCGACCAAGCCGACCCGTAGCGGCAGTGCGGCCCGATGGTGTCTCGGCATCTGGTTATTCTGCGCCTACGCTGCGCTGTTTCACGGCGCGGCCGCGCTGCGTCTCATCGCGGTTCCCGCAGCACATAGCCCACCCCGCGCAAGGTGTGCAGCAGCCGCTTCTCGCCGGTGTCGATCTTGCGGCGCAGATACGACACGTAGGACTCGACAACGTTGACGTCACCGCCGAAGTCGTAGCGCCAGACGTGGTCCAGGATTTTCGGTTTGCTCAACACGGTGCCGGCGTTGATCACGAAATAGCGCAGCAGCGTGAACTCGGTGGGCGACAGCGACACCGGCGTGCCGGCCTTCCACACCTCGTGGGTGTCCTCGTCGAGTTCGATGTCGGCGAACGTCAGCCGGGCAGCGCGAGGCTCGGTGACACCTTTGCCGGTGCGCCGCAAGATGACTCGCAACCGAGCGACGACCTCTTCCAGGCTGAACGGCTTCGTGACGTAGTCGTCTCCGCCGAGGGTCAGGCCGGCGATCTTGTCCTGCAACGAGTCGCGGGCGGTGAGGAACAGCGCAGGCGCGTCGATGCCGTCGGCGCGTAGCCGGCGCAGCACTCCGAAGCCGTCCATCCCAGGCATCATCACGTCGAGGATCACCGCATCCGGCTTGACCTCGCGAGCCAAATCCAGCGCCGCCGGTCCGTTCTTCGCGGTGTGCACCTCGAAGCCCTGGAACTTCAGGCTGACCGACAGAAGTTCGACGATGTTGTCTTCGTCGTCAACGACGAGTACCCGTGCCTCCGGAGTAGCTTCTGTTGCTATTGCCGATGCCATCTGTCTATTTCCTCGCACTTAGGTCAACACAGCCTCGACAAATGCTGTGGACTTGCTGTCAGTTGGCGCTCACTGCTCTGCGAACAGTCCCCGGCCGCTGCGAGCGGCGCGAATACACTCGGGGAATGAACCTCGGCAAAAGCCTGGCGAGCATCGCCACCGCGCCCGTGCGAGTCGGACTCGCCGCCGCCGACGCGGGCCTTGGCGTTGCGACGTCGGCGCTTGGCCTGGCGCATCGAACATTGGGTGAGGCAGGCCCGGCGACGGGGTCGAATGCGGTCGCGCACATGCTGGGCATCGACGACGCCATCACCCGGGCCAACCAGCTGGCCCGGTTGCTCGACGACGACGCGCCGATTGGGCGCGCCCTTGCTACCGACGGGCCGATCGATCGGCTGCTGCGTCCCGGTGGGGTGGTCGACATGCTGACCCAGCAAGGCGGGCTGCTCGATCGGCTGACCGCCGAGGGTGGTGGGCTGGAACGCGCGCTGAAGCCCGGTGGGCTGGCGGATCAGCTGGTCGCCGACGACGGGCTGATCGAGCGGCTGCTCGCTGAAGACGGGCTGGCCGATCGCCTACTCGCCGAGGGCGGTCTGATCGACAAGCTGACCGCCCGCAACGGGCCGCTTGAGCAGCTCGCCGCCGTCGCCGACACGCTCAGCCGCCTGGCACCGGGGATGGAGGCGCTGGAACCGGCCATCGCCGCCCTGCAGGATGCCGTCATGTCGCTGACCATGGTGGTCAATCCGCTCAGCAGCATCGCCGAGCGGATTCCGTTGCCCGGCCGCCGCCCGTCACGCCGTACTCCGCCGCGGACCGTGCGTTCCCAGCGGGTCATCGACCACGAGCGCTCCGGCCCCGACGTCGAGTGAACCGTCGGATTGCGCGGCTCCTCAGCGGGCCGTTCCGGCCCGCATCGTCGCCCCGCTAGGCTGACACCGGTTAAAGCCGGCCTCCTTAGCTCAGTGGTAGAGCACTCGCCTTGTAAGCGAGCGGTCGTCAGTTCAATCCTGACAGGAGGCTCCGTTGCACACCCGTTCCTACCTGCATAAACTCTCTTGACTGCACGCAGCAAGGGTGTTCGACTGGTGGCTTGGTGTCACGAGCGTGTCACAACCTTCTGCAAAGTGGCCGCAGCCGCCTTCAACGCGTCGTTCTGCGCGTGCACATAGGTCCGCATGGTGAACGCCGGATCGGCGTGCCCAAGCCAGCCGGAGATGACCGCGATCGGTACCGCCTGCGCATGCATGATGCTGGCGCAGGAGTGCCGTGCGTCGTGCAGCCGAATCTGCCTCACCTTGGCCGCGCTGCACAGTTCCCGCCAGAAGTCGCTGAGCGTGCCTCTTCGCCGTCGCTTCTCCGTAGCAGTAGGTTACGGCGCAACACATTTCGCCCGCGGTAAGCGCTTGTGCACCCGGCTGGTAGCGAACCGTCGAAGTACGTTTTGACTACGAAGTACGTTTTAAACACGGAGAGTAAGCGAACGGCCCCGGCCGGAGGTAAATCAGCCGGGGCCGTCGCCCCTCACCCGGCGCGCCCAGCGGGGCACTGCACTTGGGGTGCGGGTACGGCGCTCGGACAGCCTTTTGCACCCCTACCCCCCGCCGAGCGCCTCCGCTCCTGAGGGGGCATTCAGCTGGGGTGTTCGAGTTCTGTTCGGGCCTCGTCGATTTGGTCGTATGCGTACGTCACGATGGCTGCGACGGTCATCGTCGCGCCTTCGCGGGCGAGCGATTCGTAGGTCGCCTCACCCAGCACATTGCGAAGGTGAGCAATCGCGGTGCGGAACTCTGCCATGGCGGGAAGTGCAGCGACAGGGCTTGTGACGGCGAACCCGGCGATGGTGGCGGCCGGCTCGTATCGTCGGCGAGTTGCAGGAGTTGGCGGCGAACATGATGTACGACGTCGAGCAGGTCGGCCACCAGATGAACGGGTTCATACTGACCGACGCTTTCAAATCGGTTTTCGGCACTGAGGATGACGAGAGTGCCGCTGATCCCGAAGGCATCGTCCACGCCACGACTCGGCTCATGGACTTCTACGACAGGTACTTGCAACTGGCACAACGTGTTCGCGGCGTCTCCGCCCCCGCCAGGTTCATCAATGCACTCGACACCTGCGCCCGCCTCGTGGACGAACCGCTGGCCGGGATGGAGGACTTCATCGAGGACTACGTTGCGATTGTTGAAAGTATGCCCGCGCGGCTACTGGCCGCCGAAGGGCAGAACATCACCGAGCCGGTGGTGATCCGCATCCACGTGGACAGCGAGTTGTTAGAAGAACTGATTCGGCAGCTGAAGGACCTGGCTCAGCACGAGGACTAACCCCACAGCGGCGCAACGTTTTCGCCGTAGGTCGGCCCCCTCCATCGCACAAGCGCAGCCATCGCGCGGTCCAGTACGAGTGAGCAACACCACACACCGCAGTCGTACCGCACGACGAATCCTCGAATTCGTCTCAGCTGAGATATTCGAGATCAGCGGGTCAGCCGTCGCTTCGGAATTGCGGTCAGCCCAGGTATCTCCGCCTGGTATCAGGTGGCGAACGGACCTCGGCCAGGACTCCAAACCGGACGACGCTGGCTTCCGGAGCAGCCAGTTATGGCTTGGAGGCCTACTGTGTTGCTGATCTCACCCACATGCGTCATCCCGCTACTCATCTTTGGCGCGTGGCTAATCTGGCTCGTCTTCTGTGCGTATGTCGCGACCAAGCACCCGAAGCATGCTTCGGACATACTCCATGCAGCGGGCCGCTCATTTCCCTTCCGCCGACTTCGTCGAGCGGCACAACATTGCCCGCCTCGGGTTTCGGCGTCTCCATCGCGCCCAGCGCGGTCATCGCGTCGGTGTGGTCGTCTCTGCAAATCGGCTAGCCCCCGTATCGCCTCACCGGAGTGGTGGCTTCCGGGGCGCGCAAGTTCGGGCAACTCCCCGGATTCGGAGATACCGAAGCGCCGATGCAGGCGCGCCAGAGATCCAGGCGCCCACCAGTTCAGCGGGCCCAGTATCCGCATGAATGCCGGCATCAGCAGCATCCGAACCAGCGTGGCGTCCATCAGGACCGCCAACGACACTCCAGCACCGCACATGCACATGATTGACACCTTCGCGGCCATCAGCGAGGCGAATGTGACCGCCATCAGCACCGCCGCGGCCGTCACCACCCGGCCAGTGCGGGCCAGGCCTAATGCGACGCTTTCGGCATTGTCAGCGTGGGTCTTTCCTGATGCCATCCAAAGCTCCCGGATCCTCGAAATCAAGAACACCTCGTAGTCCATCGAGAGCCCGAAAGCAAGGCAGAACAACAGCACAGGTACGCTTGCCATCAGCGTGCCGGTGGCCGTCGTGCCGAAGCCACCGAGGTGCCCTTGCTGGAAGATCCATACCAGCGCACCAAATGTGGCGGTCAACGACAACATGTTGAGTAACAATGCCTTTAGCGGTAGCACAACGCTGCCGGTCAGCACGAACAGCAGCACGAAGGTGATCGCCGCGATGACCGACAACACCAGCGGCAGCCGTGCGGAAACCGCCTTCGCGCTGTCGCGGTTGATCTGCGCGCAGCCTGTCATCTGGACCTCTGCGCCACCGGGAGTTGCGACGGCGTGCAGCCGATTCAGTTGAGTCTCCGATGCCCGCGAGTACAGCGGCGCGAGGGAGTTAACTGTCAAGAATGCGCTGCCGGCTTTTGATCCGGCCGGGGCCGAGGGCGGGCCGACCAAGGCGCCGTGGGCGTACGTGCCGGCGGGTGACGAGACCGAGGACACATCCGGCACACTTGATAACCCGGCGGCATACAAGCCGAGTTCGGTTGGTGTCACCTCGGCCATATCGGGAATGACGACGATCACATCAGTCAAAGAATTGACCGCGAAATCGGAACGCAGCGCCTCACCGACTTCGCGTGCGGACGCCGAGCCGGGCAGCACTCGCTCATCGAAGTAACCCCACTTGACGCCAAGGAACGGTGCGCCCAGTAGCAGCAACACTGCGACGATCGCCAGGCCGCCTGAAATTGGGCGCCGCATAGCGGCTTTCGTCCAGCCATACCAGAATGTCTGCCGGATCGCCCGTCGCACCGGCTGGGGGCGGCCCAGCATACCGCGGATCCCAGCGCGCAGATCCAAGGCGTCGAGCCGGTCACCGAGGAGAGCGATCATCGCCGGTGTTAACGTCACCGAGGCAATCGCTGCCAAAGCGACCACGGCGACACCCGCGTACGCGAACGACTTCAGCAAGTACATGGGGAACAACGCCATCGCGATCATCGACAGCGCGACCGTAGTCGCCGAGAACAGCACGGTCCGGCCCGCGGTTGCCATAGTGCGAATCAATGCCTCGTCGCGTCCTGCGCCGTCGGCCAACTCGTCGCGGAACCGGCTGACGATCAGCAGCGTGTAGTCGATGGCTAGCGCGAGTCCCATCGCCAGGATCAGGTTCAACGCAAAAACCGAGACGTCGGTGACGAACGTAATTGCCCGCATCACCGCCATCGAGCCCAGGATCGCGAACACGCCAACCGCCAAGGGCAGCGCCGCCGCTAAGAGTCCGCCGAAAACCCCAACCAGCACAACAAAACTCAACGGGAAGGCGATGGCCTCCATCACGAGCAAGTCTATTTTCGTTTGTTCGATGGTTTGGACGTAGGTGGTCACCTCACCACCTGCCTTGACCGTGACGCCGTTGAAGCGGGGCAGCCGACCGAGCAGATCCGTCGCGTGCTGTTGCGCGCCGGTCTCACCACCGGTGATGCCGGCCACGATCAATCCGGTCTTGCCGTCCTTGCTGACTAGCGCTTGGCCCGCGCCCGGCGGTGCTGTCCACGCGGACTTCACGTCGGTCACGTACGGCAAGCTCTTCAACAGCGAAACCAGCTTGTCACCGGCGGCACGGGCCGCCTCGCTGTGCGCACCGGCATCAGAGGTCACAGCAAGGACCAGCTGCATGTCGCCGATGTCGAACTTGTCGGCCAGCAGCTGCGACGCGCGCCAGGACTGCGACGTCGGATCCCGAAAACCACCGGTGGACAGGCTCGTGGTAACCGGAATGCCGAAGATAGCCGCGCCGACCATGATCAGCAGTGCGACGGCGATGATTCGCCGCGGGGCGGCGATGGCCGATATGGCGATTTTCTGTAGCACGACAGCGCCTTCCGTTTAGGCAGGGAGAGCTTCAGCGGGCTCTTCGATCAACAGGCCGGGTGTGTGGTGGACCGGCTCGTGGCTCATCTCCATCACCGCTCGGGGGTGCGGCTCCACGACGGACGCGTTGACAACGGCGGCAGGACCCATGAGTTCGGATTTGACCCGAAGATGATCGGGCTTGGTAGGCGCCTGCAAGTCATGACCGAGGGCCATTCGGACCACGTCCTCAGGCGCCACCTGCCCGGACGGCGAGCAGAAGATCGTCTTCACATACCCGGTCGCGACGATCCTGTTGGGGCACTGACGCGTACGGAACGTCTGCCGCATGTAGAACCAGGGGTGGTTCCACGAAAGCACCTGCGCTCCGATCTCGAACTTCTCAAGCGGTTTGAGCGGCCGATAGAAGTCGACCTGCGCCATCGCCACCGTGCCGCTCCATCGGCGCCGAAGCGCTGCGGACATCATGCCCATGCGGGCGAGGCAGTCGAGCCGAGCGAAGTCCATCGACGCAGCTTAGGAACGGCCGGCTGGCCATGACACGCGTAGTCCACTACCCGTTTTGAGCGGAGGGTGACAAGGAATCGCTGGCGCTGGCCATGACTGCCAGACGAGTTTGCCTTTCTCGAAGCGGGCGCCAGCACGGACCAGGGCGACGAGGTGAGGGGCGTTGCGCGGCGCGATCACGCCGTCGTCAACCCACAGATCCTGCGGGAGAACCGAAAAACTCTTCCGATCTTCCGCTCTTCCTGTGAATCACTTCTCGCTCGGATGGATGTCGGACCGTGCCGCGGAACCGGTCCATTCCCCTGTGTCGCGGTACTGGTACTAGTCGTGCGGCTCGACTTCCCGGCCTGATCCGGCTGGCACCGGAACCGCGATCGGACGAACGCCGTCACGCAGCGGCGCGTGAGCGCTCATGAACGCCTGCGCGGAAGCGTTTCTCGCGAGAAACCAGTCGAGACACGATGCCATCGAGGACCGGGTCGCGTCGGGATAGTGCAGTGTCCCGTGGCGCAGCAGGTCGAGAGCCCCTGTCTCGAACTGCCAGTCATGTGTCGAGATCTCGATGTTGGCCTCGCCAAACTCCACCAGCAGACGCTGTGGCTCGTCGAGCGATGTGCGGTCGAGGTCCGACAACTGGTCGTAATAGTAGACCTCGGCCGGTCGACCACATGCCTCCATCCACAGGTGCCAGCACTCGCGCGCCGTGGGGACGGCAGCCCTGCGCGAGACGAGGTGAACGATCGCGCCAGCCGGCAGACTCTTGAACGCCGCGTAGAAACCCGCCTGAACGGCATCTTGGTGCACGACGTTGAGAGGCACCTCAGGCGCGACGACGTGGATCACGTTTCGGTATCGGTCACAGAGGAAGCGGCAGAGGCCGGTCCAGAGCTGGTAAGCCCCGTAAGGCTTTCCCGAGTAATACCCGTCGGTGCTCCGGCCAACCACGACCGAGGGCCGGTGGATCTGGAACGGGACACCACTCGACGCCACGATCGACTCGGTGCGACGTTTGGACTTGGTGTACTCGTTCGGATCGGATGGCGGATCTCCGTGGAGAGCCTCGGGGATCGGCTCGTTCTGATACCCCGAGCAGAACGCCGTTGATAGGTAGACGAACATACCAACGCCAAGCGTTCGCGCCAGCTCGAGCATGAGCGTCGTGAGCTCTTCGTTCCCCTCGCGCAGCTTGGCTTCATTGAAGTAACTGAGGCAACCGGCGACGTGGACCACCGACACGAGCTCGTACTCGTTGAGCGCTTGCAACAGGTGTGGCACGAGCTGGGTTGCAAAGCTGCCGGTGGGTGGTAGGGGCAAGAATACGAGGCGATCGAGCATGCGAGCACGAACGTCCGCATCTCTCGTCGGTAGCTCGTCCGCGATCAGCGAGCGCAGCTTCGCATGGTCGTGATTCGCTCGGACCGGTGCGAGGATCGTCGTCGTCTGTGGCTCTCGCTCGAGCAGCGTCGCCGCGATCAAGCGCCCGATGTAGCCGCTGGCGCCGGTGACCATGATGGATGGTTTCCGGGGGCGCATCGTCAGATCCCCATGAGCGCGCCAGCGAGATGTGACATGACCTTGCGGCGGTCCATGCCGAACTTCCCGCAGGTAGGCACGAGATCGGCCACGAAGTCGCCGATGATGTCCGCGAATCGCAAACCGAAGCGCGAACCGAATACCTCGTCTACCCCTTCTCCAACGGAGTCGAGCTTGTGGAGCACGTCATCTGAAGCCTCGGCGAACATCGAGAACGGCTGCTGTCCTCGGCCGCTGCATGCGAACGCGAACAACGGTGGAGCGAGCGCGACGGTCGCAGCGCTCGCCGCTTGCAGCACTGCGGCCATCGACCTCGAGCGTTCCGACAGCGTGTCGAGTCCCGCGAGGTTGGAGTACACGACCTGACGGACGCGCTCGAGCACCAGCCCCTGGATCACCAGGATCTCGCCTTCGTGGCGAGCCTCGCTCGCACTTGCCACCAGCGCCTTCATCGAAGCACCAAGCACGCTTCCGTCGAGGAGACGATCATCCCCCGAGACCCGGATGAGCAACGCGCCTACTCCGTCCTTTGGTACCGCAAGCTGGGGCGTGTGTTCTCGATACTGGGCAAACGCTTGAACCTCGAACGTCCGCATGATTGCCCAGAGGAGAAGCTCGTCGCCATCGAGCTCATCGTGCTGGGCCGCGGCAGCTGCGGGGGGATGACTCACTTCGTCTTCTCCCCACGGCGATACTTTCGAACGAGAGGAATGAACAAACTCATCACGCTCTTCATGGCACGCCGCTCCTCGATGCCGACGCGTTCGAGGAGGCCCGTGTATTCGTCGGTCATCGCGCCGGCACAGTCGGCGCCCGAGACCCCGACGCATGCGAGGTAGTCCGTGATGTTCATCAGGGTTCCGCCGACGCAGTCCACTCCCTGCGTATTGACACGTTCGACGAGCGCGACAAAGTCGGCGTCGCGATCGAAGAAGCGCAACCGCAAGTAACGTGTCACCCAGTCCACGTGGTAGCGCTCTTCGTCGAGTACGCGCGCGAACAACTCATGCATGTTCCACCGACGACCAACCTCGACGAATGGTGCATAGGTCGAGATCGCAAGGCACTCGACGATGAACCCTTGTAGCACCGCGAGCGCATCGAAGTCTCCGGCGCGATGGTGGTCGTCCACCTGCGCGATCAAGTAACCGAGCTCCTTATTGGCGAAAGCGCGGTCCGGATGAAAACCATTGGCCGCGCTCGCCGCGGCGAACCATGTACCGTGCTTGCCCTCCATGCTGGCAAACTTGCGCAGTAGCGACGCGTCGTCAGGTCTGAGGTCGGCCATGAGAGCATACGTGCGCGAGGCGACCTTCTCGCCAAACACCGCCAGCCCCATCAACCGATCCATCGACAGCTGCTCGTCGACGTGCCGCGTACCCACACGCTCGGGATTCGGAACAGGTTGCACGATAGCCTCCAAGGACGTCTCTTCCTGTAAATCAGACACGGCGTAACGTCGAACGACACGAGTAGTCGGCTACTCGAATTCGACTGAGTCCGCTTGGGTCAGATCGGCCCCGCTAAAGCCGCGCCGATCTCATCAATTCATCCGATGCATCGCTTGGCGCGGTCTTGGTGCACTTGGTTGCTGGTGGTGTGTTGGGCGCGGTCATAGTCGTTGCCCCTTGGTCGGCCGTCCGCGCTTGACCTCTAACGCCTCGCGCGCAGCGTGGGTGAGAGCCAACGCCAGGTTGGCGGCGCCAATTCTCCTCTCGCGCAGCCCGTTCCACGTCGATGTACCGCATCAGTCTTCCCTTTCGCGCGGTCGCTCGGCGACGGGGACGCGCTGCCGCGCCTCGCGTTCAAGTACGGCGTCGAGCGGTTCGGGCATCAGTTCGTCCAGCCGGGCACGCACGGCGGCCGTGATGCGGGCCTGCCCGAACGCCTCGGTCTCCACTGCGTCGTAGTACTGGACCGGCCGATAGCGGTGGTCGGGCTTACTGATCACCGGCAGGTCGTTGTCGCTCCGAAGTAATCCCCCTCGCTCAACTCGGCCTCGCCGGTCGCCAGCCCCATCCGGACAGGCAACCCCAACGCCCGCTGGGCAGCCACCGCCGCATCGACCGCACCCGTGGGGGAGGCGAACACTGCACACACGCCGTCGCCGGTGTGCTTGAACAACCAGCCCCCGTGCCCCTCGATCGCCCCGCGCAACACCTCGTCGTGTGCGGCCAGAGCCGCCCGCATCGCATCGGCGTCCGCCTCCCACCGACGGGTCGAACCCTCCACATCGGTGAACAGAAACGTCACCACGCCTGAAGGAGCAGCCGCCGGAGGAGCCGACACACCCGCAGAATGTCACAACAGAGACGGTCTTACCTTGAACATCGTCCGAATCCGGCAGAGACATCCACGTCTCAGGCACGTCGGCCGACCCAAGGCGCTCGATCAGTCGAAGGCGGCGTTGGCGCGGCGGATGCATGCAAGCGGCGAGCCAGTCACCACCATCGCGGGCACGCTCGGCGTTAGCAGGGCAACTGTGTATCGCGTGCTGGCCAAGGAGACAGACAGCAGGGATACGCCCACTTAACGCGCGATACGTGCCGCTGATGGCGGCCTGATTAAACCGCGTCTTCGCCGTCTTGCGCCCTATGCTGGTGAACTGGGAAACCGGGGGCCGGAAGCGGCGGAGGGTCGGATGACCGCAGCGACCGCGTGCTGCGCGTAGCCGGTAGGCAAAATGTAAGACAACCGGGAGATGTGAAATCAGCGCCGGTTGACGCCGGACCGGTTTAGCGTTGAGCCGCGGTGAACAGAGGAGCTGGCGATGACCGCTACCGAAGACAAACTCAATGCATTTCTTGGCAAGGCGATCG